>DASTYL010000237.1:0-3400 GCA_035764975.1 Gemmatimonadaceae bacterium | reverse complement strand
TGGGGCAGTAGTGGCAGTTGAAGCTGCAGGCGTTCGTCATGAGGATGCGCAGCAGCTTCGCCTTCGGCCCCGCTCCCGGGCGAACCTCGCGGATGTTGAGCGGATTCAGCGTGCCCGCTCGGCTCGCGTTGCGCAGGCGCGGGGGGAGCACCGCGTCGCCGGATGGCGAGCCCTCGCGGTCGTCGGCGGCGAGGGACATGAGGATGTCGAGCTTCGCGGCGAGGTCCATGGCGGCTCCGGTGGGGGTTCGGGGAGTATACCGAACAGACACCGAAGCTGGAAGGGAGCGGGGGGTTGGGGGTCGGGGGCGAACGGCCTCGTCCGATGAGTCTGGATGCGCCCTCCCGTCCAAGGGAGTAGCCTTTCCCGTTCACCCCAATTCTCCCCGATGCGACCTCTCCGCTACTCCATCAACGTCACGCTGGACGGCTGCTGCGATCACCGCGCCGGCCTCCCCACCGAAGCCCTGCACCGCCACCACGCCGGAAACCTCGCGCGCGCCGGCGGCATGCTGCTCGGCCGGGTGACCTACCAGATGATGGAGGACGCGTGGCGGCCGCCGGCTGAGACGGGCGTGCCGTCCGAGTGGATGGAGCCGTGGATGATGGTGTTCGCGAATACGATCCACGCCGTGCGGAAGTACGTCGTGTCGAGCACCCTGCACACTGTCGACTGGAACGCGGAGCTGCTGCGCGGGGACCTCGCCGAGGCCGTCCAGCGGCTGAAGCAGGAAACCGGCGGCCCGCTCCTGACGGGCGGCGTGACGCTGCCGCAGGCGCTGACGGAGCTCGGGCTCATCGACGAGTACGAGTTCGTGGTGCTGCCGCGCATCGCGGGTCACGGGCGGACGCTGTTCGCCGGGCTCTCGAAGCACGTCGACCTGGAGCTCGTGGACGAGGTGGAGATCGGGTCGGGCGCGGTGGCGATGCGGTACGTGCGGAAGGGGTAGCTTCGCCGGGGCCGACCCCGGCGAAGGCTCGCAGTTCATCGCAGGACGAATTCGATTTCGGGCACGTCGTCATCCGCCGATTCCGCGCTCGGGTCGCGCTCGAGGCGGAAGCCGCATTTCTCCAGGACGCGGACCGATGCGACGTTGTGGCTGGCCACGTGCGCGTGCAGGGGACGCTCCGTGACGAGGCGCAGGAACTCGGCGAGCGCCCGGGTGGCGACGCCCTTCCCCCAGTACTCCTTGCCGATCCAGTAGCCGAGGAAGCGGACGCCGTCCTGCGTCCAGCTCCCGATGTTGCCCGCGACCTGTCCGTCGACGAGGATCGTCCGCGTGACCGCCGACGGGTTGCCGAGGATGTTCGTCGCCCAATGCGTCTCGAACGCCGCGCGGTCGCGCGAGGGGAATGCCGCCATCCGGGTGGCCTCGGGGTCGAGCTGCTGCACGTAGAAGACGGGAAGGTCCTCCGCCTCGACGGCGCGGAGCCGGACTTCGTCGCCCGACGCTCGATGGCTCGACGCGCGCGCGGGACCAGGCACGCTCGGCACCTCAGCGGCGCACGGCGTCCAGGCTCCCCGACGGGGCGTCCGCGATCCGGAACGGGAGGTAGGCGTGGGCGCGCCGGTACTCCGCGACCAGCACCTGGCGCAGCTTCTCGCTCTGCCGCATCACGCCCCACATCACACCCTGGGCTCGCTGGAGGCGGGCCGTCGAATCGGTCGAGAGGTCCATCGCGTTGACCAGCCGCGATGCGGCGTCGAAGTCCGCCGTGACGTAGTAGCGCGGCTTCAGCAGGTCGTGGAAGATCGCTGCGTAGACGAACCCCTCGAGTGCCAGGTCCCGACCGTTCTGCATGTCGGCGATGCCGTTGATCCCCACGCAGACATGCGACTGGATATGGCCGTCCGGCAGCACGGCGTCCGGGTAGAAGAAGCGCGCCGCCACGTCCATGACTCGTCCGAAGTCGACTGCCCGCACCGTGGAGGCCCGCGCGGCGGGAGCGGGCCCCCGCGCGGCAGCGGCGCTCGCGCCGTTCGCCGCGGCGAGCGCCCGGTGGCGCGTGACGCTTTCCGTGATCCCCTGCACGTACACGGTATCCGTGAGGAGGCGCGCGATGAGGCGCTCCCGCACGTCCGCCCGCCGCCCGGCCGAGTAGACTTCGGTGCGCGCGGCCTTGTCGAGCGCGTTCTGGGTCAGGTAGAGGACGTAATGGCCGTTGGCCCGCGCGAGCGCGCCGAGCGCGCCCGACGATCGTGTCGTGTCCAGGTCGAAGCTGTAGCCGTAGCGGGAGGAGTCGACGCGGATGAGCGACGGCAGCTCGCGCTCGAGATCCCGGGGCGTGTACATGGTCGAATCGGTGGCCGGGATCGGGGCACCGAGCGTCAGCACGGCCGTGGTCACGAGCGACAGCAGCATCGGTTCTCCTCCGAATAAACGGATGGTCGTCAGGGCTGACTTCTGGCAGGGAGCGCTCGGCCAGCGCCGGCTGGCCGCCCCGCGCCGAATATGCAGGCGCCCGGGGCATCGCGCATCGTCACGGGGCGTAACCCGGACACGGCCCGGGCCGGCCGGGGTGGCGCTCGGCGCATCCTCCCCGCGTCTCGCGTGTACCTCTCCGCATGAGCAGTCGTCCCATCGGTGGCGAACCGTTGGTTCACGCACATGCCTGCGACCGAGAGAGCTCCCATGCGCACCTCAGTGTCCCGCAGTCCCGCCCTCCAGCTGCTCGTCGGTGGAATGGCCCTCGCGGCGCTCACCGCCTGCGGTCCGAAGCATCACCTCGACGAGTACAGCTTCGCCAATCGAACATTGGCGCTCGTCGTCCTCGACGAGCCCGCGCCCGATCTCCTGGACGACTACTACCGCGTCCGCACGGACCGCGACGACGTGATCGCGACGGTGGTGCAGGCGGGGGCCACGGCCGCGAAGAATGCGGAGGCGGGGCGGGCGCGCGCGCGGCTCGACAGCGCGGCGGCGCAGGTGGACCTCTCCGACCTCCTGGCCGAGCGCACCCTGGGACGCGCGAGCCGCTACCTCGGCGTGCGGCCGGCGGAGAGCGAGAGCAATGCAGACTTCCTGCTCGAGGTCCACATGCGGAGCCTCGGCATCGACGCGCGCGGCCGCGGTGCCGCCTCGCTGTACACGAACGCCGAGGTGGTGCTGCTCGACCGGCGGACGGGCCGGGAGATCTGGAACGTCCGCGTGCGCGGCACCGACCGGCTGACGCCGCGCGTCCGCAGCAACGACCGGATCCCGGGAACGATCATCACGGCGGGGACGCTGCACACGGTGAGCGTCGCGGATTTCAGAGCGGCGCTCGACCAGCTCGTGCAGCTGTCGTCGAATGTGATCGTGGATGAGCTACGGGAGGGGTTGAGGGAGGCGCGGGAGCGTTAAAAAGCCGTCGGGGCGCGCGACTGGATACAGTGGCTCGATTCGCGGGCGCGAAGATCC
>DASTYL010000236.1:0-4295 GCA_035764975.1 Gemmatimonadaceae bacterium | reverse complement strand
GGGCGTGCGTACCGCCCCGTACAGCCGCGCGCGCGCGGCGGCGTCCGCGGTCACGCCCGCCGCGCGCAGGCGCAACCAGTCGGCCGCAGCAGGGATCAGCGTCGCAGCGCGACGATAGGCAGCCGCGGCCGAGTCGCGCCGCGCCGCGCGATCCAGGGCGCGTGCGAGGAGCGTCGTCCGGATGCCGCGGGTGAGGGCATCCCCCGGTACGCGAAGCGCGGAGTCCGCGTGAGCCGCCGCCGCGACGGCGTCATTGCGCTGGAGCGCAAGGCGGGCGAGCAGCTCATGACCTTCCCCCGCATGCGCCGACCCGCGCCATGGCGCAGCTGCAAGCACGCGTGCGGCCTCCTCCCAGCCGCCCCAGGCCGCCGCGGCCTCCGCGGCGAGGATCGCCACCGCGGGCGCAGCCGTTGCCGCCCGTTCACCGCGAACGAGGGGGTGCAGGCGCCGCGTCGCTTCCCACGGAAGTCCCGCCCGCAGCGCCGCCGCGGCGGCCTTCAGGTCGTCATCGGATCCGCCGTCGATCACGTCCATCGCGGTCGCGGGGCGCTCATCGAGCTCTCCCCCCGATTGCATCGCACGCGGCGAGTCGCCACACGCGGTATTGAAAGCGAAGAGCGACGCGAACAGGAGCGCGCGCACAGGCAGGTCGACCGTCACTGACACCCTCGTGGAAATCCTTTCCCTCGAGAGTGCAGGGTCCGCGCCGTCGGGGTGGCCAGCGCCGTGGGCTTCAGGCGCGGGAGTCGGCCGGCTCGGGACGCGCCAGTGCAAGGCCCGCCGCCACCGCCGCGCGCTTCCGCTCGTGCTTCTGGCGATACATCAGCGTGTCCGCGCGATTGATGGCGGCGCGGAGATCGTCGTAGCTCGCGAAATCCGATGCGCCGATGCTCGCCGCCAGGCGGACCGTGCTCACGCCGTTGTCCGGGCTGAGCGGCGGGGCCTCGGCGATCACCCGCTCGAACCGATGCTGCACATCCACGGCGCGCGCGGACGGAAGCACCAGCAGGAACTCGTCGCCTCCCCACCGGTACACGCGGTCGGAGGAGCGCAACGCCGCCCGAAGGGCGTCGGCGCAGGTGCGGAGGAGGATGTCCCCGCCGGCGTGCCCGAACTCGTCGTTCACCTGCTTCAGGTTGTCCAGGTCGAGCAGCACCACGGTGCCGAAGCTCGCCCGCGCCATGTCGAGGCCGAGGCCTTCCGTGAAGGCGCTGCGGTTCATGACACCGGTGAGCGGGTCGTGCAGCGCGGCGCGCCGGAGGTCGTCGTGCGCTGCCCGCAGCGCCGACTGCGCATCGTCCACCTCCCGCTTCGCGTCCTCCATCAGCATCAGGATCATCCCGTAGCCGAGCGCGATGCTGCCGGCGAGGTCCAGCAACGGGTTGATGTCGATGATGAACGTGGCCAGCGACGGCACACTCTCGGGCGCGGCGGATTCCAGCCCGAAGACGAGGGCGTACACCATCCAGAGCGCGGCGAGATACACGAACGCCATGCCGCTTGCGGACGTTCCGGGCGACCGACGCGGCCGCGGAAGCGACAGGAGGCGCCAGGCGCAATACGTGAACGCGGCAACGGCCAGGGGGACCTGCCAGAGGACAACGCCCGCCTGATCACCCGCGACGACGACGGCAAGCGTGGAGTACGCCGCCCCCGCCGCCCACGTGTACCACGAGACGAAACCGCGGCGCCCAACCGCGTACAGCCGTGTCCCGTCGACCAGCCACGCGAGCATCGCCAGCTTGGCCAGGAGATAGACATAGTATACGACCCGAACGCTGAGATCGGCCTCCCGGACCGAGCCTGGAAGGACGTCATAGCGAACCACGATGGCCGACAGGGCCCCCGCGAGCGCGATCCACGCCGTCGTCCACGCGGAGAAATAGGCCCGGCGGAGCATGAACCTCCGCAGAAGGACGAACAGCCCCCCGAGGACGAGCACGCCACCGAGCTGCACCACCGTGAGTTGCATACCGGGAGGACGATCGAGGGGGCGAGGGGTTGCGTACGGCGGTACCGTTCAGGCATGCTCCCCCACCTCCAGACGCCCGCGGCGATCGTCGACGTCGACCGCATGCGGGCCAACATCGCCCGCGTTGCGTCATACGCCCGCGACAGAGGTCTTGCCCTCCGCCCACACGCCAAGACGCACAAGAGCCCGCGCGTCGCGCGGGAGCAGGCCGAGCACGGGCTGGCCGGCCTCACGTGCGCGACGCCCCGTGAAGCCGAGGTGCTGCAGGCCGTCACCGATGACCTGCTGGTGGCGTATCCCCCCGTCGATCCCGGGCGCGCCGCACGCGTCGCGTCGCTCACGGCTTCGCGGGTGCTCGTCGCGCTGGATTCACCGGAGGCGATCCAGCGCATGGACGCTGCCGCCCGCGAACATGGCCGCCGCGTCGGCGTCTACGTCGAGATGGACCTCGGCATGCACCGCGTGGGCGTCCAGACGGCGGAGGACGTCGTGCGGCTCGCGCGGATGGCTGCCGATGCCGGCTCGCTCGAGTTCGCGGGGCTGGCGTTCTATCCCGGGCATGTGCGCCAGCCGTTGGCCGAGCAGGGTGACGCCCTCCGCGACATCTCCGAACGGCTTGGCGTCGCGATCCATGCACTGGACACGGCGGGCCTTCGCCCCCCGGTCGTGAGCGGCGGGTCGACTCCCACCCTCTGGCGCTCGCACGAGATCGACGGGGTCACGGAGATCCGACCCGGCACGTACGTCTACAACGACCGGACGACGGCGGCGATCGGGGCGTGCGGATGGGACGACTGCGCCTTCACGGTGCTGGCGACCGTCGTCAGCACGGCCGTGCCCGGGCAGGCGGTCGTCGACGCCGGAGTGAAGTCACTGGGCCGCGAACCGATGCGCGGCGCCGCCGACGAGGGCTTCGGCGCGCTGCTCGATCGTCCTGAGGTGACAGTACGGACGATGTCGGAGGAACATGGGGTGCTGGATCTCTCGCGGACCAGCTGGAAGCCCCGGGTCGGCGACCGTGTCCGCGTGGTCCCGAATCACGTCTGCGTCGCCGTGCACCTCGTCGACGAGATCGTGGGAGTGCGCGACGGCGCCGAGGTGGAGCGCTGGCCCGTCGCGGCGCGCGGGCGCTGAGTCAGCCTTCGCGGCCGGGCGGTCGGAAGGTCATGTCCATCGCCAGCCAGAACGTCATCGTGAACGGATACGCCGCGACGGGGGCGATCACGGCGAGCGCCGCCGTGCCCCACAGGAGCACGTCCCAGTTCGGATCCGGCAGCATCAGCACCATTGCCGTGATGAACGCGACGACGACGACCAGCTCGGCGACGACGAAGTTCACCATCGCCCCGCCGATGAAGAAGTCGTGCTCGCCGCGGGCCGGGACGATGCCGCACGCGGGGCATCGGTCGCGCAGGGTGAGCCAGCGATCCCAGATGTGCCCCTCGCCGCAGTAAGGGCACCGGCGGCGCATCGCCAGTCGCAGCGCGCGGCCCAGGATGCGGTGCGCGGGCGGAAGCGGCGGCGCCGCGCGGTGGGTGGGCATTCGGAGAAGCTAATATCTTGCATCCATGGCCGGAGACAGCAACGACAAGGTTCGCATCGACAAATGGCTCTGGGCGGCCCGCTTCTACAAGACGCGGTCGCTCGCCACGGACGCCGTCGATGGCGGCAAGATCCAGCTCAACGGCGAGAGCGTGAAGCCGGCGAAGGCGGTGAAGGTCGGCGACGAAGTCCGCATCCGCACCGGCCCCTACGAGTACATCGTGGTCGTGCAGGGGCTCGCCGAGCGGCGGGGTTCCCCCGCGGTGGCGCAGGCGCTCTACGAGGAGCGCGCGGACAGCGTGGCCGCGCGTGAACGGCTGCGGGAGCAGCTTCGCCTGGCGCCGCCCGCGTTCACCTACGAGGAGAAGGGGCGCCCGACGAAGAAGGATCGCCGCGAGCTCCAGCGCTTCATCGATCGAAAGCGCGGGCGCTAGGCGCCCTTCCCGAGCGCTGCGATCGCGTGGAGGGTTTCCGCATGCAGGCGGTGACCGCCCGCATACCGGTGCATGCGCGGACGAAGGCCGGCGTCGGCGAACAATGCGCGCTGCTCCTCCAGCACGGCAGGCGTCGCCAGCTCGTCGGTCTCGCCGGTAACCACGTCGATCTGCACGCGACGCAGCGGATGGTGGGGGTCCAACGGGAAGAGATCCGCCGGCACCCGCCCTGCCCACAACACCAGGCGATCCGCCCGGATGCGCCCGCGCGTGATCCATCGCGTCACCGTCGCGACACCCTGCGAGAAGCCGAGCAGGTGCACCGCGGGACGCGGCCCGGGGATCGC
>DASTYL010000235.1:0-8293 GCA_035764975.1 Gemmatimonadaceae bacterium | reverse complement strand
TTGATCTCGTCGAATCCGAGCGCGATCGCCGCGGGCACGGTGAGCCCGCGTGGGATGTGGCCGCTGAGCCGCATGCCGCGCCGGTGCGCCTCGTCCGCGATCGCCGGGATGAGGTCCGGGTGCACGAGGTTGTAGACCTTCACCTGGCGATATCCCAGCGAGTCGTAGCGCGCGATCCACCGGCGCGCCTCCTCCTCGGTCCGTACGATCGCTTCACTTGGCCCGGCCCAGGCGCCCGGGCCCTCGAGGAAGCCACTCAGGATCGCACGCGGACCGGCGAGGATGCCCGCGGCCGCCCGGTCGCGGTACGAGACGGCGATGTCCACGTCGGACCCGAGGTCACGCATCGTCGTGATCCCGGATGCCAGCTGGAAGGCGGCGGTTCCGGTCTGACTCGTGAGCTGGAGATGCGTGTGCATGTCCCACATCCCCGGCATCACGATCTTCCCGGTCGCGTCGATCACCGTCGCGCCTTCCGGGATCGCAGTCGATTCGCTCGGCCCGACGGCTGCGATCCGCTCGCCACGCACGACGACGGTCGTTCGCCGGCGGACGGTGCCGCGCTCACTGTCGAAGAGGTCGCCGTTGACGATCGCGAGCGCGGGCGCGGCGGTGGGCGCGACCAGCTGCGCCAGCGCTGCACCCCGCGCATCCCGCCAGCGCGTCTCCATCACGCGGAGCGCGGGGAGCAGCCCCTCGCCGCCACGGCGGACGGTGATGAACCAGCTCACCGCGCTGGCGAACGGCGCCCCGGTTTCGTCGAGCCACACGGCGTCCGGGTTGCCCCAGAGCTCGCGGTGAATCGCTACGAGGCGAAGCCGGCGCATGCCGCGGGGCGTCGGCAGCACGGTATCCGCGACGATCTCTGCGCGAGCCGTTCCGGACGGCAGCAGCCGCGCCCTTCGCTCCGGCTGGCGAAGCAGGAACTGCGCAAGGCGCGCCTGATCGAAGAGGGTCGAGCTGCGGAGGTCGTAGTAGGCATCCGCCTGCAGGCGGGCGCCGCCCCGCGCGCCGGCGGCGCCCCAGAAGACGGAGTCGCGCGCGATCTCGAAGCCGTCATCCGCGGGGAGCCCTTCCGGCGCGCCGGCAAAGGGCAGCTCCCATGTTTCCGCGCCGATGACTTCGCTGGCGGGATTGAGTCGATAGATCGTCTCGCTGCGTACCGTGCGGTTCCGGTCCGCGTGGTGGTAGCGCACGACGATCGCGTCCGCGCCGCGGATGACGAGCATCTCACCAGCCACCCGTCCGTGGTTCATCACCACGAAGGGCACCGTGTCGCCGGCCGCGGGCATCGCGAGCGCCGCGGTAACGAGCAGGGAGAGCGCACTCATGCTGCCGATCGCTCCCGCATAAGACGAGTCCACGCCCACCATATGATGATGCGCGCCGTCTCGCCAGCACAGCAGCAGGCGATGTGCGGCGGGTCAGCAGCGTCGCGGGGCGATCACCGGACAACACCGGCGTTGCCTGCCGGACGGTTGCGCCGTGGCGCCGTGGTAGGTTCGAGCGCCACGCCCGTACGGGGGTGGCGCCGACACCTCATGCAGGAGGCCGCATGCTGTACGTCACGTTGTTCAACGCGCGTCCGGGCACCGCCATGGAGTCGACCCGGAGGCGCCTCGACTGGGAGAATGCGCCGGATGTGAAGGTCGTCGGCGAGTACTGGCTCCCGTCGAACTCGCCGCGGGTCATCCTGATCGCCGAGGCGGAGAGCATGGACCGGATCATCGATACGCACCTCGCGTGGGACGCGTTCTTCGAGATGCAGACGTTCCCGGCGATCACGGCCGACGAGGGTCTGCGGCACATGCGCGAACGCATGGCGCAGATGGGGACGATGCCGACCGCGCAGCCAGCGGGGGCGACGGTGCATGCGTGATGCGTCGTGACCAACCGGCGCGACGGCCGTACGATCGAAGGGCCGGCCCTGGGGGGCCGGCCCTTCGCATTGTTCGCCCTGCTCGCCCTGGGGGGCGCGTCAGATATCCAGGTTCGCCACGTACCGCGCGTTCTGCTCGATGAACTGCCGGCGGGGCTCGACGTCGTCGCCCATCAGCGTCTGGAAGGTCTGGTCCGCCACCACCGCGTCCTCCATGCTCACCTTGAGCAGCGTGCGGCGGATCGGATCCATCGTCGTGTTCCAGAGCTGCTCGGGGTTCATCTCACCCAGGCCCTTGTAGCGCTGGATGACGACGTTGCCCTTGCCCTCGGGGCCGGCGAGCCGGGTCGCGATCTCCTCACGCTCCGCCTCGTCGTAGGCGTAGTACTCCTCCTTGCCCTTGGCGACGCGGTAGAGCGGCGGCTGCGCGATGTAGATGAAGCCGGCGTCGATCAGCTCCGGCATCTGCCGGAAGAAGAACGTGAGCAGCAGCGTGCGGATGTGCGCGCCGTCCACGTCCGCGTCCGTCATGATGATGATCTTGTGGTAGCGCGTCTGCTCGAGGTTGAACTCGTCCTTGATCCCCGAGCCGATCGCCGTGATGATCGTCCGGATCTCCTCGTTGGACAGCACCTTGTCGATGCGCGCCTTCTCGACGTTGATGATCTTGCCGCGCAGCGGCAGGATCGCCTGGAACTGCCGGTCGCGACCCTGCTTGGCCGAGCCGCCGGCGGAGTCGCCTTCGACGAGGTAGATCTCGCAGAGCGCGGCATCGGTCAGCGTGCAGTCGGCGAGCTTGCCGGGCAGGTTGCCGATGTCGAGCGCGCTCTTCTTGCGCGTGAGGTCGCGCGCCTTGCGGGCCGCCTCGCGCGCCCGCGCGGCGGAGACCGCCTTCTCGATGATGATGTTCGCCGTCTTGGGGTGCTCCTCCAGGTACTGCTGGAGGTACTCGCCGACGACCGACTTCACGGCCCCCTCGACCTCGGAGTTGCCGAGCTTCGTCTTCGTCTGCCCCTCGAACTGCGGCTCGCGGACCTTGACCGACAGCACGGCCACCATGCCCTCGCGGGCATCGTCGCCGGACAGGCTCATGTCCTTGTCCTTCTTGGCCAGGTTGGAGCCCTTCTGCATGTACTGGTTGATCACGCGCGTCAGGGCGCTCTTGAAGCCCGTGAGATGCGTGCCGCCTTCGTGCGTGTTGATGTTGTTGACGAAGGAGAACGTGACGTCGTTGTAGCCGTCGTTGTACTGGAGCGCGAGCTCGATCTCCACGTCGTCCTTGGTCGTCTCGATGTACACGACGTCGGGATGCAGCGGCTTCTTGTTCGCGTTCAGGTACTTCACGAATTCCCTGAGGCCGCCCTCCGCATGGAAGGTCTCCTCACGCGGCGGCTGCCCGTCGCTCACGCGCTCGTCGCGCAGGAGGATCGTGACGCCCTTGTTGAGGAACGACAGCTCCCGCAGGCGGAGCGCCAGCGTGTCCCACGAGTAGACGAGGTGCGTGAAGATCTCGTGGTCCGGCTTGAACCACACCTTCGTCCCCGTCTCCTTCTTCGGGACGTCGCGCAGCACCTTGAGCTTCGTCGTCGTCGTGCCGCGCACGAAGTCCATGTAGTGCTCCTGGCCGTCGCGCTTGATCCAGACGCGGAGCCGCGTCGAGAGCGCGTTGACGACCGAGACGCCGACGCCGTGGAGACCGCCCGACACCTTGTAGGTGTTCTTGTCGAACTTCCCGCCCGCGTGCAGCACCGTCATCGCGAGCTCGACGCCCGGCAGCTTCTCGACCGGGTGCACGTCCACGGGGATGCCGCGGCCGTTGTCCTCGACGGTGATGGAGTCGTCCTCGTGGATCGTCACCGTCACCTTGTCGGCGTAGCCGGCCAGCGCCTCGTCGATCGAGTTGTCCACGACCTCGTACACGAGATGGTGAAGCCCGCGCTCCGACGTGGAGCCGATGTACATGCCGGGACGCTTGCGGACCGCCTCGAGCCCCTTGAGAACCTGGATCTGGCCCGCATCGTACTGCTGCGCCTGTTCGGCTTTGCTCATAGTCGCCACTGGTGTAAACGCTCCGATTCGCCGTCCTGGATCCACGCCCGAAGAACGGCCGAAGCCGACCCTCCGCGTAACCCACCAAATCTAGCCGCGCGCGTGTGGAAAGGCAACCCGCGACGCTTTCTATAAGTCTTTACCGGACAGTGACTTGCGCGTGTCGCGCAGCCCGTGCGCGACGGTGGACAACCCGGCGCGGGCACGGTGCGGCTCAGGGCCGCCGCAGCAGCCACCGGATCTTCTTCACCGCCGCCCGTCCCGGCTTCCCATTCAGCGATCGCAGCAGCTCGGGCTCCATCAGCGACAGCTCCGTCATCCACGCATTCGTCGACACCGCAACGAACAGCGTCCCGTCCGCCGTGATCGATTGCGGCGCCGTCACCGCGGCGATCTGCGGCCCCACGAGCGCCGGCCACTCGGGGATGATCTGCGCCTGCTCGATCCGCTCGGCCACGCCCGACTTCCTGAGCACGTCGTCGAGCAGCGAGCCCACGGTCTGCGGCCGCTGCGGTCGGGCGTCCCCGCCGCCGCGCTGTCCGCCACGTCGCCTGGTCATGCGGCTGACTCCACGGGCGTCACGGTGCCATGCACGACGCGGAACCGCTGGAGGCGCGGCAACTCGGCGGGAATGTCCGACTCGCGCGGCACGGCGAGAATCGTCTGGCCGAGCCCCGCGTCGGCGAGCAGCTGCACGATGCGCGACGAGCGGCGGACGTCGAGCTCGGCGAAGGGATCGTCGAGCAGCAGCAGCGGCGTGCGGCCACGCCGCTCGCGCAGCGTTTCCACCTCGAGCATCCGCAGGGCGATGGATGCGGTGCGCTGCTGGCCGGCGGAGCCGAACGTCCGCAGCTCCCGGCCATCGATGGTGAGCGTGAGATCGTCGCGATGCGGTCCAGGGTGCGTCAGGCACCGCTTCAGGTCGAGCGGGCGCTTTTCCATGAGTGCACGGGCCAGCGACTCCCGCAGGTCGGATGCACCGGCAAGCGGCGGCTCGTAGCGCATCGCGACCGACGCCTTCTCGCCGATCGCGGCGCAGCGCGCGGCGAACCGCTCCGCATACTCTGCCGCCCACGCGAGCCGGTGCTCCCACAGCACCGCGCCGTGTTCGGCGAGCGGCTCTTCCCACACTGCCACTTCGCGATCGCCACGGGCGCCGCGCGCGGCGTCGCGCAGCGCGGCGTTGCGCCGCACCAGCGCCGCCCGGTACCGCTGCAGGTGCGTGAGATACGTGCGCGACGTCAGGGCGAGCACGATGTCGAGGTAGCGTCGCCGGGCCGCCGGGGTGCCGGCGACGAGCTCCACGTCCGCCGGCGACAGCATCACCGAGGGAAGCGCGCCGAGCGCGTCGCTCAGGCGATCGGCGACGCCGCCGTCGATCTTCACCCGCTTCCGCTTGCCGGTCCGCACGAACCCGACGGATACCTCGTGGGCACGATCGGTGTCGATCGCCGCCGACAGGTGAAAGCCCTCGGCGCCGAAGCGGACGAGATCCTGGTCGCGCGCGCCGCGCGACGACCGGAACAGCTCGAGGTAGTGGATGGCCTCGAGCACGTTCGTCTTGCCGTGCCCGTTGTCCCCGACGAGCACCAGGCCGTCGCCCGGCACCTCGAGGTCGAGATGCGCGAGGTTGCGGAAATCGCGGGCGGCGAGCGAGCGCAGCGTCGCGCGCGCGGTCGTGGCGGCCGCCGGGGCGGCGCTCCCGGCGGTCACGGCGACGCCGGCGGTCAGCGGCCGGTGAAGACCGGCGGGCGCTTGTCGAGGAACGCCTGCATGCCCTCGCGCATGTCGGCCGTCGAGGCGCAGAGGCCGAAGTAGTTGGCCTCCAGGAGCAGGCCATCCGCGAGGGGGAGATCCAGCCCGCGGTCCACGGCGTCGATGCACAGCGAGACCGCCTGCGGTCCCTGGGCGAGGATCGTCGTGAGCATCTTTCGCGCAGCGTCGAGCAGCTCGCCCGCCGGGTACACGGCGTTCACGAGTCCGATGCGGTGCGCTTCGGCGGCGTCGATCATCTCGCCGGTGAGCAGGAGCTGCATCGCGCGCCCCTTGCCGACGAGGCGCGGCAGGCGCTGCGTGCCGCCGTAGCCGGGGACGATGCCGAGCTTCACCTCGGGCTGCCCGAACTTCGCGTGCTCGGAGGCCAGCCGGATGTGGCACGCCATCGCGAGCTCGCATCCGCCGCCGAGCGCGAAGCCGTTCACCGCCGCGATCACGGGCTTGGGTGAGGTCTCGAAGCGGCGGAAGATGTCCTGGCCCCGCAGCGCCCGCTCCCGCGCGTCGAACGCGGTCTGCGCGGACAGCTCGCTGATGTCGGCGCCGGCGATGAACGCACGCCCGGCGCCGGTGAGGATCGCGCCGGCGACGTCGTCGCGCGTGCGCACTTCGTCGATGGCCTGCCCGAGCTCGCGGATGGTCGCGTCGTTGAGCGCGTTGAGCTTGTCGGGGCGGTTGACCGTGATCGTGGCGAGACGGTCGGCGACGTCGAGCGTGAGGAGCTGGTAGGACATGCGCCGAATCTAACCGCCGGGACCGGATTTTGCCCTCCCGTCCGCTACCGATGGCAACGACCTGGATCCTCCGGAAAGGCTCGAAGGCGCGCGGGTTCCGCTACGAGGACGCGAGCGGCCGGCCGGTCGACCCGGCGACCCGCGGGCGCATCGAGGCCCTGCGCATTCCGCCGGCGTGGACGGACGTGCACATCGCGCGCAGCGCGCGGGCGGCCATCCAGGCCTGGGGGTTCGACGTCAAGGGGCGACGCCAGTATCGCTACCATGCGCGTGCCGCCGAGCGGGGCCAGCTGCGCAAGCACTACCGGGTGCGCGAGCTGGGCCATGCGCTCCCGCGCCTGCGGCGGCGGCTGCATGCGGACTCGGGTCTCCGGGAGCCGGGTCGCGACGCGGTGGCGGCCGTCGTGGTGCGGCTCATCAGCGAAGGGTTCTTCCGCCCGGGCAGCGATCGCTCGACCCGGGAGAACCGGACCTTCGGGATCACGACGATGCGCAAGTCGCACGTGCGGGTGGAGGCCGACTGCATCCACTTCCGGTACGTCGGCAAGGGGCGGGTGCGCCAGCGCCAGTGCGTCGTCAGCCCCGACCTCGCGCGGGCTGTGGAGCGGCTCCTCGAGAGCCCGGGCCCGAGGCTGTTCCGGTACCGCAACGGAGGCCGCCACTGGCGGGACCTCGATGCGCGGGACGTGAACGCGTACCTGCGGGAGCGCTGCGGGGTGGAGTACAGCGCCAAGGACTTCCGGACGTGGGGGGGGACGCTGCGGGCCGCGACCGTGCTCGCGGAGCTGGGCCCGGGCACGTCGTCCACGGATGCGCGGCGGCGCGTCGCGATGGCGATGCGGCTCGTGTCCGCGGAGCTGGGGAATACGCCGACGATCTGTCGGCAATCGTACGTACATCCCATCGTCGTCGCGAAGTACCTGGACGAGGGCGAGACCATCCAGCTGCCCAAGCGGCGGCGACAGGGATCGGCAGCCGCGCACGCGGCGGAGGAGCGTGCCCTCCTCCAGTTCCTCGACCGGCACTTCCCCGAGCGGCGCGCCGCGTCCCGGCGCTAAGTTCACGACATGGCGAACAAGCACGTCCTGGCGATCGACGCGGGCACCACCGGTGTCACCTGTCTCGTCGTGCGCGACGACGGCGCAGTGGTCGGGCGGGGGTATCGCGAGATCGCGCAGCACTTCCCCCGACCGGGGTGGGTCGAGCACGACCCGGAGGAGATCCTTCAGGCCGTGGCCGCGGCCGGCCGCGAGGCGATCGGTGCCGCCGGCGTGGCCCCGGACGCCGCGGGCATCACGAACCAGCGCGAGACCATCGTGGTCTGGGAGCGCGCGTCGGGCAGGCCCCTGCATCGGGCGATCGTGTGGCAGGATCGTCGCACCGCCGGGCGGTGTGCGGCCCTCGCCGACCGCGCGGATTGGATCCGCAGCCGGACGGGCCTCGAGACCGATCCCTACTTCTCGGCCACGAAGCTCGAGGGGCTGATGAACGAGGGCGGCATCCGCGAGTCGGCTGGCACCGCGGTGCACACGGGCGCGGTCGTCGCCGGAACGGTGGACAGCTGGCTGATCGCCAGGCTCACGGGTGGAGCGGTGCACGCCACCGACCCCACCAATGCGTCGCGCACCATGCTGTACGACATCGAGTCGCGGGAATGGAGCGGGGAGCTGTGCGACCTGTTCGGCGTGCCGCTCGCGATGCTGCCGGAGGTGCGGCCGTCCTCGGGCGACTTCGGTGTGGCGACTGCCGACTGGTTCGGGACGCCGCTGCCGATTCGCGGCGTGGCCGGCGATCAGCAGGCGGCACTCTTCGGCCAGGGCGCGTGGGCGCCGGGGGCTGGCAAGAACACGTACGGCAC
>DASTYL010000234.1:0-12400 GCA_035764975.1 Gemmatimonadaceae bacterium | reverse complement strand
GCAGTGGGGCTCACGATCATCGCGTTCACCGTGATCACCGCCGGGATCTTCGCGCTGACGTGGACGGAGTCGGCCGCGGGCCCCGGGGCCGCCGGCGGGGGGTCGTTCCTGTCGCATATGTTCGAGGCGGCGAGCGCCTTCAACACCGTCGGGCTGTCCATGAACGTGACGCCGACGTTGTCGGGAACGGGCCGGGTGCTGATGGCGCTGCTGATGTTCATCGGCCGTGTGGGCCCGCTCACGTTCGCGGCGGCGCTCGCGCTGCGTCGCGACCGGAGTGCCTACAGCTATCGCTACGCCAATGAAGACGTCGTCGTCGGTTAACACTCCAGGCGGAACATGAAACGATTCGTGGTGGTGGGGCTTGGCAACTTCGGCTCGTCGGTCGCGGAGTCGCTGAATGCCCAGGGGCACGACGTGCTCGCGGTGGACACCTCCGAGGAGGCGGTGGAGCGCATCGCGGGGACGGTGTCGAGCGCGGTGATCGCTGACGGGCGGAGCGCGAAGACGCTGGAACGGATCGGGGCCCGGAACGCCGATGCCGGCATCATCGGCACCGGGGACGACATCACGGCGAGCATCCTCGCGACGATGGCGTTGAAGGACGTCGGCGTCCGCGAGATCTACGTGAAGGTGATCTCCGTGGACCACGCCCGGGTGATGGAGAAGATCGGCGTCACCGAGACGATCTTCCCGGAGCGGGACTCCGCCCAGCGGCTGGCGGCCCGGCTCACGACGACGTCCATCCTCAACTTCGTGCGGCTCGGCACCAGCTTCGGCATCCAGGAGATGGCCGTGCCGGAGGGCTGGGTCGGCAAGTCGTTGCGGGCGCTCGAGCTGCCGAAGCACTATGGCATCTCCGTCATCGCCGTGCACGACGTGCTCACGGACACGATGAGCCCCACACCGGATCCCGATGCGCCGCTCAAGGAGTCGGACACGCTCCTGGTCGCGGGGAAGGATGCGGATCTGGCTCGGGCAGCGGCTCAGCGATGAGTGCCTGCCGCGTGGCGCGAGGGAGACTCGTCCACACGAGCCGCTTGACGCCTGGCCTCGGACCGAAGTGGAACAGCAGGCCGACTTCGAGCCCGGACGCCTTGAGGTAATTCAGGAGCTGCCGCTCATGTTCCGGCGGCAGGCTGCGGCCCGAGGCCAGCTCGACGACGACGCGGGATTCAACAACGAGATCCGCGCGGAACGCTCCCACGACGACGTCGTCGTAGGTGACTTCCATCGGCGGCTGCGTTCTGGCGTCAAGCCCCCGCTTCGCGATCTCGATGGCCATCGCCCGCTGGTAGACCGAGTCGGGGAATCCGTACCCGAGCCGGTCGTACACCGCGTGGAACGCCCCGATCACCCGCTCCGTGATCGCGCTCTCGAACAGGCCGTCGTGGCATTCCCGGATCCGCTGCACGGAGCCCCCAGGGCGCGAAGAGTGATCGGCCGCATCCGCGGACTCCGCCCAATCAGCATCGCCGGCGCGCCGTCTCCGTCATTGTTCGCCCGCCGGTAGTGACGAAAAACTCTCTTTCAGCACCCCGCGGTGAAAAAGCGCTCCTCCGCGTTCTCCGCGTTCTCCGCGGTGAAAAAGGCACTTCCTCCGTGCGCTCCGCGGCCTCCGTGATAGAGAAAAGTCCGAGCCTCAATCAACACAAGGTTCTTCCGGGAATCCAAGAACACTTGATCGAGGATGATGCCGAAACCACTTGAGCACGAAGGCCACAAAGGCCACGAAGGTCACGAAGGACTCCTCGTGACCTTCGTGGCCTTCGTGGCCTTCGTGCAAGGAAGTTCCTTCACATGCTTCTTCCGGGACGCTTCCCCCGCCTCCGCGTCAGATCGCCTTGAACTGCTCGAACGGCTGCTGGCAGCTCGTGCAGAAGCGGATGGACTTGCATGCCGTGGATCCGAACTCCGACTTCAGCACGGTTTCCTCCGACCCGCAGTAGGGGCACGGCACTACCTCGGGCGCGCGGCGCCGTAGCAGCGGGATGAGCTCGTCGTCGCCGCCCGTCCGGGGACTCGGCGGCGCGATGCCGTAGGCGCGCAGCTTCTCCCGCGCTTCGGCGCTGATCCAGTCCGTCGTCCAGGCGGGGGTGAACACCGTCTGCACCCGGACGTCCGGATACCCGGCCTCATGAAGGGCGGCGACGATGTCCGCCTCGATCGTATGCATCGCCGGACAGCCCGAGTACGTCGGGGTGATCGCCACCTCGACGGCGCCATCCGGGGCCACCGTCGCATCGCGCAGCACGCCGAGCTCCTCGACGCTCAGCACCGGCACCTCGGGATCCTTCACGGCGTCGAGGATCCGGAACAGCTCCCGCCGGTCGCCCGACTTCGCTACCACGTTCCGCCCGGGAACGCGCGCGCCACCGACTGCATCTCCGCCAGCATGATCCCGAGATGCTCCGTGTGCCTGCCGTCGCGTCCGCCCCGCTGCACATACCCGGTCTTCGGCAGTGCCAGCGTCGCCGCGGCGACGACTTCCTCCACGCGCTGCTGCCAGCGGGGCTGAAGCGACGCCGGGTCGGGAGCGATCCCCGCCTGCTGCATCGCGGCATCCACCGCATCGGCCAGGAACAGCTCGCCGGTGAACCGCCAGCACTCGTCGAGCGCGCGCTGCACGCGCTCGTGGCTCTCGGGCGTTCCGTCGCCCAGCTTGATGACCCACTCCGCGCTGTGCCGGAGGTGGTACCGCGCCTCCTTGTGCGCCTTCGCCGCGATCCCGGCGAGGTCGGCATGCACCGACTGCTGCTGCAGGGCCTCGGTGAGCAGCACGTCGTACGCGTCGAAGAGGAACTGCCGCACGATGGTGAACGCGAAGTCCCCCTTCGGCAGCTCGACGAGCAGGCAGTTCCGGTACTCCCGCTCGCCGCGGAAGTACGCGAGCGAATCCTGATCGCGCCCCGCGCCCTCCTCCCGTCCCGCCAGCCCGAGCAGCAGGTTGGCCTGGCCGATGAGGTCGAGCGCGATGTTGGAGAGCGCGATGTCCTCCTCGAGAATCGGCCCGTGCCCGCACCACTCGGAGACGCGGTGGCCGAGGACGAGGCGATCGTCGCCGAGGCGGAGGAGGTACTCGACCAGCGCCACGCCGGGCGTGCCTGTCATACGCCCCGCACCCCGCGCGGCACCCGATAGAACTGCGGATGCCGGTATGCCTTGTCGTTCGCGGGGTCGAAGAAGGGGCCGACGTCCTCGGGCGTGCTCGCGGTGATCGACGCGGACGGCACGACCCAGATGCTGATGGCTTCGTTCCGGCGGGCGTAGACGTCCCGCGCGTTCTGCAGCGCATGCTCGGCGTCGGTTGCATGGACGCTGCCGGCATGCTCGTGCGGGGCGCCCTGCTTTTCCTGCGTGAAGACTTCCCACAGCGGCCATTGCGAGTCGGATGCGGCCTCCGCACCCGAGGCCTGCCGCGGGGTGGATGTCGTCGCCGTCACGCGGCCTCCGTCGTCGTGCGGTTCGCATGCTTGTCGGCGTACGCCTGCGCGGCGGCGCGCACCCACTGGCCTTCGTCGTGTGCCTTGTTGCGGGCGGCGAGCCGCTCGCGGTTGCACGGGCCCTCACCCTTCACCACACGCCAGAACTCGTCCCAGTCGATGGGGCCGATCTCCCAGTTCTGCGTCTCCTCGTTGTAGCGGAGATCGGGATCGGGCACCGTGAGCCCGACCGCGCGCGCCTGGGGGATGGTCAGGTTGATGAAGCGCTGCCGGAGCTCGTCGTTGGTGAACCGCTTCACACGCCACTTGAGCAGCTGGTCCGAGTTCGGGGAATCCTTGTCATGCGGCCCGAACATCATGAGCGACGGCCACCACCAGCGGTCGACGGCGTCCTGCACCATCGCCTTCTGCGCCGGCGTCCCGTTCTGCGCGAGGTGCGCGACGAGCTCGAACCCCTGGCGCTTGTGGAAGTTCTCTTCCTTGCAGATGCGGATCATCGCGCGCGCATAGGGCCCGTAGGAGGCCTTCGCGAGCACCGTCTGGTTGACGATGGCCGCGCCATCCACCAGCCAGCCGATGACGCCGACGTCGGCGTACGTCAGGGTCGGATAGTTGAAGATGCTCGAATACTTGGCCTTCCCGCTCAGGAGCTGCTGGACGAGTTCGTGGCGGTCGACGCCGAGCGTCTCGGTGCCGCAATAGATGTAGAGACCGTGTCCGCCCTCGTCCTGCACCTTCGACAGCAGGATCATCTTCCGCCGGAGCGACGGCGCGCGCGTGATCCAGTTGGCCTCGGGGAGCATGCCCACGATCTCGGAATGCGCGTGCTGGCTCATCATGCGGATGAGCTGGTGGCGGTACTGCTCGGGCATCCAATCCTTCGGCTCGATCGACTCGCCCTTGGCGATGCGCGCCTCGAAGGCAGCGAGGCGGTCGGCGCTCTCGGGAGTGGTCGCGGCAGGTGCAGCAGGAGGCGTCATGTCAGGAAACCGTTGGCGTGATAACGACTTGCCACTCTCCGTAAGGTATCTTGGGAGGTAGATTCCCGGCTAGGCCGGCGGCTCCGGCCGGCGGCTTGCGGCGGGACCAGAACCGACCACCCACGGACCGTATGAGCGACGCGCAGGCACATCCCTTCATCGAGACCGGCGAAGTTCGCAGCGTCATCGCCGACGGCATCGCCACCCTGTCGTTCTACCATCCGAAGGGCAATTCGCTCCCCGGCGCGCTGCTCGCGGAGCTTGCCGCCGGCGTGGCGCGCCTCGGGGCGGACCCGGCGGTGCGCGTGATCGTCCTGCGCAGCGAGGGCGCCGGCCCGTTCTGCGCCGGTGCGTCGTTCGACGAGCTCGCCAGCATCGGCGACGCGGCGCTGGGCAAGGTGTTCTTCTCCGGCTTCGCGACGCTGATCCTGGCGATGCGCCGCTGCCCCCGCCCCATCGTGACGCGCGTGCACGGCAAGGTCGCCGGCGGCGGAGTCGGGGTCGTGGCGGCCTCGGATTACGTGGTCGCGACGCGCACGGCCGCCCTGCGCCTCAGCGAGCTCGCCGTCGGAATCGGCCCGTTCGTCGTCGGCCCCGTCATCGAGCGGAAGATCGGCCCCGGCGCCTTTTCGGCCATGGCACTCGACGCCGCCTGGCGCGATGCCGCGTGGGGCGAACGATTCGGGCTCTACGCGAAGGTCTGCGAGGACGATGCCGCGCTGGACGCCGAAGTGACCGCCATCGCTGCGTCGCTCGCGAAGGCCAATCCGGAGGCCATCGCGCTGCTGAAGGAGATCTTCTGGAAGGACACGCCCGCGTGGGACGCGCTGCTCGAGGAACGCGCCGCGATGAGCGGGCGACTCGTGTTGTCGGAGCATACGCGGCGCGCCATCGAGGCGTTCAGGAACCGCTGACCGCGGCGCTCGCGGCGGCCGGTGTCGCCGCGAGCGCTACTGCACCTGGCTCACCGTGAGGCGCTGGACGCCCGACCAGACGGAGTCGGGCGCGAGGACCACCGGCGCCCCGATCACCGCCGCCTCGACGCACAGCATGTGCGCGGATCCACCCGGCGCCAGATCGCCAAGCGCCGCCTCGCCATGGCGCCCGGGGTTCCAGACCACGACGTCGGAGAATCCGTGCATCGTGCTCCGGATCATCCGTGGCCCGTCCATCACGTCGACCACCCCGGGCACGTCGAGGTAGATCCGGTTCACCTCACCGGTGCATGCCAGCTCTGCATCGTCCTGCGTCTTCACCATGCCACCGGCAGTCGAGTCGCGGAAACGCACGCCCCGCAAGCCGCGTAGCCGGGCGGCGAAGGCGTCGTCCATTCGCAGGTAGGTATGCAGCGCGGCGGTGAAGTCGAACGGCTCCTCGCCCGTGTTGTGCACGCCGAGTGTCAGCTGGAGCACCCCCTTCACCAGCTCGACGCGGAGGGACGCGGTGAAGGGATGGGGCCAGACGGTTCGTGTCGCCGCGCTGTCCCGGAGCTCCATCACCGCGTGCGGCGACCGCCCGTCCGGGACGATGCTCGCGAGCGTCCACTCGCTGGTGCGCGCGAACCCGTGCTTCGGCAACGGGCCTTCACCGGCGAACTGCGGGAAGATCACCGGCACGCCGCCGCGGATCGCGGACCGGCCGTCCAGCGCAGCGCGCGGGCTGAGATAGAGCTGTTCCTGCCCGTCAGGCGTGATCCACGAAGTGACATGGGCGCCGTGCCGATGCAGCACGACACGGCCGCCGTCGTCGGCCTGAAGGATCGGCATCCGGTTGCGGGATGCGGGGGGCGGGATGCGGGAGCGGGAGTTCCGCGGTTCGGACGTCTTACGCGGCGCCGGGGCCGCCGGCGTAGACCTCGCGCACGGCGTCCTCGAAGCTGATCGCGAAGTCCCGCTCCACCTGCCGCCGCGCGGCGCGCTCCCCTGCCTCCGCCAGCCGCTGCGATGCGACCATCAGGGTCTCCACATCGAACGGCTTGCTCTCGAGCAGCGAGAGATACTCCTCGACCGCCGTGAGGTACCCCATCATCCCGCCCAGCTCCGTCGGCGCATACGACCGGCGCGCCACGCGGAGCGTCTCCGCGCTCGAGGGATCGGGCATCGCGAGGTTCTCGCTCCCGCAGACCACGCGGAGGCGCGGATTCCGGACGATCGCATCCACGGAAGCCGGGTCGAGCGACTCCTTGTTCGCGTTGACCGCGATCGCGTCCATCGGCTCCGCGAGGAACTGCGCCTTGTCCTCGGATCCAAAGGTCCGCACGCCGAGCTTCTCGGCCGCACCGCGGCGGGCAGGGCTGGTTTCGACGGCGAGGACCGTCGCGCCGCTGGCGAGCAGCCGCTCGAGCAGGTGCATCCCGATGTTCCCGATGCCGACCAGGCCCACCGTCGCCGTGGCGAGGTCGATGTCGAGCCCCGCGAGCATCCCCCGGAGCAGGTGGAAGTTCCCTTCCCCTGTCGGCTTCGATGTATCCGCATCCACACAGCCGCGGAACCGGCGCGCCATGTAGTCCAGCGACCCCGTGCGCCCGTCGCTCATGATCCCGTGGCCGAGATCCTGTCCGGTCACGACATGGATGCCGGTGTCGTCGTCGAACCGCCGCAGGCAGTCGATCGCCCAGTCGAGCACCTGGCGGTCCCGCGGCTGCCCGACACGCGCGTCATCGGTGGGAACGAGGACGCACTTGCCGCCCACGATGCGTCCCATGTCGCGTACCGCGAGCGGGCCGCCGACGTGCAGGATCCGCGACCAGTAGACCTTCTCCTCCATGCCGTGCGCGAGCCCGGCGGCCATCTTCACCGGATCGAACCCCGGCTCGGCGGCGAGCGCCTTGGGCACGATGCGGAATCCGCCAAGGGACAGCTTGCCGGAGTGCTCGGGCGCGTTGGTGGCGATCGAGAGATGCCATCCGTTCGCCGGGTGCTCGAACGAGTAGACGGTGACGGAACCGGATTTCTGGACGCTGGAGGGCATGCGGGCAGTCGTGTCGGGTGAGACCAGTGGGCCGACCTGTACGGTAATCAGGCCGGCGGCCGTCAGGTACAGCCTTCCGCCGACAGCACGCGCGGGATCTCCCCGGCATGAGGCGCCCTGCCACCCCCGGGACCTTGGCGACCGCCAGGCAGACGATGAAGCGCCGGCCCGCTATTGCGGGCCGGCGCTCCTCACGCCTCTGGCGCTGGTCGCCCGGACTCAGCCCTCGGCGCCGTCGCTGTCGCTGTCGCTCTCGTCGCCGTCGCGATCACTGTCCTCCATCGCATGGATGGACGCGCGGATGCGGCGGACGAACTCGGCGCGATATTCCGCGTCGGTCTGGAGGCGCAGCGGATCGATGAGGGTGCCGGTGGACGTCCGCAGCCACTGCGAGACGTCGAGGTTCACCGTCACGTTGGGCGTGGCGCCGTTGGCGTCGACGACCAGGGGCGGCACGAGCGCGAGCTCGTACTCGGCGTCGATCGGGACGGTGACGTCGAACGCCTGGCCGTCGTAGGTGCCGCGCAGCCGCGCATACTCGACGTCGAGCTCGAGCCGGTCGTACTGTCCTTCCGGGAGCGAGCCGTTGAACGGGGTGATCACGCCGCCCTCGAGCGGGAGCGCCACGGTCGCGGATCCGACCCGCACGCGCGCGTTGTGGCCGCCGTCGCTGTCGGAATCGGTCTCGGAATCATCGTCGTCGTCCGGCTGGCCGTTCAGGCGCTCGAACGTGACCTCGTCCACCACGACATCCACGGACTGGAGGTCGAGCGTGTGGCTTCCCTCGGTGATCAGCAGCAGGTCGGCCGGGCTGGCGCTCAGGTTCGCGCTGCTGGCGACGTGGAACGAGACGGACGCGTCGCGCCGCGCCTCGCTGCCGGACAGGTTCTCGCACGCGGTGAGGCCACCGGCGGCAAACAGGGCGACGGCCGCCGCAAGCGGCCGCGAAGGACGGGACAGGGATGCTGCACTGATCACGACAAACCTCTCAGGTACGGGGCCATGCACGATACGATGTCCGCCCGCGTCGGCGGCACTGCGTAGGAATCGCCGCGGAAGATGTGCACGCTGCGCGCCGCAGTTCGGTGAGGTCGCGCACACTCGCGTCGCGCGCAGGGCGAAATGCTGCCGGAGCATCGCCGCGCCGCTGGCACATGCACTGACCGCTGCAACGGATCGTGACACCCGATGCAACGGATCGTGACGGCCTCAGTCGCGGATGGCTGCGATGTCGTCGCCCGCCGCAGGATCGCGGCGACGGTCGGCCCCGAACGAATACACCTCGATGCGGCGGCCCGCGGGTCGCGGCGTGACGCGAACCCAGTACGCCGTCCCCCACGGATCGACGCCGAAGGCGCGCCGGCGGGACTGGTCATCCGCACGCTCACCGGCGCAGGTGGCCGAGCCGATGGCCGCGAGCACTCCGTCGCCGATGTCGCGGTCCTGCACGAGTGACCAGAGACGGCGATGGGTACGCGTGCGTGGGCGCAGCGCGAGCCGCGTGTCGGCCGCGACGGCGTCCGCGATCGCCGCCGTCTCTGCCCGGGCGCAGGCGACGGCGTGCGGGTTCGGCGCGGCGAGCCATGCCGACATCCCTTCCATCGCGACTGCCGCGAGGGCGCTTGCCGCGAGCACGACGCCGAGGACGCGCGGACGCGGCGCCAGCGCGGCCACGAAGAGTGCGCCGGCGAGCGCCTCGGCCCATTCGCCGGTGAAGCGCACCGGATAGAGCACGAGGATGCCGATCGTCACGGCGAACAACGGCATGACGCCGACCGGCGGCGACGTGAAGCCGAGCCGCTCCGCGAGCCGCCGCACACCCGGGACGTAGCGCGTCGCAAGGGGCGCCACGATGCCATACGCCGCGAGGATCGCGATCAGCGTCCACTTCGGCTGGCCGAACGCTTCCGCGAGGTTGTGGAGGTTCGCCTCCTGCTGCACGTTCCTGGCGAGGAAGAGGTCGGGCGGCGTATACCCGAGCAACCGCTGACCCCAGCTGATCTCCTCCCCCGCCGCGACGACGCAGAAGAGCGCGACGAGGAGGTCCCCCACCCGCCGCGCGCGCATGCCACGCCATCCGCCGAGCCCCGCGGCGGCGAGGAAGCAGGCGACCGTCAGCCATTCGACGGCACGGTCCTCCTGCATCGCGCCATAATACGCGTCGGGCGCGAGCCGCGAAGCGGCCAGCGCCCCGACGATCCACGCGGCCGCCAGGACGTGGAACCAGCGGGGAATCGACCGCTGGCCCATCCGCGTTTCCGGCCTCAGTCGGTGATGGTGTTCCCGCTCACGCGGGCGTGCTGCGCCTCGATCCAGGACTTGTGGTAGCTCTCGTCCTCGAGCTTCAGCGCCGGCTTCGCGACCTTGAGCGGCCGGAAGGAATCCATCATCACGGCCAGCTCGTTGGTCGACTTCTGGCCGATGGAGGCCTCGTACCGACCCGGGTGCGGGCCGTGCGGAATGCCGTCGGGATGGTGCGTGATCGAGCCGAACTCGATCCCCTTGCGGCTCATGAACTCCTCGGAGGCATAGAACAGCACCTCGTCGGAATCCACGTTGCTGTGGTTGTAGGGCGCCGGAATGGCGTTCGGGTCGAAGTCGTACGGCCGGGGGCAGAACGAGCAGATGACGAACCCGTCGCCCTGGAAGGTCTGGTGCACCGGCGGCGGCTGGTGCACGCGGCCCACGATCGGCTCGAAGTCGTGGATGTTGAACGTCCACGGATAGAAGTAGCCGTCCCAGCCCGTGACGTCGAACGGGTGGTGATCGAGGATGAACTCGTTCAGCCCGTCGTACTGCTTCACGAGGATGCGGAAATCGCCCATCTCATCGTGCGGCACGATTGCGTTGGGGCGGCCGATGTCGCGCTCCGAATAGGGCGCGCCCTCGACGAGCTGGCCGAACTCGTTGCGGTAGCGCTTCGGCCAGCGGACGTGACCGCGGCTCTCCATCACCAGCAGCTTGTGCGGCTGGGCGAGATCCATCCGCCACCGGTGCATGATGCCGCGGTGGATCACGACGTAGTCGCCTTCGCGATACGGCAGCTCCCCGAAAACCGATTCGAGCACGCCGGCGCCCTTCGCGACGTAGACCACCTCGTCCGCCTGCGCGTTGCGGTAGAAGTGGGGGTCGATCTCGTCGGGCTCGACGTACAGCATCGCGATCTCGGCATTGAACAGCAGCGGCACGCGGTCGAGCGTCGGGCTCCCGCCCTTCTTCACGCGGGAGGTGAGGAAGTGGCGATGCTTCAGCGTGTGGTCGTCGTCCACCTCCCACTTGAGATCGCGGATCCGCTTCGCCGACTTGATGGTCGTCGGCGGATGGAGGTGGTACAGGAGCGACGACGTGCCGGTGAACCCCTCGTGCCCCATGAGCTCTTCGGCATGGATGCCGCCGCCGGGCTTGGGGAAGGCCGTGTGACGCTTCTGGGGGATCTGTCCGAGGGTGTGATAGATAGGCATGGGTGCTCGGATGGGAGATTGGAGCGGGAGCTGCGAGAACGGCGTTGGCAGTTCTCGCAGCTCGCCGTTCGCATCTGCCGTTAAAGGTTGCCCCTGAGTTCCTGCTCCCGCTCGATCGCCTCGAACAGCGCCTTGAAGTTCCCCTTGCCGAACCCCTTGGCGCCCTTTCGCTGGATGATCTCGTAGAACACCGTCGGGCGGTCCTGCACCGGCTTGGTGAAGATCTGCAGGAGGTAGCCGTCGGGATCGCGATCCACGAGGATGCCGAGCTTCGCCAATTCCTCCACCGGCTCGTCGATCGTGCCGACGCGTCCCTCGAGTTCGGCGTAGTACGACGTCGGGACGCTGAGGAACTCCACGCCGCGCTCGCGCAGCGTCTTCACGGTCGCCAGGATGTCGTCGGTCGCCAGCGCCATGTGCTGGACGCCGGGGCCCCCGTAGAACTCGAGGTATTCGTCGATCTGCGACTTCTTCTTGCCGGACGCCGGCTCGTTGATGGGGAACTTGATCCGGTCGTTGCCGTTCGCCATGACCTTGGACATGAGCGACGAGTACTCCGTCGAGATGTCCTTGTCGTCGAACGTGAGCAGGTTGCGGAACCCCATCACCTCGGCGTAGAACCCGACCCACACGTTCATCTTCCCGAGCTCGACGTTGCCGACGCAGTGGTCGACGTACTTCAGCCCCACCGGCGCCGGCTGGAAGTACGGCGTGACCGAGCGGAACCCGGGCATGAACAGCCCGGTGTAGTTGCGGCGCTCGACGAGGGAGTGGATCGTGTCGCCATACGTCCGGATCGCGGCGATCACGATCTCACCATGCTCGTCGCGATCCACGCGCGGCTCGTGCACCGACACCGCGCCGCGCTCCAGCGCCTTCTCGTACGCGTCGCGCGCATCGTCCACCCACAGGGCGAGGTCGCGCACGCCGTCGCCGTGCCGCGCCACGTGGTCGGCGATCGCCGACGCCGTCTCGCTCAGGTCCGGGCGGATGGCCGTGGTCAGCACGAGCCGGATCTTGTCCTGCACCATGAGGTAGCTCGCCCGGTCCCGCGTCCCCGTCTCCGGGCCCCGGTAGCCGACGAGATGGAATCCGAAGGCCGCGCGGTAGTAGTGCGAGGCCTGCTTCGCGTTCCCCACGTAGAACTCGATGTAGTCCGTCCCGTTGATCGGGAACACATCGTGGGCGGCCTCGGCCGTCGGCATCGTCTGGGTCGCCATCTGATCTCCTTGTCGGTCTGGGTATCGGCTGCTGGAATCTATGTGCCGTCGTGGAGAGCGGGGAGGTCGCGGTACAGTGCCAGCGACTCCGGATTCGCGAGCGCCTCGGTGTTCGCCACCGGACGGCCGTGGATCGTCTCGCGCACCGCGATCTCCGAGATCTTCCCGCTCACCGTCCGCGGGATGTCGGCGACCTGGATGATCTGCTTCGGCACGTGATGCGAGGTCGTATGCTCGCGAATGCGGTGCCGGATCCGGTCGACGAGGGCAGCGTCGAGGGATGCACCGTCACGCAGCCGCACGAAGAGCAGCACCCGCACGTCGCC
>DASTYL010000233.1:0-12231 GCA_035764975.1 Gemmatimonadaceae bacterium | reverse complement strand
CGTGACCGCGGTGCTGATCCAGCGCGAGTCGGGCGGCAACCTGAGCGAAGTGCTCGGCAACATCGGCAAGGTGGTCCGCGAGCGCCTCGCGCTGCGCGGCGAGATCGCCACGCTCACGTCGCAGGGCAAGCTGTCGGCGCGCATCATGGCGGGCCTCCCGCTGTTCGTATTCGTGGCCGTTCGGGTGATGGACCCTGCCTACATGAACGAGATGACCTCCAAGCCGCTGGGGCGCCTGGTGCTCCTCGGGGCGGCGGCCTCGGTGATGGTGGGCTACCTCACGATGATGCGCATCGCCGACGTGGAGGTTTGAACCGGTATGTCACTCTCCCTGCTTCTGCTCATCGGGCTCGGCGCGGTCGGCGCCGGCCTCGGAACCTACGCCATCACGATGCTCCGGCAGCGGCGCGCCGCGCTGGACCGGACGCTGGCCGGCCAGGAGGCGATTGCCGTCGCGCTTCCCCCGGGCGACGCGGCGCGCCGGCTGCTCGCCGGGCTGCGGTCGTACCTCCCCGCGGAGTGGACGGCGGGCAAGCGCCACCAGGAACGGCTCGTCATGGCGGGATTCGACAGCGAGGCCGCGCCCATGGCCTTCGCCGCGATCCGCCTCGGCGTCCTCCTGATGTTCCTGCTGCTCGCGCAGCTGCTGTTCGTCACGCCGACCCCGGCGCGCGCCTTCCTCGTCTTCGTCGGGACCGTCGCCGTGGCCTGGCTCGTCCCGCTCGGCGGGCTCGCGTATCTCGTGCGCACCCGGCAGGATCGCATCCGGAAGTCCGTCCCCGACGCACTCGACCTGCTCGTGGTGTGCGTGGAGGCGGGCACGAGCCTCGACGCGGCGATCCTGCGCGTCGCGCGGGAGATGCGCCTGTCCTGTCCCCCCCTCGCCGACGAGCTCCTCATGGTGAACCGGCGCACCAACGCCGGTGTCCCCGGGGACGAGGCCCTGCGCGGGCTGGCTGCCCGCACGGGGCTCGCCGACCTGCGTGCCCTCGTCGCCAGCATGATCCAGAGCCAGAAGTGGGGGACGAGCATCGCGCAGGTGCTGCGCGTCAACGCCGAGACCCTCCGGCGCAAGCGCCGGCAGGCCGCCGAGCAGAATGCGCAGAAGGCGCCGCTGAAGATGATCATCCCGCTGGTGCTGTTCATCCTGCCCCCGCTCTTCGCCGTCATCATGGGCCCGGGCGTCATCCGCATCGCCGAGTTGTTCAAAGTCAACTGAGGAGATCCCGATGCTCTTCCAGTCGCCACGGGCAGGGCGCGCCCGGTCCTCTGCCCGTCGCCCGCTCCTCGCCCTGCGCAACCGCCGCGGGGTGATGGCCGTGATGTTCGGCATCCTGCTGCTGACGTTCCTGATGTTCGCGGCCGTGGCCATCGACTTCAGCCGCCTGTTCGTCACGAAGAACGAGCTTCAGACCGCCGCCGATGCCGGCGCGGTCGCTGCCGCGAAGCAGATCCTCGAGGACCCCTCGATGGCGGTGACCGCCGCCAAGCTGCAGATCGCCGCCAATGGCGTGCTCGGCGACGACGTCGACTCGGCGACCGCGGTCATCACGCCCGGTGTCTGGGACGACGAGCTGCACACCTTCACGGAAGTGGGGACCTGGATCAGCGCGGATGCCGTCAGGGTCACCGTGCGCGAGCCGGCGACCTATCACATCGCCCAGGTGTTCGGGGGCGCGCACGATGGCGACGTGGTGGCCACCGCGATCGCATGGTCCGGGGCGTCGGTGAAATCGACGGACGACTGCGTGAAGCCGTGGGCCATCCCGTACACGAAGCTCACGGAGGCGATCGATCCGCTCAAGGATCCATATCGCGACCTCGATGCCGATGATCGGCGGCGCGTCCAGGAGTACGTCGCCACGGGCCAGAACAAGACGGAGCTGGCGTTCACCCTGCACCAGGGAACGGGCGCGCCGGAGGACAATGCGGGCAACTTCTACAACGTCGTGCTGCCGCCGCGCTGCACCGTGGACGACAAGAGCTGCGATCCCAACGCGACCCAGAACCGCGGGGCGTCCGACTACTACCGGAACATCTACAATCCGGACGACCCCGGAGGGTGTGCGAACCACAAGCTCACCGTCGGGGACGTGCTCGAGACGCAGCCGGGTGTGTCGCCGCAGCAGACGGTCAACCGGGCGCTGGACTTCTGTGAGGCCCAGACGGGCGTGCGCGACTGCGCGGGCGTGGCGATCAAGGCCGCCTTCTGGTCGCTGCTGAGCGACGAGACGATCGACTGGGTCGGCGATGCCGGCTGGACGATCACGCAGGAAGACAAGGACGCCGGCCGCTTTCCGGTCGAGACGAAGATCACGGGCTCGTTCATCATCACGAGCCTCAGTGTCGACCAGACCGACAAGGGACAACCGAAGTCGAAGCTCGATGGCTACTTCACGATGCTCGACGACGGCGGCAACATCGGGCGCAGCATCACGCTGCTGCAGCGCCCCATCCTCGTACGGTGACGACGAGCGGGTGGCGCGGGCCTACCGCGCCACCCGGATCCATCGAATCAACTCCCGGACCGTCGGCCGCTTGCCGTACATCAGCAGCCCCGTGCGGTAGATCCGCGCCGCGATCCAGACGGCTGCGTAGCACCCCAGCCCCAGCGCGGCGATCGAGCTCGCCACCGTCCACCACGGCACCGGCACGAGGGCGAGCCGCAACGGCATCATGATGGGCGCCGAGAACGGGATCAGCGACAGCGTCGCCGCCAGTGAGCTGTCGGGCGCAAGGAGCACCGGCTGGATGAAGACCGCGCTCACGACCAGCAGCATCGCCACCGGGAGCTGCACCTGCTGCGCCTCCTGCTCGGTGCTCACGACGGCACCCACCGCGGCGAACAGCGCCGCATAGAACAGGTACCCCAGCACGAAGTAGGTCAGGAGCAGCACGAAATCCCCCGCCGTCACCTCGGGGAAGGGAATCGGCATCGCAGGCAGCCCGAATTGCGCGAGCAGCGGCGCCCGCAGCTTGTAAAGCAGCATGGAAGCGCCGATCGAGAGGGCGATCTGCGTGATGCCGACCGCGCCGACCCCAAGGACCTTCCCGCCGAGCAGCCGGGTCGCCGACACGCTCGCCACCACGACCTCCGCCACGCGCGATTGCTTCTCTTCAATCACCCCGCGCATGACGTTCTGCCCGTACAGGAAGATCGAGAAGTAGAGCAGGAAGGCGACGCTGAACGCGAAGGCGCTCGTGACCTCGGCGGAGCCTCCGGCGCTCCGCTCGCCGGGGCGCTCCGCGTGCAGCGTCACGGACGACGTGGTGATCGACCGGATCTGCGCCGGATCCACCCCTGCGCGCTCGAGCCGGAGCGCGATGAGCTGCTCCCCGAGCACGCGCTCGATGCGCCCCATGTCCACGGGGGACGACGCGTTGGAGCCCACGTAGCGCGCCGTGTCGCCGGCCACCGTCGTCGTGTCGATGAGGAGATAGCCCTTGGCACGCTCGGACAGGACCTCCTGCCGCGCGGAGTCCTGCGCAGCGGCGGCACCCGCCGGCGAAACCTCCACCACGTGCGTGAGCGACGCGTCCCCGAACAGCCCGCCGTTCAGCTCCGTCGCGACGCGGCTGCCGAGCCGCGTGCCGGACGCGTCCACCACGATGATGCGCGCGACGTCGCTCGACGGCTGACTGCGATGTGCCATCCAGGCGGGGAGGAACACCAGCGTGCCGAGGAGCACGGGCGTGAGGATCGTGCTGACGATGAACCACTTCGACCGGACGCGCTCGAGGTACTCGCGGCGCGCAACGACCCAGAGCTTACCCATGACCCGTCATCCCCTCCTCGACGGCGCCGGCGCCGACGCTCTGCAGGAAGATCTGGTGCAGCGACGGCTGCGCCAGCTCGAAGCGCTCGATGGGAACGCCAGCGGTCACGAGCCGGCGCAGGAGGAGCTGCGGATCGGCGCCGGGCACCAGCTCCACCTCGAAGAACCGGTTGGAATCGTCCACCCGGTGCACCAGCGTGCTGTCGCCGAGCACCCCGGCCGCGCCGTCCGCGTCGCCGGCCACCGAGAGCGCGACGTGCACGCCCCCATGCCCCGCCTTGACGTCGGCGACGTAGCCGTCGAGCACCTTCTCGCCCCGCGCGAGGATGCAGACCGCATCGCACATGCGCTCGGCGTTCTCCATCAGGTGCGTCGAGAAGATCACCGTCTTGCCGCGACGCTTCAGGTCCACCACGGTGTCCTTCAGCGCCTGGGCATTGATGGGGTCGAGCCCGGAGAACGGCTCGTCCAGGATCACGAGCTCCGGATCGTGCAGCAGCGCCGCGATGAACTGGACCTTCTGCTGCATCCCGCGCGAGAGCTCATCGACCTTGGCCCGGCCCCAGTCCTTGCCGTTGCCGCTCAGGCCGAGCCGCTCGAGCCACTCCGCGATCCGGCGATCCGCCGTCCGGCGGTCCAGCCCCTTCAGCTCCCCGAGGAAGCGCAGCACGCGGCGCACTTCCATCTTCTTGTACAGGCCGCGCTCCTCCGGGAGGTAGCCGATCGTGTCCAGCACGCCGGGCTCCGTGTGCCCCTTCCCGAACACGCGGATCGTCCCGGAATCGGGCTCGATGATCGACAGGATCATCCGGATCGTCGTCGTCTTGCCGGCGCCGTTGGGGCCGAGAAGGCCATACACGGTGCCGCGCGGGACCTCGAGCGAGAGGTCGCGAACCGCAACGTGATGCTCGTAGCGTTTGACGACGTTCCGGATTTCGATCGCAAGATCCTGCATGAGAGTCCGGCGAGGGTCGGGGGTGTGCCGCGATGCGTTGCAGCGTGCTCGCGACACGTTAACACCGCGCGCGGGATTCCGCCCTACCGTATCGCCGTGCGTTCGCGACCAGCGACGGCGGCCGCGACGAGGGATCCTGCCACCATGCCGGTGAGATACCCATAGGGGGTGAGTGCGGCGATCAGGCCGACCATCACCGCCAGTGGCAGTCCGGTGGCCACGCGGGGAGGCAGGTCCCGAAGGAGTGCGATCAGCACGATCGCCTCGACGAGCAGCAGCACCCCGAGCGTCGGTAGGGGAAATGCCTGAACGATCACGTGGAACCCGCTGCTGAACAGCAGCCCCGTGAGGACGAAGAGCGTGCCGTAGATCACGACCGATCCGCCGGTGCGCCCGCCGTGCGCATAGTGCCCTGCCATGCCCCCGGATCCGTGGCATGTCGGGACGCCGCCGAAGAACGGGGCGACGACGTTCATGATCCCATAGGTCAGTCCGATCCGGCGAAGCGACAGCGCCGGCCGGTCGGGAAACAGGTCGCGCGCGAGCTGCTGCGTCGCCAGCACGGAATTGCCGATGGACAGCGGAAGCTGCGGGAGAGCGAGCACCAGGAGTCCCGTCACGATGTCGGTCCACTGCGGAACGCGGAGGCCCGGCAGCGCGAGCGCGGGGCCTGCCGCGAGCTCCAGCGGCGCGGCGGACGTCGCCACGGCGAAGATCACGCCGAGTGCGATGACGAAGGGCGCCGCCGGCCACTTCCGGTTGCCGAACAGCGCGAGGATGATCCCGCCGGACACCACGGCAAGCGCGTAGCCGGCGGCACCGAGCGACGGGATGTAGTCGCGCAGCGCGAGCAGGGAAAGCTGCAGCCCGAGTCCGAGCTGCAGACCGCGGACGACCGGGCGCGGCACGGCCCTCCCGATCCAGCCCAGCATGCCGGTCGTGGCGAGCAGCAACATCAGCACGCCGATGGCGAGCCCGCCCCCGAACAGCACCGGGGGCGCGATCCGCTGCGTGATCACGATCGCCGCCACCGCCTTGAGCGGCTGCACCGGCATCGGCATGCGATACACGATGCCCGTCGCGATCTGCAGCACGCCGAAGACGATGAGGACACTCGCGGCATCGAGGCCGGAGGCCACCAGCATGCCGATGAGCAGCGGCAGGTCCGTGCCCATGTCCCCGAACGCGCCCGAGAGCTCGTTCCGGTCGAAGCGGAGGCCGGCCGGTTGCGATTCGACTGCCATTCCAACAATGTCCATCGGAGCATCGGCGGCGTCCACCACCACGTTCCCACCCGCTTCAGCCCCCACCACATGCCTCGTTGGTCCCTCGCAGCATCGGCGTGCCTCCTGACCGCCATCACGATCCCGGCCGGCGGCCAGGTCCCCGTCGCCAAGGATCGAGCGGCGGCCGGCGCGTCGTCGCCGGTCCAGGCGGCACCGGTCGATGCGCGGCTGCAGGGCGCGCTCGACCTGCTCCGCGCGGACAATGCGTGGACGGTCCGCCAGCAGCGCGAGCTCTGCGAGATCCCGGCGCCCCCCTTCAAGGAAGAGCGGAGGGCCGCGGAATACCTCCGGCGGATGCAGGCTCTGGGGCTCGAGCACGCGCGCATCGACAAGGCCGGGAATGCGATCGCCGAGCGGCCGGGGACGGGAGGCGGCCCGACGGTCGTCGTGGTCGGGCACCTCGACACCGTGTTCCCGGAGAGCACGGACGTCCGGGTACGCGAGCAGGAAGGCCGGTTGCACGGGCCCGGAATCGGTGACAACTGCCGCGGCCTCGCCGCGATCCTCGCCGTCGCCCGTGCGCTCGATAGTGCAGGCGTCCGCACGCTGGGTCGCCTCGTCTTCGTCGGCAACGTCGGCGAGGAGGGCCCCGGCAACCTGCGCGGCGTCCGCCACCTCTACGACGAGGAGCTGGCCGGAAAGATCGACTATTTCGTCGCGGTGGACGGTGCCGGACTGGATCTCGTGACGCGCGCGGTGGGCAGCAAGCGGTACCGCGTCACCTTCAAGGGCCCGGGCGGCCACTCGTTCGGTGCGTTCGGCATCCCGAATCCCATCCACGCCCTCGGGCGTGCGATCGCGACCATCGGCGACCTGCAGGTACCGTCGAATCCGCGGACGACGTTCAACGTCGGGGTGATCGGCGGGGGGACGTCGGTGAACTCCATCCCCTTCGAGGCCGTCGCGGACGTGGACATGCGCAGCGAATCCCCGGAGGCGCTGGATGCGCTCGAACGGCAGGTCGTGCAGGCGTTCCGCGCCGCGCTCGACGCGGAGAACGCCCGGTGGCCCGGCGCGCGCGCCCATGAGGCGCAACTCTCCCTCGTCATGGACACGATCGGTATTCGTCCCGCGGGGACGCAGCCGGACGATGCGCCGATCGTACGCGCCGCGCTGGATGCGGCGCGGACCCTCGGCTTCACCCCCCGCACGTCGGCATCGAGTACGGATGCGAACGTGCCGCTGGGCCGTGGGCTCCCCGGCATGTCGATGGACGGCGGCGGCCGGGGCAGCGGCGCGCACTCGCTCGACGAGTGGTACGAGGACGGCCAGCGCGGATGGCTGGGCCCGCAGTGGATCGCGCTGACGGTGACGTCGCTCGCGCGCGTGCAGTAGCTGGTGTTGCGGAGACGTCGCCGGCGGTGCATCGCCGGCGACGTCGCCTCACGCGGCCCCGGGCGGCCCCTTCGCCGCCGCCTCGAGTGCGTCGAGGAGTGGCCGCTGGCTCGGCAGGATCATCTCCGCCGCTGCCGCCATGCCGTACCAGCGCGCGCGGTCCACTTCCGGATAGGTCTGCATCCGCCCGCTCCGGGGCGGCCACTCGAGCGTGAACTCGTTGCTCACGATGGCGTCGGCATCGAGACCGCCCTCGAGGGCGAACGCCTCGACCCACTTTCCGCCCGACTGCCGGATCCTGCCCAGCGGCGTGAGGGCACCCTCCGGACGCACGCCGAGCTCCTCCTCGAACTCACGGCGGGCGGCCGTCGCGGGATCCTCGCCGTCCTCCACGAGCCCCTTCGGCATCGACCACGCGCCGGCGTCCTTGTTCCGCCAGTATGGACCGCCGAAGTGCACCAGCAGGACCTCCAGTAGGCCGTCGCGGCGACGGTACATGAGGATCCCCGCGCTCAGCGCGGCCATGGGTCGCTCCCGACGCTAGGCGCCGAACAGCTCGCGGGCGCGTTCCACGCCGCTGGCCAATGCATCCACGTCGGCGGCGTCGCTGTAGACATAGAAGGACGCGCGGGCGGTGGCGGGCACCTGCAGCCGCCGCATCAGCGGCTGGGCGCAATGATGTCCCGCGCGCACGCACACGCCGGTGCCGTCCAGGATCGTGGCGAGATCGTGCGGATGCACGCCCTCGACGGTGAACGACACGACACCGCTGCGCTCATCGGGCGAGAGGGGGCCGAACAGGCGCACGCCGGGGATGCCGCTCAGTCGCGCCATCGCGTAGCGCACGAGCTCGACCTCGTGCGCCCGCACCGCGTCCATGCCGAGCGTCGTGAGATAGTCGCACGCCGCCGCCAGGCCGACTGCGCCGGCGACGTTGGGCGTGCCCGCCTCGAACTTGTGCGGCAGCACGTTCCACGTCGTCTCGGTGTCGCCGACGAAGTCGATCATGTCCCCGCCGGTCTGGTACGGCGGCATGGCATCGAGCACGCTCCGGCGTCCGATCAGGCCGCCGATGCCCATGGGGCCGGCCATCTTGTGGCCGCTGAACGCATAGAGGTCCACCCCCGCCTGCTCGAGCGCGGCCCAGTTCACCTGCAGGTGCGGCGCGCCCTGGGCGCCGTCGCACACGACCAGCGCACCCACGGCCTTCGCCATTCCGGCGATCGCCTCGACGGGATTGATGGTGCCGAGGGCGTTGGAGACGTGGCCGAAGGCCACGATCCGCGTCCGCGCGGTCAGGAGTGAGCGGAGATGCTCGAGATCCACGCGTCCCTGCGCGTCGAGCTCCGCGATCCTGAAGTTGGCGCCCCGCTCCCGGGCGAGCGTCTGCCAGGGGACGAAGTTCGCATGATGGTCCAGCGCGGTGACGACGATCTCGTCGCCCGCCTGCACGTTCGCCCGGCCCCACGCGCTCGCCACGAGGTTGAGCGATTCGGTGGTGCCGCGCGTGAAGATGACGCAGTCCGCATCGGGGGCCCCGAAGAACCGCGCGACGGTCGCCCGCGCATCGTGATAGCGCTGCGTCGCGCGGGCGGAGAGCTCGTACGCGCCGCGATGCGGGTTCGCGTTGTCGTGTTCGTAGTAGGCCCGCATCGCGTCCAGCACGGCGGCAGGCTTCTGCGCCGTGGCCGCGGAGTCGAGATAATGCAGCGCCGGGCTGGCGGCGAGCAGCGGAAAGTCGCTCCTCGGCGCGAGTGCCGCGGCAGGCGCCGCCGAAGCGGCGTGCGGGGCGATGACGGATCCGCTCATCGTGGGGCTCCCAGGGGACGTTGGCGTCCGACGAGCACGGTGTCGCCTTCGATCTTCACGTCGAACACCGGCAGTGGCTCGTCGGCCGGGCCTTTCGTCACGCGTCCGGTGTGGCAGTCGAACCGTGCGCCGTGCCATACGCATTCGATCTCGCAGCCGCCGTGCAGCGCGCCGTCGCTCATCGCGAACTCGGCGTGGGTGCAGCGATCGAGCACGGCGCCGATCCGGCCGTCGACCTTGAACAGGCAGATCGGCTCGCCGGTGCGCTTGCGGGCCGGCCACATGCCGCCCTCCGGGATGTCGTCGACCTTCGCCAGTGCCTCGAACTCGGCCACGCGTTATCCCTGCCCGGCGGGTACGGGCGCGGCGTCACCGCCCGGCGTCTGCAATCCCTCGTGCAGCGTGTGCCACGCCATGCTCGCGCACTTCACGCGGTTGGGAAACCGCGCGACGCCGGCCAGCGCCACGAGCGAGCCCAGGCTCTTCCGCTCGGCCTCGGGCAGGGTGCCGGTGAGCATTCGATGCACCCGCTCGAACAGCGCTTCCGCCTCGGCGCGGGACTTCCCCTTCACCGCCGCGGTCATCATGGACGCCGAGGCCTTGGAGATCGCGCATCCTTCGCCCGTGAACCGGGCGTCCGCTACGGCATCCCCGTCGAACTTGAGCCAGAGCGTCAGCGAGTCGCCGCAGCTCGGGTTCCGGCCCCGCAGCTCGCGATCCGCCCCCTCCATCGGCCCGAAGTTCTTCGGCCGGCGGTTGTGCTCGAGGATGACTTCCTGATAAAGGGCGTCGAGATTGGTCATGCGCCGGGAGAGAGGGCCCGGAGAGCTGCGAGCTGCGAGCTGCGAGAACGACCCCGGCCTTCCGGCCCCTTCTCGCAGTTCGCAGCTCGCATCTCTCAGTCGGCTGTCGTGTACCGCTTCAGCACCAGCTCCTCGAGCCCGTCGCGGACCGCGTCCAGCTCGATCGTCTCGAGGGCATCGGCGGCGAAGGCATACGTCAGCAGCTGTCTCGCCAGCTCCGTGCTCACGCCACGGCTCTTCATGTAGAACAGCGCCGTCTGGTCCAGCTGGCCCACCGTCGCGCCGTGCGTGCACTTCACGTCGTCCGCGAAGATCTCGAGCTGCGGCTTCGTGTCGATCTGCGCCGTGGGGCTGAGGAGCAGCGTGTTGTTCGTCTGCTTGCCGTCGGTCTTCTGCGCCTCGGCGTACACGTACACCTTCCCATTGAACACGCCGTGGGAGCGGTCGTCGAGGATTCCCTTGTACAGCTCGCGGCTGAAGCAGTTCGGCTCCACGTGGACGATGTTCGTCTGGTGGTCCATGTGCTGCGCGCCGTCGAGCAGGTACAGGCCGTTGAGCGTCGCGCCGCACCCTTCGCCCGCGAGCCGCGTGTAGACGTTGGAGCGGGAGAGGTCGCCGCCGATCCCGAACGAGAACGAGACGAAGTGGCTGTCGCGTCCCTGCGTCGCCGTGGTGGTGCTCACGTGAAACGCCCGGCCGCTCTCGCGCTGCAGCTTGAGGTGGTTCAGCGTCGCGCCGTCGGCGACGATCGCCTCGGTGACGGCATTCGTGAAGTAGTGGGCGTCGCCCGTCGCCGCGTAGGTCTCGATCACCCGCGCACGCGAGTGCCGCTCGCTCACGATGAGGGTGCGCGGATGCATGATCCCCCGCGCGGCCATGGCATCCGTGATGAAGAGCAGGTGGATCGGCCGGTCCACGACGACGTCCGCGGGGATGTGGATCACCGCCCCGTCGGTCATGTACATCGTGTTCAGGGCCGTGAACGCGTCCGCGGGTTCCGTCATCGACGCCACCTTGCCGAGGTGCCGCTCCATGAGCTGCGGCACGTCCTGGAGGGCGTCGGCGAACGACTGCACCCGCACGCCTGCCGGAAGCCCCGCGAGCGACGAGAGCGCCGGTGCGAAGCTGCCGTTCACGAAGACCATCGTGTGCCAGCCGGCCTGCCCGAAGCTGTAGCGCGCGACGTCGTCCGCGGTCACGTCGCCGCCCGGCGCGGTGAGCGCCATGAAATCCGACTCGGCGATCGCGGCGACGCTCGTGAAGTGCCAGTCCTCGACCTTCGTGGTCGGGAACCCGTGCTTCACGAACGACGCATGGCCGGCACGCCGGAGCGCAGCGACCCACCGGGGCTGGGCCGCCGTGGCCTCGAGCGTCGCGTCGAAGTCGCGGACGTAGGCCTCGGGGGCGTGGCCCGTGGTCGGCGCGGTCGCGCGGCGGTCCTGCACGGCGGTCGTCACGCGCCCGCTCCCACGCCCGCGGTCTCGAGGAGCCAGTCGTAGCCGCGCTCCTCGAGCTCCAGCGCGAGCTCCTTGCCGCCCGACTTCACGATGCGCCCCTGCGCGAGGACATGCACGAAGTCCGGGACGATGTAGTTCAGCAGGCGCTGGTAGTGCGTGACGACGATCGTCGACGCATCCGGGCGCTTGAGCTTGTTCACGCCGTCCGCGACGATGCGCAGCGCGTCGATGTCGAGGCCGGAATCCGTTTCGTCGAGCACCGCGAGCGTCGGCTGGAGGACCGCCATCTGGAGGATCTCGTTCCGCTTCTTCTCACCGCCCGAGAATCCGCTGTTCACCGACCGCGTGAGCATCGCCGGATCCATCTCGACGACCTTCAGGCGCTCCTCCATCAGGTCCGCGAACTCGATGGGGTCGACCTCCTCCTCGCCGCGCGCCGCCCGGACGGCGTTGTACGCCGTGCGCAGGAAGTACGCGTTCGACACGCCCGGGATCTCGACCGGATACTGGAACGCGAGGAAGACGCCCTGCTGCGCGCGCGCCTCCGGCTCCAGCTCGAGCAGGTCCTGCCCCTTGTACGTGATCGAGCCCCCGGTCACTTCGTAGGCGGGGTGCCCCGCGAGCACCTGCGCGAGCGTGCTCTTGCCGGAGCCGTTCGGGCCCATGATCGCGTGGACTTCGCCCGCCTTGACCTGGAGGTTGATCCCCTTCAGCACCGGCTTGTCGCCGGCGTTCGCGTGCAGATCGCGGATTTCCAGCAGCATTATCCGACGCTCCCTTCGAGACTCACGCCGAGCAGTTTCTGCGACT
>DASTYL010000232.1:0-3313 GCA_035764975.1 Gemmatimonadaceae bacterium | reverse complement strand
TCGTGCCGTTCGTGGCGTTCGTCCTCCCGCCGTCAGGTCGCCCTGACCGCGCTGTCGGACTTCGCAACGCTTGCGACGCTCGATGCGGCTCCGCGCCGCGATCCTCTCCGCGATCGCCGATGCGCGCAGCAACGACGTCCTCGACGACGCCATGCTCCAGGAGCCCGGCAACGCCTTCACCCATTACTACGCGCTGGCGCGCGCGAACACCGAAAATGATCGCCGCCGAGGCGCCGGATGCAGAACGTGGCGCACTCCGGTCGCGATCGCTTGCGTGCCTGTTGCAACCCCGCGACGTGCTCCACTCCCCCTTCATCCAAACCACGCACGAATCGACACCTGAACCCTGACTCTCGGAGCGCGCCATGGCACCGACCTTCGGCGCGGTCGTCATACCGCTGCTGACGCTTCGTCGACTGCGGGAATGCGCGACAGGGACGCCTGGCTCATGTCAGGCAGTGCTGCGAACTCACAGCCGTGTCGATGGAGGCACAGTATGAGAAACTCAGGTGTGTACTGGACGGCCGCGTTGCATCACTGCCGCGCAAGACCTCGCCGCTGGGCCGCGGCGACGCGGCTCGCCGCTGCCGTCGCGCTGGCCGCGCTCGCATCGGCCTGCTCGGACGGCGCCCAGCCGACGGCCCCCGAGACGCAGCCGTTCCCGGTCGCGCTGGAAGAAGGCGTCACCGGTGCGACGGTTACCACCGACAAGCCCGACTACATGCCGGGCGAGACGGTGACCATCACCGGCGCCGGCTTCGCAGCGGGCGAGCTCGTCGACCTGACGCTGGTCGAGGACGCGCAGCTCCATGAACCGAGGACGTGGACCGTCACCGCGGATGCGAACGGCGGGTTCGTGGATGCGAGCTTCTCGCCCGAGGAGCACGACCTCAACGTGATCTTCACGCTCACGGCGACGGGGCAGACCTCCGGCCTGGTGGCAACCACGACGTTCACCGATGGCTCGTTCGCGCTCGGATCGAACCTGCCGGCAGGGACGAACATCAACGTCCCGTGGCGGCGGTTCGGCAGCGGGTTCGCGCCCGCCAACACGACCTGCAGCGGCACGCCGAGCCTGACCGGCACGGCGCTGAACGTCAGAAGCACCGCGTCGGTCCTCGCGAATAGCGCCAATACGCTGCAGTCCATCGAATTCACGGCGCCCGCCGTGGCCGGCTATGTGTTCGTAGGCTACGCGCGGTCGACCGACACGACGACGATCATCAGCTCCACCGCGGTCTCGTGCTTCCCGGGGACCGCGTCCTCGCAGAACCCCAAGTTCATCCTGAAGTACATCCCCGGCCCGACGCAGCTCGCATTCATCACGGGACCGTTCACCGGCCGGGTCGGCCAGTGCCTCGGCCCGATGACGGTGCAGAGCCAGACCTCCGCCAACACCGCGCTCGCGGTCACGGCCACCACCACGGTCGGGCTCAGCTCGGACAACGGCGGCACGGGCGCCGGCGCGTTCTACAGCGACGCCTCGTGCACCACCGGCATCACGAGCGTGCAGATCGCGTCCGGGAGCACGAACTCCGGCAACTTCTACTACCGGGCCACCGGACGCGGCGACGGCACGCACGAGCTGACGGCGGACGACCAGTCGCCCAACCTGCTCACCAGCGCGACGCAGACCCAGACGATCAACAAGGCGCTCACGACGCTGACGTACACGGGCGACCGGATCGTCCTCATCGGCAACACGCTGCGGATGCGCGCCACGCTCAGCAGCGACTTCGCGGGGTGCGTGTCGGGCAAGACGATCATCTGGGCGCTCCGGCCCGACCCGAGGGATGAGCCGCCGCAGGACTACGTGTTCTGGTTCCCGGGCAACACCACGACGAACTCCTCCGGCGTGGCGACGAAGGACCTCGCCACGACCGCCTGGTACGAGGGGATCTACGACGGTCGCGCGAGCTTCTCCGGCGACGCGAACTGCGAGGCGTCGAAGGACGATCCGGCGATCACCGTGCTCGCCCCGGGGAACGCGGCGACCGGCGGCGGATTCCTCGCGGGGAACAAGGTCGGTGGCGGCCGCGTCAACTTCGGGTTCAACGTGCGCCCGGTGGAAGGCAGCGACCCGACGACGTACCGCGGGCAGTTCCTCCTGCTCCGGCCCGAGGAGTTCCGCTGCAAGGGAACGCTGGACCTCTACGGCACCGCCAACGGCGTGAACTACGCGCGCGGCACCTGCGACTTCCAGGTCTGGAACCCGCTGCTCGATGGCGGCAACGGCGACTGGGAGGTGCCGTCCGGTGGTGAGGATCGGCAGTTCACCATCGAGTTCATCGACAACGGCTCGGGCAAGAAGTCGCCGCCCGATCAATTCGGCTTCAGCATCGATTACGTCGGCAGCTACAACCCGAGCTTCGCGCGGGCCACGCTGAACGGCGGCAACATCGATGTGAAGAGCAGCACCGGAGGTGTCACCAGCAGGAAGGGCTAGTCGAACACTGCAGGTGCACCAGGGGCACGGAGCGCACGAAGGGGTGGACGTCCCTTCGTGCGCTTCGCGCGTGCTTCGGTCCGCCGATGACTTTCGGCGGGTCCCCGGGTCAAAGGGATACCGACGCGATCGGCGTCGTGACGATCCGCCACCCGGGAGACCCTCATGATCCGCCACCTCCTCGCTGCCGCCTTCCTGCTGCTCACCGGCGCGGCCCTCGCCGACGCGCAGTCGCCGGGGCGGCGCGTCGCCGTGAACGGCATGCAGATGTACTACGAAGTCTCCGGCGCAGGCGAGCCGCTGGTCGTGCTCCACGGCGCGTACATGACCATCCCCTGGATGGGCGAGATCATCCCGATGCTCGCGAAGACGCACCGCGTATACGCGGTCGAGCTCCAGGGGCACGGCCGGACGAGCGACATCGACCGCCCGATCACGTATCCGAACCTCGCCGACGACGTCGCGGCATTCATGGACGCGGTCGGCCTCGAGCAGGCGGACATCTTCGGCTACTCGATGGGCGCGGTCACGGGACTGCAGCTCGCCATCCGCCACCCCGCGAAGGTCCGCCGCCTCGTCGCGGCCTCGGCCGCCTACGACCTCAAGGGCTGGCAGCCGGAGTTCACCGCGTTCATCCCGCAGATGACGGTGGAGATGCTCCCCCCGATCCTCGAGCAGGAGTACCGGAAGGTCGCCCCGGATCCGAACGGCTTCCGCGCCCTCGCCCGCAAGCTCATCGCGCTCGAGCACGAGCCGATGGCCTGGGAGGCCGACGTGCGCGTGCTGAAGACGCCGGTGCTCATCATCGCCGGCGACGCCGACGTCGCGACCCTCGAGCACAACGTCGCGATGTTCCGCCTCCTCGGC
>DASTYL010000231.1:0-5545 GCA_035764975.1 Gemmatimonadaceae bacterium | reverse complement strand
CAGGTGCGGCGCCTCGAGGCCGCCGCACCTGGCGACTCAGGGACGCGGTGCGAAGTCCCCGCGGTCGAGGACCGGCGCCAGGCGCGCCGCGGCGTCGAGCGTGCGCATGAGCGACTGGCCGTCGGTGCCGAGCACGCGCCGCACGCTCACGAGATGCTCGATGAACCACGCGCCGCGCTGCGTCCGGAGGTCGTCGTACCGCACCTCCGCTCCGCTCGACGTCGCGTGGAGGATCCGGTCGTCGCCGGCGTAGATCGCGACGTGGTCGATCAGGCTTCCGCTCGAGGCGAAGAAGAGCAGGTCGCCGGGCTGGATCATGCCGAAATCCATCAGGACCGCGCGACCGACGACTGCCTGCTGGCGCGACGTGCGCGGCAGCGTGACGCCATTGCGACGGAAGACGAGCTGCGTGAACGCGGAGCAGTCGAGCCCCGTCCGCGGATCCTCGCCGCCGTAGACGTACGGGACGCCCAGGAATTCCTCGCCGGTGACGATGACGCGCCTGGCGCTCGCCGACGCGGCGCCCGATGACCGCGGGCCGCGCTCCGGCAGGTCGCCGCCGCGCCGCACCGATCCACGCCCGCGCGCGGTGCGCCCGGTCCCGAACGTGAGCGACAGCCGGAGCTCCCGCCCGGACCCCATCGTGTACGGTGGCACGTCGGCGGGCTGCGACAGCACCCGCCGCTGGCGCAGCTCGGCGGCGAGGCGGAGGCCGGCGAACAGCTGCACCGAGGCGCCGCCGCCGTAGCTGAAGTTCGTCACCGATCCGCCGCCGCCCGGCACGTGCACCCCCTGCTGGCCGATGCCCACGAAGCCGACGGGCATGAAGCCGCCCGTCGCGATACCGATGACCTGTCCGAGCGCGTTGGAGTTGACGAAGAAGTCGCCGTCGACGCTCCACGGCATGTCCGCGGACCCGTACGCATCGTAGCGCCGGTTCAACGCACCGCTCCCACGGACCCCGACACCGCCCGCCGACATCGTCAGCGCGAGCCCTCCGAGGCCGGGCGCGCCCGGAAGCGACGTGGTGTGCGCCCAGAAGATCTCACCGCCGAAATCCGCCGTACCCTGCGCGGCGAGGGGGACGCTGCCCGCGAGGAGCAGCGCGGGGACGATCAGGCGGAGGAGCGGCATGGCGGACGCGGGATGCGGGGTGCGGCGGGCGGGATACGGGATGCGGCGCGTGGGATACGGGATGCGGGATGCGGGTTACGCCGTGGTTCGTTCCCGTATGCCGCATCCCGCACCCGGGTTCCGTATCCCGCAACCCGCATCCGTGTTCCGTATCCCGCAACCCGCATCCGTGTTCCCTACGGCGCCAGCCAGTACGTCGCCTTGATCAGCAGGACGTTGGTCGGGCGGGCGCGGAACAGCCCCTGGCTGTCGCGGCGGAAGTCGAAGCCGTCGAGCGGGCCCGCCCCGGCGCGCTGCTGCTGCCACACGACGAACAGCGCCGAGCCTGGACGATATTCCCACCGCAGGACCGCGTTGCCGCGAAGACTGCGGACGTTGAAATCCGGCTTTCCGATGTCGAACACCCGGGCCGCGCCGGACGAGGTGCCGTCCGGATCGACCCTGTAGCCCACCACCTCGTCGTTCTCGTCGCGAATCGGCGCGATGGTGCCGACGTCCTCGCCGTACACCGCGTAGTCCCGCGTCCGCGGCGCCGACAGCTCCTTGAACGCCGCATAGTTGCCGACGGCGATGAACGGCTGTGCGTAGAGCTGGAGACTGAGCCGCGGCGTGAACGTCCAGTCGATGCGCGTCTGGGCGGACACCGTCGTCTGCTCGAGATCCGCGAAGACGTAGCGCTCGTCGTACGTCGCCGACGCGCTCGTGTCGGCCTCCGTCGTCACGTACTGGGCGCGGTCGCGATTGAATCCATAGGTAGGACTGAACTCGATGCGCAGCGACGACGTCGGGCGCCAGGACGTCTCGATGCTGAAGTCGCGGTATCGGCCGCCGGCCCAGTCGCCCCCCGTCCCCATGAACCCGCCCACGACGACCGGCTTCCGGGAGTCGGAGCTGATGTACAGGCCCGCGAACCCGTCCATCGGACGGCGCGCCGTCATGCCGCCCCAGGTGAGCCGATCGGCATACGTCTCCGGATTCAGGCCGACGTTGAGGTTCGCGAACCAGAAGTTGTTGAGCTGCACGTTGCCGCCGGCCCAGTAGCTGTGCCAGATGCGGTCGCCGCCGAAGTTGAAGGCGTGGTTCGTCCCGCCCCACGTCCCCCAGCTCCGGAAGGTCTTGCCGGCCTTGAACGAGTTGTAGTTGTACGTCGCGGCGGCACTGCGGTAATCCGTGCGCCCCTGGAAGCCGAGATCGTTCAGCTCGAATCCCGGCGTCGCCTCCTTCACGCCCGCGGAAATGCCGAAGGCGCCCGTCTTCTGGATCGCGAGCTCCGTCATCCGCCCCTCGAGCGACGTGCGCGTGGGATCGACCTCGAGGTAGTCCGCGTCGGGCCGGCCGTAGTACCGCGCGCTCGCGTGCTGTGCATCGGTGATCACCCCGGCGCGGCCGGCGATGCCGCTGGCGGCCGTGTAACCGGTGAGCGCCCACTTGCGATTGTCCCACAGATGCTCGAAATCCAGCCCGCCGACGAGGCCGCGGGAGCGGAGCCGATCCGCCATCGCCGGATCGCTCAAATCACGATGCGCCGCCGAGACCATCCCGCCGATCATGGTATTCCCCCCACGGAGCTCGCGGCGCACGCGCCCGACGAGGTAGTTGGAGCGCGGCTCCACGATCGCGGAGGAATCCGATCCGATCGTTCCGGTCACGGGATCCCGGCGTGCGAAGCGGCCCTCTTCCTCGTCCGTCACGGCGTTCAACAGGCCCACCGTCCAGGGGCCGGTCTTGCCCGTCACCTTGGCCGCGGCGCTGATCGTCGTTGCCTCGGGGATGTCGACGTAGGCGCCGTCCAGCCGTCCCTGCGGCCGGCGACCGATGCGGCGTGAATAGAAGAACTCCTGTCCGCCGTACGACGCATTTACCCGGACGTTGCCGAAGTTGAACGTGCCCGCGCCCTCGACGAAGAACGGGCGCTTCTCCGAGAAGAACGTCTCGAACGCCGACAGGTTGACGACGGCCGGATCGACCTCGACCTGGCCGAAGTCGGGATTGATCGTCGCGGCGAGCGTGAGGCCCCGCGGAAGGCCGACCTTCAGGTCGGCGCCGACCGACTGCGACGTCTCCGTCGCGCTCCAGAAGGGATTCTCGGCACGGCCCGGCGCGCGCGTCGCCTTCGCGCTCGCGTACGGCAGCACCTCGAGGCGACGCGGAGCGCGGATCTCCCGAAGGCCGGCGACGTCGCCGAACCGGGAGACGTAGCCGGGGTCCTGCTGCTTCCACGGCGACCACGAAGACCGCTCGTTGTTCCGTGCGACGTCCCGCTGGACCTGGATCCCCCAGACCCGCTCCTCCGTGGCCGAGCTCTCGAAGCGCAGCTGCGAGAAGGGGATGCGGTACTCGGCGACCCAGCCCAGCGAGTCGATCGCCGTCGCGACCTCCCACACCGCATCCCAGTTCAGGTCCTCGCCGCGGTCGTCGAGGTGCAGGACGTCCTTCTGCACGCCCCGCGGATTCGTCGAGAAGCGGAATCCGTTGCGCCGGTCCCGATACGTGTCGATGACGAGGTGCGCCCAATCGGAGTAGATGCCCGACGCGTCACGACGAGCGAGCGGCGCCGCGATCGTGGCCGGGTTGCGGTCGAACATGCGTACGCCGACGTACAGCGCGTCCGCGTCGTAGAGCACGCGCACCTCCGTGCGCTCGCTGGCGGGCGCGCCGGGATTCGGCCAGCTCTGCGTGAAGTCGCTCGCGACCTCCGCGGCCTCCCATGCCGACTCGTCGAGCCGCCCATCGAGACGCACGACGCTCGGCGTGCGCGCGGCGCGCATCAGTCGCACGGCGTCGGTGCCCTTCGGGGTGACGGCGGGCGTCTCCGCGCTCTGCGCCGCCTGCTGCGCCCCGGCGGGGGCCTGCGCAACCACCGCAGTCGGGACGGCACAGGCGAGGATGGCGAGAACGGCGTGCGAGTGCACGAGTGCGCGACGAAGCGAAGGCGTCGATTCTCTCTGGACGGGAGATGGCCCCACCTTATGGAGGACCGTGTAATCCGGGGGGCAGGTTCCCGTACGGAAGAGGTAAGCAGGCGGATTCAACCGCGAACGAAGATCCGCGAACGACCGGCATGAACGCGCGAGAGGGGCGACGCCCCGTGGGCGTCGCCCCTCTCACCTCAGGAGAACGATCGGCGTGCGTGCTTCGTCACGCCGCCCTGCGCCGTGGCGCGGGCCTACTGATACTGGATGTACAGCGGCGCCGGGATCAGCTTCACGAGCTCGTTGGCCGTGAGGAGCTTGTCGCCCTTCTTCGTGTCGTTGTGGTAGAAGAGCTTGAACCCCGTGAACTGCACGGGCTCCTGGAGGATGTAGTCCTTGTAGGAGTCGTACTTGAGCCACGGACCGCCCCAGCCGTCCATGTGCATCACGATCTGCACGTTCGGGTCGAGCCTGATGTTGCGATAGTTCGTGACCATCGGACGGGTGAAGCGGTGCACGACGAGCACCTTGGGCGGCAGCTTCTTCTCGCGGACGAGCCGCGCGAGCTCGCCGCTGACATAGTTGATGTCGGCCGCGTCGAGGGTGCCGATCTTGGCCCCGGGGCGGACGCCCTCCCGGTTGCCGTGCATGTTGAACTCGGGGTCGATGCCGAGGTGCACGTTCGGCCGCTCGAGCCACTTCATCAGGCGCGGCAGCTCCTCGCGGTAGGTGCTGTGCCCCGTCTGGATGTCGAGGAAGAGCAGCGCGTTGTGGCTCTGCGCCCAGCCATAGACCTTCTCGATCAGCGCGCTGTCCATGCGCGTGCGCCACTTTCCGTCCCGCCCCGCGGCACCCTGCGCCACGACGGCGATCAGGTGAAGCGCCGGCTGCACCGGATGCGACGGGTCAGCCGCGTTCCACTGAGCGACTTCCTTGTCGAGCCGCCGCAGCATGTCCTGGGTCTCGTATTCGCCGAGCGCACCCATGCGCTTCGAGAGCGGGTTGCCGTAGTAGGCGACGATGCGCCGGGCAGGCAGGATCGCGCCCGCCTTCACCGCGGGACCCTTCACCGGCCAGCCCGGCGCCGAGCGGCCGTAGCGCACCGCCCGCGCGAGCGAGATGGAATCCCGCTTCGAGCGGCCTGCCGGTATCGCGATGTTGACCGACGCCGTGTCGCCCCGAAGCGCCTCGATCTTCGCGTTGTACTCGGCGAGGGAGAGCGACGGCCCCTTCTCGTTTACGCTGCCCGTATCGGCGACATCCCCGGTCGCGGTCGCTTCAGTGGTGTCGGCGGCACTCGTATTGATCAGCGGAACCTTCTCGCCCCCCTTGCACGCGCCGAGCGCGAACAGGGCGGCGAGGGCGATCGGAACGGTGCGAACGGGGCGAAATTTCATATAAACGGCGCGGCCTCAAGGACTTGGGTGTCGCAGTGGTTGGTGGTCACCTGCTGTGTTTGCAAGACACGTGACAGAGATGACCAACACCCCGGACGGGTC
>DASTYL010000230.1:0-2315 GCA_035764975.1 Gemmatimonadaceae bacterium | reverse complement strand
GCCCGACACGGCGCTCGCGCTGGCCCTCGTGCAGCACGCGTGCTTCCTGCTCCCCGCGATCGGCGCGGGGGTCGTCGTGCTGGTCTCGAACGGGCTGGTGAACCCCGCGACGAGGACGACCGCCGAAGAAGCCTGATCCCTAGCCGAGGATCAGGCCGCGCACTCGTGCGAACGCCTCGAGCACCCGGTCGATCTGCTCGTCCGTGTGCTCCGCGCTCACCGAGACCCGGATGCGACAGGAGCTCGGTCCGACGGCCGGGGGCAGGATCGGGTGCGCGAACACCCCGTCGTCGAAGAGCGCCCGCCACACCTGCAGAGTACGCGTCAGCTCGCCGACCAGCACCGGAATGATCGGCGTCTCGCTTCCGCCCAGGTCGAAGCCGAGCGAACGAAGCCCGTTCGCCATCCGATGCGTGTTGGACCAGAGCCGTTCGCGCCGTTCCGGCTCGTCCGCCATCACGTCGAGCGCCGCGAGCGCCCCGGCCACCGCCGCCGGCGGCGCCGACGCGGTGAACATCAGCGCGCGGCTGTGGTGCCGCAGATAGCTGATCGCCGCGGCGGCACCCGCAACGACGCCGCCGACCGATGCCAGCGACTTGGAGAACGTCGCCATGACGAGGTCCACGTCGTCGTCGAGCCCGAAGTGGCGCGCCGTTCCGGCCCCGTCGTCGCCGAGGACGCCCAGCGCGTGCGCATCGTCGATGAGCAGCGCGGCGCCATGGTGCCGCGCGATGCGTGCGAGGCGTGGCAGGTCCACGATGGTGCCTTCCATCGAGAAGATGCCATCGCTGACGATGAGCTTTCCTGCCCCCTCGGGCGCGTTGGCGAGGCGCCGCTCGAGCTGGTCGAAGTCCCCGTGGTTGTACCGGTGCACCTGTCCCGCCGCGAGCCGTGCACCGTCCACGATGGAGGCGTGATCGAGCTTGTCGAGAAAGAGATGGTCGTCGCGGCCGATGAATCCGGACACGGCACCGAGGCTCGCCTGGTAGCCGGTCGTGAAGACGAGGGCGGCTTCCTTGCGCAGCAGCGTGGCGAGCCGCGCCTCGAGCTCCTCGTGCAGGTCGAGCGTACCGTTGAGCCAGCGGCTGCCGGTGGATCCGCTGCCATAACGCTCCAGCGCCGCGTGCTGCGCCTCGAGCACGTGCGGATGGTGCGTGAGGCCGAGGTAGTTGTTGGAGCCTACCATGATGCGCCACGCCCCTTCGACGAGCGCTTCCGTCGCGGTGGTCTGCGCCGAGGGCCGGAAGAACGCGTACAGTCCCGCCGCCTTCGTCTCCTCGGGGAGCGTGTAGGCCTCGCACCGCGCGAGCACCGACGGCAGTCCGCGCAGCTGGTCCGGCATCATGCCGCCACCACCGGGGCGGCCGCACGCCCGGCGGCGAGGGGCTTCTCGTACAGCCGCCAGCGCCGGTACGGCTTCGCACCGATGGCGAGGAGGGGCCGATTCATCAGGGCGTTGTCCTCGAGGATCCACGATGCCTCCGGGCCGACGGCGCCGAAGGCCTGCGCCCGCACGACGATCTCGTTCACGAACAGCGCGAACAGTCCCGCCGTGCGATACTCGCGCTTCACGCCGAGCGCGATCACCCGGCCGCTCTTCAGCGATGAGACACCGGTGAGCAGCCGGAAGATTCCGGTGGGAAAGAGACGGCCCGTGCCGATGCGCTTGATGATCCGGTTCAGGTCGGGCAGCGCCAGCATGAATCCCGCCGGCACGCCATCCACCTCGGCGACGAACGCCCACTGCGCCTGCAGCACGGGCTTGAGGTCGCGTCCCATGTGATCGAACTCCTCGCGCGACATCGGCACGAAGCCCCAGTTCTGCTCCCAGGCCGCGTTGTAGACGTCCCAGCAGATCGCCAGCTCGCGATCCCAGTGGCGCAGGTCCACGTTGCGGAACCGTACACTGGTCCCCTCGCGTGCCCGCGCGGCGAGCGCCGCGTACCGCTCCGGGAGTGCGTACCCCGGGTCTCCAAGTGGAATGCGGTAGCCCAGCAGGTCCTTCACCCCGCTCAGCCCCCCGGCGTTCAGCAGGGCGTCGTAGTACGGCGGATTCCACGCGGTCATGACCTGCGGGTGATGCTCGAATCCATCCACGAGCACGCCGCATTCGTAGTTCGTCGAGGGGCTCACCGGTCCGCGCATCGCCGTCAGGCCGCGCACCTCGAGCCACCGGCTTGCGGCCGCTATTAGGGCCGCCGCGGCCTCCGGGTCGTTCGCACACTCGAAGAACCCGAAGAAGCCGACCGCATCGTCGTGGAACTCGTTGTGCGCCGGATTGGCGATCGCGGCGATCCGGCCGACGACCCGGCCCG
>DASTYL010000229.1:0-7267 GCA_035764975.1 Gemmatimonadaceae bacterium | reverse complement strand
CGCAGCTCGATCGCGCGCACCTCGCCGCTCTCCCGCATGACGCGGCTCAGCGCGGAGATCTCGGGAACCGCGCGACCGTTGGCCGTGAGGATGATGTCGCCGTCCCGCAGCCCGGCGTGGGATGCCGGCGAGCGAGGCGCGACGGACATCACGAGCAGCCCCTTGCGGACGCCCACCGCCTCCGCGAGCCCGCCGGAGAGCGCCTTCAGTTCGGCTCCGGCCAGGCCGCGGGCAAGCTCGAAGCGATACATGGGCGCAGCCGACACCGCCGGGGGCGCTGGGGCGATGGCGCGCTCGCGCGGTCGCGCGGCGGGCACCGGCACGAAGAACTCCTCGCGGCGTCCCTGTACCACCGCCGGGGGCGGCGCGACCACGAGGCGCACGGTCCGCTCGCGGCCGTCGCGCCGCACGCTCACGCGCACCGGGCGCCCGGCATCGAGCAGCTCGTGCATCGGCAGCTCGCGCCGCACATCCAGCCCGTTGTAGGCGAGCACCGTGTCGCCGCGCGTGAGCCCCGCGCGCTCGGCCGGCGAGCTCGGATCGACGCTGATGATGGCCGGATAGTCGAAGTAGCGGACGAACAGCCGGCCACCGGGGAGCACGCGCACGCGATTGCTGGTCGGCGAGAGGGTGATGCCCACGTACCCTGCGCGTGCCGCGGTCGCGAATCGACGCTGGGTCTCCCCGAGCACGCGGCGCACCTCCGGCGTCCCCACGCCGGGCTCATCGTCCAGCATCAGGCGCACGCCGACATCCATGCCGACCCGCGCATGCATGTCGGTGAGCTGCTTCACCATCCGCTCGAGCTGGCCCTGGAGGTGCCGGCGCTGCCTCGCGTCGAGGGCGTCCGCAGACTCGAGACGCCCCGCAAGCGACTCGATGTGCGCGATGAGCCGGCTGCGCTCCGCCTGATGGCGCGCGAGCTCCCGCTCGACCTCGTCGCGGCCGACCGCGGCGGGCGGCTCCCCCGCCGCGCCGCCGGCCGCCGTCTGCGCACCGAGCGACGTCGCGGACAGCAGGAGCAGCACCGCGGTCGACGCGGACCGCCTGATCGGATGGGTAGGCACGATGGACCTCCGGCGGTGCATCAGAAGGTATTGAGCCGGGCGCTGGCCGGCGTCGCGACGTTGAGCTGGCGGAGCGTGGCTTCGCGCTGGCCAAGCGTCGCGAGATAGTAGCCGGTGAGGACGGGGTCGTACGGCGCATCCGCGATCGCCTCGCGCATCGTGCTACCCGCGCGATCGAGCGCCACCAGGCGCGTCCGATAGTCGTCCGGCGCATCGAGCCATGCCGCGGTGTCGTTCTCCGCGAGATACGCGGCCGCCTGCTGGTATCCGCTCTCGTACCGGGCGAGGGCGGCCTGGGCATCGGCGACGGACGCGAACTCCGTCGCCGCGGACGGGAGGCCAGCCGTGCCGTCTGCCGGGCGCTGGCCCCCGGATGCAGCGGCAGTGCGAACCGCCAGCGGCCCGGTCACGGCGCTCATCCGCCCGGCCGCCACGGCGGCGGCCAGCAGCAGGATGCCGGCGGCGACCTGCGCGATGCGCGACAGCCGGCGCTTGGCATCGTGGCGAACGACGATGGGATCGGCGGCGCGAAGCCCTCCGGCGATCGACTCCCACTGCGTCAGCGGGACACCGATGGCGGCCCGCCCGGCGCGCGCCCCTGTGACCAGCGCGCGGTACGCCTCGCGCTCACGTGCGCAGAGGGGACACGATGCGAGATGCGCGGCCTCGGGGGCGTGCATCGGCTCGCCGGCGTCGGCGAGAGCGGCAAGTCGTTCAGCTGACAGGTGTGACATAACGGGCACCGGTTTCTGCGGGGACATCGATCAGGTGAGCCAGCAGCTGGCGCAGCCTCGCGCGCGCCTTGAACAGCTGTGACTTGGAGCCGCCGGTCGTGATGCCGAGCCGGTCGGCGATCTCTTCGTGCGTGTAGCCCTCCACGTCGTGGAGGATGAAGACCGTCCGCGCGCCGGGCGCGAGTCGCGCCGCTGCCGCCTCGATGGACTCGGCGAGGAAGGCGCGGTCGGTATCCATCTCCGCGATCGCCGAGTCCTCCTCCACCTCGGTCTCGATCGCGTCGAGCCGGCGGCGGGACCGCAGCGCATTGAGGGTGCGATTGACCGCGATCCGGTGCGCCCACGTCGAGAACTGGGCATCGCCGCGGTAGTGCGGAAGCGCGCGGAAGATCTGGATCCAGACCTCCTGGGCCACGTCGGCCGCCACATCCGGGTCGCCGCCGACCAGCCGCCGGACGACCGTGTCGATGTGCGGTGCGTGACGCGACCAGAGCTGTCGCATCGCCCCCTCATCGCCCTGGATGGCGCGCCGGATGGTCGTCGATTCGGGTTCCATTGCCGTCACCCCTTTGGTCACGCCCGGCCGACGGAGGGTTGCCCGTCGCACCGCGGTCGCGGTGGCGCCTCCGGGGGCGGCCTGGCCGGCCGGCCCAAAATCGGTCCGTTACGCCGCCGCGCCCCATTCGTCGCCCAATACGCATCCCGTCTGGAACCGGTTCCACTGCCGGACGGTAATGCAGATCACAGCCGGGCTCCTACCTCCCGGCGTGCCTCCTTTCCGCCGTTCCCGCCCGAAGGAGTACTGCTGGTGAAGTTGCTGCTCGCTGTCGCCGCCCTCACGCTCGGCGACGGGCTTCCGACCCGGTCGCCCGCCGCGGTGGGCATGAGCGCCACCCGCCTGGCGAAGATCGATCACGTCGTGGAGCGCGGCCTTCGGGCCGGCGGCTTCCCCGGCGCATCGGTCGTGGTCGGACGCAAGGGCTACGCGGTCTGGGAAAAGGGATTCGGCCGGCTTGGCTGGACCTCCTCGAGCGGCTACGTCGTCCCCGAGCGGACGATCTACGACATCGCCTCCCTCACGAAGGTCGTCGGCACGACGACGGCGATCATGCTCCTTCATGATGAAGGGAAGATCCGCCTCGACGACCGCGTGTCGCGCTTCATCCCCGCGTTCTCAGGCGGACAGAAGGACCGCGTCACGATCGAGATGCTGCTGACGCACCGCTCCGGGCTTCCGGCGGGACGCGACATCTGGCGCATCGCCCACACGCCGTGGGCCGCCCGCGAGGCGGTCATCGCCAGTGCGCTCGTGTACACGCCCGGCACGCGATACGAGTACTCGGACCTCGGCGCCGACATCCTGGCCTTCGTCGCGGAGGCCGCGGCTGGCGAAACCCTCGATGCGTACCTCCGGCGGCGGGTGTTCGAGCCCCTCGGCATGGAAGACACTGGGTTCCGCCCGGACCGCACGCTGCGGGACCGGATCGCGCCCACCGACGTGACCTCGCAGCGGGGGTATCCCCTCCGCGGCGAAGTCCACGATGAAAACGCCTTCGCCCTCGGCGGCGTCGCCGGGCACGCAGGGCTGTTCAGCACGGCGACCGACCTCTCCGTGTTCGCCCAGATGATGCTCAACGGCGGGGAGTTCAACGGCATCCGCCTGCTGAAGCCCGAGACCGTCGAGCTGTTCACCCGGCGCACCGCGGGCTCGCGCGCGCTCGGCTGGGACACGTGCGAAGGCAGCGGGAGCTGCGGGAAGTACCTGAGCGAGCGCGCCTACGGCCATACCGGCTTCACCGGCACGTCGCTCTGGATCGATCCCGATCGCGAGATGTTCGTGATCCTGCTGACCAACCGGGTGCATGCCGCCAGGGCGCGGCGTCCCGCGAAGGTCATCGCGGACGTCCGCGCGGACGTCGCCGACGCGGCGACGCTCGCGGTGATGGACTTCGGCGCGGTCCCCTCGATGCCGTCCGCATTCCGCGCCGACCGCGCGGTGGGATGGAACACGCCGGCCCGCTCGGTGCGCAAGGGCAAGGCCCGGTATGCCAAGTCCAAGCGCAAGGTCGTGCGCGCCAAGTCGCGGAAGCCGACGAAGAAGAAGGCGTCGACGACGAAGAAGTCCACGCGAAAGAAGCCGACGGCGAGCAGGTCGTAGGTCGCACGAAGAACGACCACCCTGCGTCCGCTGCCCCGGGGCCGGTCATCGCGACCGGCCCTTGTCCGTTCCGCGGCATCCGTCGAGCTTTAGAACAGACAGAGGAGATGCAGATGGACGAGACGAACAAGCCCGCCGAAGCGGCCAGCCATTCCTACGCCGACGCCGTGTCGACCGACCAGGTCAAGATGGCGCTGCGGAAGGTGAAGGATCCGGAGCTCAACCTGAACGTCGTCGACCTCGGGCTCATCTATGGCATCGCCGTGGATGGGAACCGTGTGGAGATCGACATGTCGCTGACGTCCCCCGGCTGCCCGAGCGGCCCGGAGATCATGGGCGACGTCGAGCGGATGGTCCGGACGGTCGAGGGAGTCGGCGATGTGATCGTCAATCTCGTGTGGACGCCGCTCTGGACGCCGGACCGGATCGAGCCGCGGGTACGGGCGTACATGGGGCTGTAGGCGACCGGAGAAACCACAAAGCGGGGACACGGATAACCGCCACGGATCCGAAAAGCTGAAAGTGCCGGATTGCATCTCGAAACGGTCGAGATACGATCCGGCACTTTCGTCATCCCAATCCGTGGCAGTTATCCGTGCGCTCGCTTTTGATCCAATCGCGCTCGCGCGCTCACTCGCTCCGGTATGGCGACTCGTCCACCGGCGCGGTGGCTGCCTGCTTCTTCCGGTGGGGCGCGAGCGCCCGGACGAATGCCTCGCCGAGCTCCGCGCGCTGCCACCGGCGCAGCTCCGTCACCTCTTCGAGCTCGTCGGCCGACGTCGGATTGCGTCTCGCGACCGCCTCCAGCCTGTCGCGCGCGCAGAGCACGCCGGGATCCACGTCGAGGCGGTGCGCCGCGGCATCGCGGACCGTCTTGAGGGCCGTGACGCGCGAGTCGAAATCAGGATCGCGCTCCCACCGTGGCGCCTTCGGGAAGCGCGGCAGCTGGGCCTCGGGGCATTCCACACCGCGGCGGATCGCCGCGAGCAGCTCGGCCCCGCGCGACTCCACGAGCCCGCGAGGGACGCCCTTGATGGCGAGGAGGGCATCCGTGGCCTGCGGCTGCTGCCGCGCGATGGCGAGGAGCTGCTCGTTTCCGATCACCCGGAACGTCGCCCGGTCCTGCGCGCCGGCGATGGCGTCGCGCCACGGCACGAGCTCGCGCAGGATGGCGAGCTCCCGGCGGGTGAGATCGCGCGCGCCCTTCATCTTCAGGAATGCCTGCGAGGCATCCTCTGGGGCCCACTGCGTATCCTCCAGGCGGTCGAACTCCTCGCGCGCCCAGCTCGTCCGGCCGAGCCGCTCGAGCTCGTGCTTCAACAGCTCGCGCAGCTCGAGGAGGTACGCCGTGTCCTGCGCGGCATAATCGAGCATGTCGCGCGTGAGCGGGCGCATCGACCAGTCGGCGCGCTGGTGCTTCTTGTCGAGCTTCACGCCGAAGTACTTCTCGAGCAGCGCCGCGAGCCCGAACGCCTTGAGGCCGAGCAGCTGGGCGGCTACCCGGGTGTCGAAGATGTTGCGAACCTTCCACCCGTAGTCCTGGCGAAGCAGGCGGAGGTCGTAGTCCGCGTCGTGGAACACGACTTCCACCTCCGGCGACTCGAGCAGCGCTCCCAGCCCGTCGGGGGTGCCGATGGGGAGCGGATCGATGATCGCGGAGTGGTCGCGGGTGGAGAGCTGGAGGAGGTAGATCCGGTCGACGAAGCGGTGGTAGCTCGCTCCCTCGGTGTCGAGGGCGATCTCACGAACCGCGGAGATACTGGTAAGGAACCGATCGACCTCGGCGCGTTGGTCGAGATAGATGGCGTCGTGCACGTGCGGGGTATCTGCCACGCGGGGTCCTCATTGAGACAGTGAATCCGTCGAGGTAATGTAACCCGGCGCGCAGGATCCCTTCCTGGCGCCCATCCCTGACCAGCACCCCAGCATGAGCGACCCCCACATGCCGCCCGGCCCCGTGACTCCGCCCCTCGACGTGAGCGAGGCCCCCGGCGCGGCACCGGACGTCTCCGGCCAGGACCTCCCGACGGGAGCGAGCGTCCCGGCCCGCGAGCGGCGGAGCCGCGCCGTGGGCTGGCAGAGCCGCGACGTGCTCCGGACGGCGGCCCTCGTCATCACGATGTACATCGGGGTGCGACTGCTCTGGTTCGCGAACACGCTCGTCCTGACGGTGTTCCTCGCAGTCCTGTTCGGGCTCGCCGTGTCCTCGGGGGTCGACCGATTGACCCGCATCCGCCTGGGCCGCATCGGTCTGCCCCGGGGCGTCGCCGCCGCGCTCATCGTCGCCAGCTTCTTCGGGCTCCTCGGCGGCTTCGGGGCGTGGATGGCGCCGACCCTCCGCGAGCAGGGTCAGGAGCTCCGTGTCCGGCTGCCCCAGGCCATCGACCAGATTCAGGACTGGGTCAATCAGCGGCAGAGCGGGTTCCTCGGGATGCTCGGCGGCGGTCCGGCGGCTGACAGCCTGGGCCGACAGCCTGCGCCGACGGCGCAGCCCGGCACCCCCGCGTCGGTCGAAGCCGCCGCACGGCGGGGCGCCCGGGCGGGAGCGAGCGCGGCGGAACAGGCGTCCCAGGAGCCTGGTCCGCCGAGCGCGTCCGAAACACTGGCCGCCCGGCTTCAGGGCCAGCTGAGCGGCGCATCCCGGTGGCTCTTCCCGTTCCTCTCGAGCACGCTGGCGGTCATCTCGGGGTTCTTCATCGTGGTCTTCGTGACGATCTACATCGCCGCGGACCCGAAGCTGTATCACACCGGGATGATGCACCTCTTTCCCCGGAAATCCCGCGCGCGGGCGGGCGAGGTGCTCACCGCCATCGCGACGGTGCTGCGGAAGTGGCTCACCACGCAGCTGATCGCGATGGTCGTGATCGGCTCGGTGACGACGATCGCGCTGGTGATCCTGAAGGTGAAGGCCGCGTTTGCCTTGGGTGTCCTCGCCGGGCTGCTCGAATTCGTCCCGACCGTCGGCCCCATCATCAGCGCGATTCCCGCGATCGCGATGGCGTTCCTGGATTCGCCGGAGAAGGCCGCCGCGGTCACGATTCTTTATATCGGCATCCAGTTCGCAGAGAATCAGCTGCTGATCCCGATGCTCATGAAGGGCGGCCTGGATCTTCCGCCCGCGGTGACCATCCTCGCGCAGGCGCTGTTCACGCTGCTGTTCGGCTTTCTTGGCCTGATGGTCGCGGTACCGGCGATGGCGGCGGTGATGGTGACCGTGAAGATGCTCTACGTCCACGACGTCGTCGGCGATCGGGTGCCGATCATGGAAGACGACTACATGGAAGACGACTACGAGGAGGAGGACTGAC
>DASTYL010000228.1:0-7071 GCA_035764975.1 Gemmatimonadaceae bacterium | reverse complement strand
TCGCGCCCGTCACCTCGACGGGTCTCCTTACCGGCTCCGAGAAGTACGAAGCGGCCGCGAAGGTTGCGGAATGGCAGAGCCTCGAGCCCCGGCACATTGCGGACCTGCTGCTGCGCGCGGCGTGGTGCTGCGTGGACGAGGGCGACGTGGAAGCCGAGCGCTACTTCCGTCGCAAGGCGGCATGGAAGTTCGAGGAAGCGCTGGAATCCTACGACGGCGTGCAGCAGGACGAACGCGCCGTGCTGACCTACCTCGTGGGCGAGCTCTGGCGCCGGACGGGTGACAACACGCGGGCGCGGGAGTGGCTCGACCGGGTCGAGGCCGAAGTGGTCGATCGCCAGACGCAGCAGTGGGTGATCGACGCCGCGCGGCAACAGCGGGACTGCCCGCGCGAGTGGTTCGGCTGAGGCCTGCCCTACCGGGTGCCGAACAGCCGGTCGCCTGCGTCCCCCAGGCCCGGCAGGATGTAGCCGTGGTCGTTCAGCTCCCGATCCAGCGACGCCGCGTACACGACGACATCGGGATGCGCGGCCGCCAGCCGGCGCACGCCTTCGGGTGCCGCCACCAGACAGAGGAAGCGGATCCGCTGCGCCCCCGCTCGCTTCAGTGACGAGACCGCAGCGGCGGCGCTCCCGCCCGTCGCGAGCATCGGATCCAGGACGAAGAAGTCACGCTCGGCCGCGTCGCTCGGGACCTTGAAGTAGTAGTCCACGGGTTCGAGCGTGTCGTGATCGCGGTAGAGGCCGATGTGGCCGACCCGCGCGTTCGGAACGAGCCGGGCGACACCTTCCACCATGCCGAGCCCGGCGCGCAGGATGGGCACCAGCGTGAGCTTCTTCCCGCTGACCTGCGATCCGCGCGTCACCTCGAGGGGCGTCTCGACCTGCACGGTCTCGAGCGGAAGATCGGCCGTGGCTTCGTACGCCATGAGCATCGCGATCTCGTCCACGAGCTCCTTGAACTGCTTCGTGGGAGTCCGGCGGTCGCGCAGCACGGTGATCTTGTGCTGCACCAGCGGGTGCGTCACCACGCGGAGGGTCGGAAGGCCGGGAGTGGTGTCCATGGCGGGCAAGCTAGTATCTTCGCCGCCATGAAAGAATACCAATCCGTGATGGTGCGGCTCACGCGGCACCTCCGCGATGACGAGGATGCGCTGACCGACCTGCTGAACGAGCGCAGTCGCGGCGGATGGCGTCCCGCGATGATGTCCCAGGACGCGGAACGGCTGACGATCGTGTTCGAACGGGAACCCGGGTAGGCGCCCGGCAGCGTCAGCGCGCGGAGGGGCGGGCGCCCAGGAAGCGCAGCGCCCCGGGCCGGATCCGAAGCGCGAATTCCCGTGCGGTGTCCAGGATCTCGCCATCGGCAGCGAAGGGCGTCGGCGTCGCGACGCTCACGATCGCCTCGGTGGCCGGCCTCACGACGAACGCCTGTTCCCCGATCGGCGCGCCGGCGGACAGGCGGCTGAAGTTGGCGATGAGCGACGCGCGGGAGCCCGCCGTCACGATCCCGAGCTCGAAGATCCCGTCGCGCCCGACGGAGCCGGTGGGGATCGCGAGCCCGCCGCCGCACAGGCGATGGTTCACGACGAACAGCGCATGCGCATCGCCAGCCCATTCGCTCCAGGTGCCGGACGGGTCGCGGAACCGGATGGCGATGCGGTGGACCAGGTCCCGGCCCCACAGGAGCGTCGTGGTAGCGGAGAGCTTGTAGATCATCCCGCCGAGCAGCCTCGCCGCGGCTCGCGCGAGGCCGGCGCCTTCCTTGAGGCTCGCCACGGCAGACGTCGTGCGGGCCACGAGCCCGACCCCGCCGACCGTGCAGAATGGGTGGCCGTTGGCTTCCATCAGGTCGAGGCGCGCGGCCGGAGCGTCCCGCTGGGCGACCAGCAGCTCCGCGGCGACCACCGGATCGCGCGGGACCCCGACCTCGCGGGCAAAATCGTTGGCCGTGCCGATCGGGAGCACCCCCAGCGCCGCGTGGGCCGGAAGCGCGGCCACGACCGCGTTGACGGTACCGTCGCCGCCCACCGCGATCACGAGATCGTCGCGCGTCCCTGCGACCGCCTGCCGAAGCGCCTCACGCGACGTCGGGGCGATGACCGTCACGTCGTACCCGCGTGACATGACGGCCGTCGCCCGGTCGAGGACGCGCGGGCTCGTCCCCCGCGCGCTCCCGTTGACCACGACGAGCGCCCGTGAAGCGTCCAACTACGGGCCCTTCTTCTGTGTGACGACCGCCTTCACGGCGTCGGGCAGCAGGAAGGCGCTCGCGTCGTCCACACCGTCGAACTCGATGGCGTCGACGCCGAGGACCTGTTCCTGTCCCATCGCCTGCTGGCGCATGCGGGTCGCGAACTTGACCCCGCCGAAGTCCTTCCAGTCGGTCATCGCCGTCGTGACTTCGAGGGTGCCCATGCTGGACTCCTGCACGGAGATCGTGCCGGCCATGAGACCGGTCGCGACACTGTAGCAGTCGTACGACACGCGACCCGACTTGTAGGAGACCTTCACCTTGTAGCAGGCTTCACCGCCGATGGTGGTCTGCTCGATGGTGGACATGCTGTCGATCGCGGGCGACTCGCGCAGCAGGGTGAGGAAGCCGGCGTCCTCCTGCATCTGCGCGAGCTCCTTCCCCTCGAGGACGCGCGGCCCCTGCATCGGGTTCATCGACCACCCGACGGTGCCGTCGTAGCCACCCGCGAGCTCGCCCATGCCGGGGACGGTGATCCGCATCGACGTGCGGCCGTCCTTCGACTGCACGATGCGGAGGTCACCCTTGAGGCCCGCCGCCGGCATCTCGAAGAAGCCGGTCGAGCGGATGGACGTGTACTTCAACAGGGCATCGCGACCGCCGATGGCCGTGACGTAGCGCGCGACGAGGTCCTTCGCGGCGGGAAGATCCTGGGCAGTGGCCGTCGCGGGGACGAACGAGGCAGCGACGGCGGCAGCGACGGACAGCGCGCTGATGGTGCGGAGCATGACGGAACTCCTCGGTACGGCGGTGGAGGAATGATGGAAGGCCCGGGCAGGCCTCGCATCATGGACGATCGAGACCGCAGTCAGGGCGCAGCGCCCGCGCGGGCGGGGGCACCGCTGCCCGCGGCCGCCTGACCGGCAGTCGCAGCAGCTCCCGCGCCGGTGATCCAGGTCACCGCGGCATCGAGCGGGGCATCGCGGCCGGCCAGCAGGTCCCGGCGGGTCAGCGGCACGAGGACGTCCGGGACGACACCGCGTCCCTCGATCCTGCGGCCCGTGGGATCGGTGAAATCGGCGAACACGTGCATGAGGACGTCTCCCGTCGGCAGCCGCGTGAGCACCGCCGGCAGCGCGAGGCCCGGGGTGTTCTCGCCGACGATCCGCGCGCGCCCCGTGGCCTGCATGCCCGCGGCGAAGATCTCGCTGGTGCTCATCGACAGCGAGTCGACGACGATGGCGAGCGGCCCGGCATACGGGCGCACCGGTTCGTTGCGGGTGTTGGCGCGGCGCGGATTGGCGACGAAGCGGAGGGTGCGCCCGCGCGTGGTGATGACGCCGAGCGCCGCGGTCGTGTCCAGGAAGTGCCCGCCGAATGCCATCACCATGGCGCCGATGCCGCCCGGATTCCCGCGGATGTCCACGACGATGCCATCGCAGTGGCGCACGGCATCCACCGCGGAATCCAGTTGTGCGGTGGCGGGCAGCATCCACGCCGTGAGCCGGATCACACCGGCGCATCCCGGACGCCCTGCCAGCGGCAGCTCGCGGTGCGCCACCTCGACGAACATGGTCGGCAGGTTGCCGAACCGCACCGGCATTCCCGGCATCGGATCGCGCACGAGCCGCTTCACGGAGGTTCGGCCCGTGGCGTCGGTGAAGACGGCGTGCACCGGTGTCCCCGCGGCTCCCACGAACTGCGCCGCCGCGCTTCCGGGAATCATCGCGACGAGCTGCCGGCGGGTGACCGCGCCGCCGCGCATCGCGGCGCGGGACCGGGCGGCGCTGAACCGTCCGACCGAATCCACGATCCAGCCGGCCTGCACCCCCGCGCGCGCCGCGGAGCTCCCCGGGCGCACGTGGCTGACGACGACCGTGTCCCCGATGAGCCGCAGCGCAATGCCGACGTCTCCGGGGGCGTCGCCAACCGCGGCGCGCGAGCGATCGGGATCGATCGCGTCCGCCGCCTCCTGCGGGATGAGCACGAAGTGCGACTCGCGGAGGGTCGAGAGCATGGCGGTGATCGTCGCCCGCAGCTCGCCGAGGGTGCGCGCACGACTGGCGCGGGGGAGCAGGGTGTCGCGAACGACGTTCCAGTCCACGCCGTTCATCGCGGTATCGTAGTGCGTGGCGCGGATGCGGTTCCACGCGCTGTCGAAGGTCACCTGTGCCGTGCGCCGGGTGATCGGCTCCGTGGCGCGGGAGACGGACTGCGCCGGCAGGGTGTGGGCGCTCGCGGCGAGGAGCGCGGCGACGAGGGGCAGGGAGCGCATGCGAACCGCAGAGGGCATCAGGGTCACCAAGGGGAAGCCGACGGCCCCGACGTTGCGTTCGGTGGGAGCCATGTCCGACGAAGACGTGAAGGCGGCCACCGACGCAACCCGAACGTTGCCCGACGAAGCCATCCGCCGGAGGATAATCGACCTCGGGTTCGGCGGTGACGCGGAACGGTTCCGGCAGTTCGTGGACGCCATCCGGAAGGCCATTCCCCTTCCGGTGACCGTGGTGCTGCGCGGGAGCGCGGTGACCGGGGTGAAGTGGGCGGATGGAAGTCCCTTCGATGCGGAAGGGCCCGGCAGCAGCGACCTCGATCTCACGTTCGTGGGCAGCGAGATGCTGAAGCTGTTCGAGGAGTTCTACATTCCCGGGCTGCATTCCGTGCCCCTGAGCGACGACGCGCCGGGGGCAGCACCGGCGCTGACCCCGCTGCGCCGGGCGCTCAGCGCCATCGCGGGCCGCCCGGTGAACATCCAGGCGACCTCGAGCCTCGTGCAGTATGCCCGCGACGTGCTGCTCGACCAGCCCTACTTCACACTGCTCGAGGGCGACGCCGCAACCCACGGCGAGGGCGGCGAGGGAGCGACGGCCGACCCGTGAGCACCACGCTTCGGCTCCTGAGCTACAACATCCGGTACGGCGGCACGGGGCGCGAAGCTGCGATCGCGGACACGATCCGGAGCGCGAAGCCCGACGTCGTCATGCTGCAGGAGGCGACGGACCCCGGGGTCGTGGCGCGCGTGGCCGCGCAGTGCGGGATGCCCCACTGGGGCGCCGAGCGCGGACATTCCACCGCGTACCTGAGCCAGGTGCCGGTGCAGAGCCATCAATGGCTCCTCGCACGATCGGCCCGGCACCCGTTCCTGGAGGTGGTGCTCGGGGGCGACGGGGCGGGGGAGCGCTGCCGCCTCTACGGCCTGCATCTCACCGCATGGTTCTCCCGCTGGAGCGAGAACACCCGGTGGCGCGAGATCCGGGCGCTGCTCGAGGGCATCCGGGAGCATCAGCACGGGTTTCACGTCATCGCCGGCGACTTCAACGCGCTCGCGCCGGGCGAACGGCTCGAGGTGGCGCGGATGCCGGCGTGGATCCGCGCGATGATCTGGATGAGCGGACGGGACATCACGCGTCAGACGATCCAGACGATGCTGGATGCGGACTACGCCGACGCGTTCAAGCTCCTCCATCCGGAGGAGCGCGGATTCACGTTTCCCACATGGGACGAGCACGTGCGACTCGATTACGTGTTCGTCCCGGGGCGGGACAGCGATCGCGTGCAGCATTGCGAAGTGAAGACCGATGGGAGCCGGGCCCGCGAGGCATCGGACCACTTTCCGCTGTTCGCCGAGCTGACGCTGTGAATGAAGAAAGGCCCCGGCAGAGCCGGGGCCTCCCTCGTCAGCGATGCCGACGGCCGGCAACGCGCCAGGCCGGACGGCGCCGCGCTATCAGTCGATGCGCACGTATTTCTCGATGCGTGCCACTTCCGCACTGTCGACGTACTTCCCCATCTCGCGGCGGAACTTCGCGATGTTGTCGTAGGGGCGGTATTCCTTGAACTCCCGCAGCATGCGAGGGCCGATCCCGGGGATGAGCAGGATCTCCGCGTCGCTCGCGGTGTTGATCGCAACCGGCTGGAACATGTGCGCGTAGATCGTGTCGCGCTGCGTCTCGTCGAGCGACTTCGAAAGCACCGAGTCCACCGCGAGCATGTTGCGGAAGGGCCGCTTCGCGATGAGCGAGTCGGCGAGCGCCGGCGTCATGCCGGGGAGCGCGGCGAGCCGTTCCCGGCTCGCGCCGTTGGGATCCATCATGCCGGTGTCGGGCGCGGCGGTCGTGTCGGCGGGGGCGGGGGCGGCCGTCGCCGCGCCGGTGTCGGCGGTCGTGTCGACTGCGCCATTCTCGCCTGCGGTGCATGCGGCCGAGAAGAGGACGAGCGCGGCGAGGCTCGCGCGGATGGTCGGACGGGTCATGGCGACTCCTGAGGAAAGGAAGGACGGGAAGTGAGTACCGGATGACGATACGCATACAGCAATCCGAGCAGCCCGAGCTGGGCGAGCGCGCCCGGTGACAGCGCGGGGACGGCGCCCCGGAGCGCCTCCCGGTACAGCGGCCAGCCCCGAAGGTCCGGCTTGCCCTCGAGCTCGAATTCGATGTTGCCCTTGATGTGCAGCACGACACCGATCGCACCGAACACGACGCAAGCGATCATCACGCCCTGGAACGCGCGCAGGGCGGCGCGCGTCGGCCGGAATGCGACCACCGCCGTCGCGACGATCGTCAGGACGAGGGACACGACCGGCGCCCACTGCCACGGATCCTCGAAGTGCTCCAGCAGGAGCAGCTCCGTGAGCAGACCGACGGCGCCCACGGCGATGAGGACCAGGATGAGCCGGCGGTAGCGCGGGCTGGCCGCGACGCCGGCACCGGATGCGAGTGGTTCGTCGAAGGTCATGGCCGGAAGAACATGGCACCGCGGAGCCGCCCGGTGAAGGGTGCGCGGCGCCGTTCGTGCCGCCGCGGTGCAGCTCGTTACGTGCCGGCTCCGTTCGTGACTCGGGCGGATCGGCAACCCCTGGCGGCGCGTAACAGATATCGA
>DASTYL010000227.1:0-3240 GCA_035764975.1 Gemmatimonadaceae bacterium | reverse complement strand
GCGTCGGCAGCGCGCGCGCCGCGCCCGCCGACCGTCGCACCGTCGCCGCGGCCACCCGCCGCGGAGGGTCGGGGCGCGGGAGGCCTCGCTGCGTAGACTGCGACCATGGCCGCCGGTCGGCCGCACACCCACGGCGGGGGGCGGGAGGGCGGGCGCGGGGGCCTCGCCGCGTAGCAAGAGACCGCGGCCCCACAGCCGCGGGCTCGCAGCGTGTAAGCGCGTGGCCCCCGCGAACGCCCTCTCGCCCCCCGGACCGGCGCACCGATGCCACAGGGACCGGCGCCGAGGCACCAGCGCCCGCGACCGACCCAGCGCACCAGGCCCGCCGGCCTGGCGTACCGCGAAGATCAGGGCACCAGCGCCCGCGACCGGGTCTCGTCGAGGATCCGCGCGATCAGGGCCTCGACCCCGATCGTCTCCTGCTTCTTGCCCGTCCCCCGCACCCGGAGCGCGACCGTGCCCTCCTCCGCCTCGCGCCGTCCGACCACCGCCATGTACGGCACCTTCGCCATCTCGGCGTCGCGCACGCGGTAGTTGAGCGTCTCGTTGCGGTCGTCGAGCGTCACCCGCACGCCGGCGTCGCGCAGCCGGTCGGCGACCGCGCGCGCGGCGTCGATCACCTCGTCGGTGATCGCCATGACCCGCACCTGCTCCGGGGCGAGCCACGTCGGGAACGCGCCCGCGAAGTGCTCGATCAGGATCGCGATGAACCGCTCCATCGACCCGCTGACGGCGCGATGGATGACGACCGGCCGATGCTCGGCGTTGTCCTCGCCGACGTACGACAGGTCGAACCGCTCCGGTGCGTTGTAGTCGAGCTGGATCGTCCCGAGCTGCCACGCGCGGCCGATCGAGTCGGTGACGTCGAAGTCGATCTTCGGGCCGTAGAACGCGCCGTCGCCTTCCTTGAGCTCGTACGGACGCCCCGTCGATTCCAGCGCCGCGCGCAACGCGCCCTCGGCGCGATCCCAGAGGTCGTCGGAGCCGATGCGCTGCTCCGGCCGCGTCGCGAACTTGAGCCTGGCCGTGAGCCCGAACGTGTCGTAGTACGAGAGGATGAAGTCCATGAGGAACTTCACCTCGCCGGCGATCTGGTCCTCGCGCAGGTACACATGGCAGTCGTCCTGCGCGAACTGGCGCACGCGGGTGAGCCCGGACAGCGCGCCGGACACCTCGTTGCGGTGCAGCACGTCGAAGGTGACGTAGCGCAGCGGCAGCTCGCGGTACGAATGCTTGTGCGCCGCGAAGTACAGGTGGTGCGACGGGCAGTTCATCGGCTTGAGCGACATGTCGTGCTCCCCCGTCTCGCTGTCGAGCACGAGGAACATGTTCTCGCGATACTTGCCCCAGTGGCCGGACTGCTCCCACAGCCGCTTGTTGAAGAGCAGCGGCGTCTTGATCTCGAGAAACTCGCGCCGCTGCCGCTCCTGCACGAAGGCGACGAGCGTGTTGTACAGCGTCGTGCCGCGCGGCGTCCAGAAGGCGGCGCCGGGCGCGTGCGGGAAGAACTGGAACAGGTCGAGCGCCTTGCCGAGCACGCGATGGTCGCGCCGCTTCGCCTCCTCCAGGCGATGGAGGTACGCATCCAGCTCGTCCTTCTTGAAGAAGGCCGTGCCGTAGATGCGCTGCAGCATCTGCCGCTTCACGTCGCCGCGCCAGTACGCGCCGGCGATGCTCAGGAGCTTGATGTGCTTCACCCGCCCCGTGTCCGGCACGTGCGGGCCGCGGCACAGGTCCACGAACGGCCCGTCCGTGTAGGTCGAGATGATCTCTTCCTCGGAGAAGTCCGCGATGCGCTCGAGCTTGAGCGGATCGTCGGCGAACCGCTTGCGCGCCTCGTCCATCGAGACCTCCTCGCGCAGGAACGGATACTTCTCCTGCATCACCCGGCGCATCTCGGCCTCGAAGGCCGCGAGATCCTCGGGCGTGAACGGCTTCTCGACCTCGAAGTCGTAGTAGAAGCCGTCCTCGATGGACGGGCCGAAGCCGATCTTGGCGTCGGGGCGCAGCCGGCGCACCGCGGTCGCCAGCACGTGCGCCGCGGAGTGGCGCAGCACGTCGAGCGCCTCGGGATCCTTCTCGGTGAGCACGCGGAAGCGGCCGCCCCGCCGGAGCGGCGTCACGAGGTCCTGGATCTCCCCGTCGATCTCGACGGCGACGGCCGCCTGGAGGAGGCGCTCGCCGATGGCGCGCACGACCTCCGCCGCCGGTGTCCCCGTGGGCACCTGCCGCTCGGCGCCATCGGGAAGCACGAGAGTGAGATTCGATTGATCGATCATGAGTCCAGGCGTGTCGGTAACTGGCCTTCTTCTTGCACGGCGCTCGATGCGGCGTAGTGCGCAAACTATCCTTCCCGAACTTCCTCCGCCACAGGTTCTCCCCCATGGCTCGCATTCGTTATCGGTACCGGGACGAGGAGTCCCGCCGCGGTACATTTTTCTCCGTCGTCGTCGGTGCGCTGGCGGGCTTCGCCGTCGGCGTGCTCGTCGTCCAGCGCATGGGCGGCATCAAGGGCGTCCGCAACCGGCTCTCGCGCGGCCAGCGTCTCGAACGCGACAGCGAGATGTACGGTGCGCATGGCGCGGAGGTCGGCGACTACTACGACGTGGACGAGATCGTCGACGACGAGCGCGACACGGAGCTCGAGGATCGCGTCCTCGAAGCCTTCCGCAACGACCCCACGATGAGCGAGCGCGGGATCGACATCGGGTCCGTCGGCCCCGGCATCATCGAGCTGGCCGGGTGGGTGGACACCGATGACGAGGCCGAGTATGCCGTCACCCTCGCCCGCGGCGTCCCGGGCGTGGACACCGTCGTCAACCGGCTGGGGATTGGTGAGGAGGAGGAGGCGCTCGCCGACGCGGCACGGCGCCGGGCGGACGGCGACCCCGCGCTGACGGAGTCGCGCTGGGAGGGGCTCCAGGTCGGGATCGGGAAGCGCCGCCAGGGCAACTCGGCGGAGATCGATCGCCACGCGGACCCTGCCGTCCACCTCGAGGACCACACGCTGCGGACCTCCGAGGCGATCCGCCATGCCGCCGAAGACACCACGGGGCTCGCCGAGCGCCGCGCGCGAAACCAGCGGTCCAAGATGCGCGGCGACCGGACGGGCGGCGCTCCGGTTGCCCCGACCGGGGTCCCCAAGGCCGACCACGTCGCCAACCCCGACGCGGTCGAATAAGGTCGGGAAATGGGCACGTCCAGCGGGGCGGCATGCGATGCATGCCGCCCCGCGTCGTC
>DASTYL010000226.1:0-2410 GCA_035764975.1 Gemmatimonadaceae bacterium | reverse complement strand
GCTGCACGCGCGCGATGTAGCCGTTGTCGTCCTTCGCGCCCGCGTTGCCTTTGATGTTGCTGATGAAGTAGACGTCGAGCTCCGCGTCGTAGCGCACCGACTCGGGAGTATCGAGGCCAGAGATCTCGCCGGTCCGCGCGGTCGCTGCGGCACCGCCGGCAGCCCCCGCGGCTGAGGTATCGGCCGTGGTATCGGCCGCGTCGTCCCGGGCCACGGTGCACGACGTCGCCACTGCGAGGAGGAGCGCCGGGATCGTTCCGAGTGTCATGGTCATGGTCACCATACCTTCAGTTTCTCCACGAACCGCTTGCGCGCCTTCGCGACCTTGGGCGCGACCACGATCTGGCAGTATCCCTGATCGGGATTCTGCCTGAAGTAATCCTGGTGGTATTCCTCCGCTGGGAAGAACGGAGGCGCTGGCTGCACGGTAGTCACGACGCGGCCGTCCCACGTCCCTGCCGCCTCCACCGCGGCGATCGCCTCGCGGGCGATGCGCTCCTGGTCCGGCCCGTGGGTGAAGATCACCGAGCGATACTGCGTCCCGACGTCCGCACCCTGGCGGTTGAGCTGCGTCGGGTCGTGGATCGTGAAGAAGACGTCGAGCAGGTCGCGGTAGCTGATGACGGCGGGGTCGAACTCGACCTGCACGACTTCGGCGTGTCCGGTGCGGCCGCCGCAGACTTCGCGGTACGTGGGCGCGGGCGTGTCACCGCCAGCGTAGCCCGAGACGACCCGTCTCACGCCGCGCAGCTCGCGATACACGGCGTCGAGGCACCAGAAGCATCCGCCGCCGAGGGTGGCGAGCTGGTAGGATGCCCGCGGTTCGCGCGCGTCTTCCATCGTCAGCTCCGAGGAAGTGGACACTGCGTGAAAGAACCGTGGTGAGAGGATCCGACACCCATTGTCGAAAGAGACCGCCGGCCCTTCGGAAGATCAGGTCGACGTCGGCGCGACCTCGCTCGTGCAATTCTGGCACCGGCTCGCGCGCGCATCGATGGTCGTGTAGCAGAACGGGCACGGGCGTGTGGCGGCCTGGGGGCCGGGTGTTTCCGGCTTGATGAAGAACTTCGTCAGCCGCCAGGCGACGAACCCGACGATCAGGAAGTTGATCACGGCGCTGATCACCAGGCCCGGGTGGAAGACGGCGCTCCCCACGGTCCACTGCCAGGTCTCGTATCGGGCGGGGTCGGGAGCGACGATCGCGACGACAGGCATGATGATGCCGTCCACGAGCGCCTTCACGACGGTGTTCAGCGCGGCACCGATCACCACACCGATGGCGAGCGCGAGAGCGTTCTGCTTGATCAGGAAGGCGCGGAACTCCGACCACATCGAGATCGCGTGATACGCCGGGCGCAGCGGAAGGCTCATCGAAGGTCTCTGCGGATGTGAGGTGGGGGAACGCTATCAGCCGCCGGCGGGCTGGAGCAAAGCGGATTTGCTATTTAGGGAGTCCTAAAATAAATATTGGGTGAGATTCATCCTGCTTGCCCACGCTTCCCCTTCAGCGCATCGATGCCCAATCCTCGTCCGGCCGCCCGACTCACTGTCCCCCGTCTCCTGCGCCTGGCCATGCTGGCCGCGCTCGCTGGATCCGCGATTCCGCGCCTGGGCGCAGCGCAGTCGGGCGCGGTGTCCCTCGTCGGCCAGGTGGTGGATACGCTCGGTGCGCCGATCGCCGGGGTCCGGGTGTCCGCGGTCGAGGCGGGACGCGTCCAGGTGACCGACGCCCGCGGCGCGTTCCGCTACACGGCGCTTCCACCCGGGCGGCACACGCTGAGCTTCGCGCGCCTCGGATTCGTCCCCGAGACGCGCCGGGTGATCGTCGGCGGGACGGCGGCCGAGCTGCAGGTGCGAATGCGCGCCGCGCGGGTCAGCCTCGCTGCCGTGCAGGTCACGGCCACCCTCGCGGCGACGGCAGCGCAGGAGTCGCCGCAGCCGACGGCGGTTCTCGAGGGCCCGGAGCTCCGCGTCGCCCAGGGCGCGGCGCTCGGCGAAACGCTCGAGCAGGTGCCGGGGCTGCGGAGCCTCAGCATGACCACGGGGATCGGCAAGCCGGTGATCCGCGGCATGACGCACTACCGCGTGGTGACGCTCGACGACGGGCAGCGCACCGAGACGCAGGCGTGGGGGCACGATCACTCTCCCAACGTCGAGACGGCCACGGCGGAACGCGTGGAAGTGATCCGCGGGCCGGCGAGCGTGCTGTACGGCTCCGACGCGCTCGGCGGCGTCGTCAACGTGATCGCGCCGAGCGTGCCCGATGCCCTCGGCGAGCCCGGATTCGTCCGCGGGCGGGTCACCACTGCGTACAGCCACAACGTGCGCGGCGCCGACGGGACGCTACTGCTCGAGGGCGCGCGCGGCGGGACGGGTGTCCGCGCAGCCGTCACCGTGCGCGGCAGCGGCG
>DASTYL010000225.1:0-20145 GCA_035764975.1 Gemmatimonadaceae bacterium | reverse complement strand
GATCACGCCTCAGGAGCATGGACACGACGAGGGGCCCGGAGCATGTCGCTCCGGGCCCCTCGTTGCATCGCGCCCCTGATCGATCAGAGCAGGCGGCGTGGTTCCGGTCGCGTCTCGTCGCTCGCCTGATCCGCCGCGCGCGGCTCGCGCTCGCCGGCGCCGAGCCGATCGATCCGCGCGTCGCGTTCCGGCTCGCGGATCTGCCGGTCGACGTCGTTGATGTTCCGCTTGAAGTCGCGGATACCCTTCCCGATCGACGCCCCGATCTCCGGGACGCGCTTTGCACCGAACAGCACGAGCACGATCACCAGGATGATGATGAGCTCCGTCATGCCGAGATTGCCAATCATTGGGGACTCCTAGAAGAGCGATCGTGCGATGAGATAGGCGACGAGGACGCCGAGCAGGCCGAGCAACGATACGTCGAGTGCCACCGGGCCGAGCGCGAACGTGATCAGGACGAGGTCCACCTTGAGCGGGCCGAACGTCGGGGTGACGCCCGTCGTGAGGAACTCCTTCACGGCTCCGGTCGGAAGAAACAGGCGGCCGACCTGCGTCAGCACGCCACCGACGATGAAGCCGGTTGCAAGGACGATCGCATGGAAGAGCGGCCGGTGTCGCGCCGACGAGCTCCGTGGTCCTGGCGGCATCACGCTCTCCGGTTCATGACGTAGGATACCGCTTCGTGCAGCGCCGCGCGCGCCGCACTGTCAGGCAGGCTGGCCAATGCCGCCTCCGCTTCCTGCGCGAACTCCTCGCCGCGCCGGCGCGCGTACTCGATCCCGCCGGCCGCGATGACGATCTCGACGATCTGCGCGACGCTGGCGTCGTCCGGATCCTCGTCCGCCGCGAAGAAGGCGTCGACGGTCGCCCGCTGGGCCGGCGTCATCGACGGCAACGCGCCGATGAGCGGGAGCGTGACCTTGCGCTCCTTGAGGTCGAGCCCGGACGGCTTCCCGGTCGTTGCCGAATCCTCGACGTAATCCATGATGTCGTCGGCGATCTGGAACGCCATCCCCAGCCGGTCCCCGTACGCCGCGAGCGCCTTGCGGTGCCGGGGCGCGCCGGAGACCGCGCCGATCTCGCAGGCGGCGGCCAGGAGCGCCGCCGTCTTCGCGCGGATCGTCGCGTAGTAGTCCTCTTCCGTCGACGCCAGCCGGTCCACCAGCGCGAGCTGTCGCATCTCACCGATCGTCAGCTCATTGGACGCGTTGGTGAGCAGGCGCATCAGCTCCATGTCGCCGACCCGCACAAGCGCCGTGAGCGCGCGCGAGTACAGGAAGTCACCCATGATGACCGACACCTGATGGCTGAACAGCGCGTTGATCGTCGGAAGCCCGCGACGCAGGACCGAGTGATCCACGGAGTCGTCGTGCACCAGCGTCGCGAGGTGCATGAGCTCGACCACCGCCGCCGCCGGGATGGCGCGATCCTCGGGCGTCCCCTCGACGGCGCTCGACAGCAGCGTGAGCGTCGGGCGGAACATCTTGCCGCGCATGCGGAGCAGATGGTCGGTGACCGACCCGATCAGCGGGAGATCGGCCACGAGGATCTGGCGCATCGCCTCGACTACCTGGTCGAGCCGCTGGGCCACCGGGGCCTGGATCTCGAGCAGCGCTTCGGTGACGGGAGTGCGCGAGCGGGCGACAACTCCGCTCATCGGCGCACCTGCTCGATCGCGGCGAGGCGGTCGGACACGTCGCGGAACTGGATATCGATCACAAACACTCGCTGATAGAAATCGATGGCCTCCTGGTGCTTGCCGAGGGCCTCGGACGCAACACCCAGGAGGTACAGTAAGCCGATGAGCTGTTCATCGGTGGCCGGCTGCTCGCCGAGCGCGCGGGTGAGGATGGCCGTCGCGACCTGGTGCTGCTCCTTCTCCACGAAGCACTGCCCGAGCGCCTCGTAGGTCGGCAGCCGGTTCGAGGGGGCACGAAGCGCCTTCTGGAACTCGGCGATCGCCTCGTCGACGAGCCCCATCTCCTTGAACGCCACGCCCAGGTCGTAGTGCGCCTGATGGTCCTCGGCGTCCACGTTCTCGGCGACGCCCTGCTTGAACTTGCGGAGCATCTCCGCGAAGTCCGCTTCCTCGTCGCCGGTGGGCTCGCGCTCCTCGACGACCATCCGCGTACTCTTCGGCGCCTCCTCGTCCCGCAGCCAGTCGCCGAGGTTGACGAGGGCACCCTCGTCCTCGTGCACCGGCTTCACGGGGACGGTCCACACCTTGTCGCGCTGCGCGGCCGTGCCCTGGCTCGGGGTCGGCGCGCTGAACCCGCGAAGCGACGCGGCCGCCGGCGCAGGGGCAGCCGGCCGTGCCGGTGGCGGGGCCGCAGGCGTCGGCCTGGCCTCCGGCCTCGGCGCCGTGGCGGCAGCCGGCCTCGCCGGCGGCTGCGGCTCGGCCTCGGGCTCCGGCGTCAGGGCGGCGAGGCCGGCCTGCGCGGCGATGTCGTCCGGCGCGAGGTCGAGCACGCGCTTGTAGACCGTGCGCGCCTTCTCGCTCTGACCGTCGCCAAGGAGCGCCGCGGCGAGATCCAGGTACGCCGCGACGAGGTGGCGACGGTCGTTCGTGCGGAACGCGTATTCGACGCGCTTCTGCTGGATGCGCACCGAATCCGGCATGAGCCGGGCGATCTCGTTGGCGAGCGACGCGGCGCCCGCGAGATCCTCGGCGCGCTCGAGCCCCGACATGACGGCTTCGAGGTCGGCCACCCCGCCCTCGCGGTCACCCGAATCGAGCCGCGCCTCGCCGAGCTGGCGGCGAAGGAGCAGGTCGTCCGGATGCGCCAGCGACTCCGCCTCCAGCCGGGCGACCGACTGTTCGGCGGCGATCGTCGAGCTGCGCGTGCGGTCGCCCGACGGCGCGGCCGCCGGAGCCGGCGGCGCCACGTCGCCGAATGGCGGGAGATCGATCGTCGCCGCGCCCGAGTCGCTGGTGCGCAGCCCCGCGTCCGCGACGATCGGGGCCTGATCCTCGGCGCCGGCCGCCCAGGCATCCGCGAAGGCCTGCCGCTGATCGATGCCGTCGTCGACGGCGCTGATCAGGGGAATGTCCCCCGTCGGCCGAAGCCCGCCGCCGGCCGAAGGCAGCGTGGGAATGTCGAGCTCCATCAGCGGGAAATCCCCGAGCCCGTCCGCGTCGGCAGCCGGAACTTCGAAGACGCTGGCCTCGGTACCCGGCTGGATCGGTTCGGCGGCGGGGATCTCCGTGGCGCCGAGCCCGAAGTCCTGGAGGAACGGCGAGTCGGCCGGCGACGCCGCAGGCAGGTCGAAGCCCGTGGCCTCGAGCCCTTCCAGCATGCCGCCCGCGGCAAGCGGTGGCACGGCGCCCTGTGCACCGGTCTGGAACGACGTCGGCTCGAGGTCGAGCGCCGGGCCGTCCACCGAGCCTGCCGACGGTTCGAACGACGTCGTCTCGAGCCCGCCGAGCGGCGCGCTGGTCGGCGGTGGAGCCTCATCGAGTGGCGGCGGCTCGAACGCCTCGATCGGTGGCGCAGCCGCAACGCGGGGCGCCGGGGCGCTCGGCGGCGGCGGTGCGGGCTTGCTCGGGGCGGGCGCCGGCGTGGAGTCGCCGTAGACGTCGAGGAAGATGAGATCCGACGACTTCTGCGCAGCCTGCTGACCCGTCACGCGGGGTTCATAGCCCGGATCGATCGCCCGGATGCGATCCAGCGTCGCGCGGGCCTCCGCATCCCGGCCGTCCGACGAGTACCGGTCGAACAGCGTCTGCAGCTGCTCGAGCGCCTCGTTCCCTCGCGCCTGACGGGAGAGCTGGTCCGCGAGCATGAGCCGGATGTCGTCCTGATCCGGGCAGAGGTCCGCGAACTCCTTCAGCGCGCGGAAGGCCTCGTCCATGCGCCCGGACTTCTGCATCCGGTCCGCGTACTCGAGGAAGTTCTGCTTGGCGTCGCTCTTGAAGCCCTTCTGGGCGCTGATCTTCCCGAGCTTGTAGTAGATCGAGGCCCGACCCGGCGACTGACGCAGGATCTTGTTGCAGAGCGCGATGGCGTTGTTGAAGAACCCGCCCTCCGCGTACTTGTCGACGGCCCGCTCGTAGTAGTCGACGGCGTCGGCAACGTTCCCCTGCCGGAGGAGCATGTCGCCCACCCGGTTGAACAACGCGACGTCAACCTCGAGCGGGTTGGCGTCGTAGTTGTCGAGGAGTTCGATGTAGATCGCGAGCGCCTTGTCGAACTGGCGCTTGAGCTCGAACTCCGCAGCCTTTTTCTTGAGCTTCGCGACGTTGGACATCAGGGCCGAGCACGCTGATGAGAGGGCGGCAACGGCGGGCCGCTGCGGGCGGGATCAGGCCTCGTAACGTACCCCTAAGTTACGGACGTGACAAGGTTTGCCCCGTGTCCACGAGGCCAGCAGCCGACGATCACCATACCAATAGGGCAACTCGCGGACATCCTCCGCGTCGAAAAGCGCGAGGTCGGCGCTGAACCCCGGCGCGAGCTGTCCGACATGGTCGGCGATGCCGAGCGCTGCCGCACCGTTGACGGTGGCGGCGACCAGCGCTTCGCCGACCGCGAGCCGGAGCTGCGAAACGGCCAGCGTCAGGATCAGCGGGAAGTTCGTCGTCGGCGACGTCCCGGGGTTGAAGTCGGTGGCAAGGGCAACCGCCACCCCCGCTTCGATCATCGCCCGCGCCGGCGCCTGCTTCGGCTTGCCGAGAAACAGCATGGTCCCGGGAAGCAGCGTCGCCACCGTCGAGGCCGATCGCAGTGCCTGCATCCCCGCGTCGGAGACGGCGGCGAGATGATCGGCCGACGTCGCCCCGAGCTCGGCCGCCAGCGACGCGCCCCCGGCGTCGGTCAGCTCGTCCGCGTGCAGCTTGATCCCCAGCCCATGCTCGCGCGCGGCCGTCAGGATGCGGCGCGATTCCGCGGCCGTGAAGACACCGGTCTCGCAGAAGACGTCGGCGAACCGCGCGAGTGATTCCCGCGCGACGGCGGGAATCATCTCCTCGACGAGGAGCGCGACGTACTCGTCCCGCCCGCCGGCGCGCTCGCGGTACTCGAGCGGGATCTCGTGGGCGCCGAGAAAGGTCGGGACGATGCGCATCGGCAGGAGCTCGGCGAGCCGGCGGATCACGCGCAGCGTCTTGAGCTCGTCCTCGAGCGTGAGACCGTAGCCCGACTTCACCTCGACCGTCGTCACGCCGCTCGATGCGAGGCGCGCGAGCCGCGGGAGCGCGAGACGCGTCAGCTCGTCCTCGGTGCGCGTGCGCAGGTCGCGGACGGACGAGTGGATGCCTCCGCCCCGGCGGGCGATCTCCATGTAGTCGTGTCCCAGCGCGCGCAGCTCCTGCTCCTCGAACCGCGCGCGGCCGAAGACGCCGTGCGTGTGCGAGTCGACGAACCCCGGCATGAGCACCCCGCGTCCGCAATCCACGAGGGTCGCGTCCGGATGCATGCGGCGGAGGGTCACCTCGTCATCGACGGATGCGATCGTCGTTCCGCTCACGAGCACCCCTGCGCCCGTGCGGACGCCCGCGTCGCGGAGCTCCGTGCCGCGGCGCGCCCGTCCAGGGCCGGCGCACGTCACGACTTGTGATGCGTTTACGAAGAGCAGCGTTTGATCGGTCGTCATGCGCGCGCCATCGGGATGGGGACCGGCGCAGGCGCCGCCATCACGTCCTGCACGCGGGAGAGGCGGAGCGGCGCCTGGGCCTCGCCCCGGCAGGCGTAGTAGCAGGCATTGCAGTCCACGGGTTCGTACCGCTTGAAGTCCCGCCAGTGGAAATCGGTGGGGAAGTCGGGACAGCGCTTGACGTAGCCCGCGGGATCGATGTGCACCGTCCGGATGCCCGACTGGCACGGCTCCGTGAGCTCGCCGCGGGTGTACCGCGGGATCTGCTCCAGGTAGTAGTCCGAGTTCGTGATGACCCCGCGCCGCCGGCGCTTGTACGCGAGCATCTCGGCCACGACCTGCTCGAGCGCCGCCTGCTGCGACGCCCCGAGGAGATGCCGGGTGTTGCCGTTCTTGCTGTCGGTGTACACGCTGAAGTTCACCCCGACCCCGAGCTCCGCGGCCCGATGCACGAGCGGCATCAGCTGATCGAGGTTGTCGTCCTTGATCACGGTGTTGAACCGGATCCCGCCGATGGCCCGGGTTCGCATCGCCTCGACGGTGCTGAAGATCCGCGCGGTCAACCCCGGGATGCCGCGCGCCGTGTCATGGCGGCCGTCGAGATAATCCAGCGAGATGTTGAACTGGTCCACGCCCGCATCCCAGAGCGACTGCGCTCGCTCCGGCGAGAGCATCCCGCCGTGCGTGATGAGCGTGATGTAGCGCAGCCGCAGCGCGCCCGCGACGCCGGCGACGAGATCCTCGAGATCACGGCGGAGCGTCGGCTCCCCCCCGGTGAAGGTGACCATCATCGGGTTGAAGTAGCGCGCGGCATCCGCGAAGCTCCGGAGCTCGCGCTCCTTGTCCCGCGGGTCGGTCTTCCAGTAGTCACAGAACCCGCACCGCGCGTTGCACCGCATCGTCACCTCGAAGTGGACGAGGACGGGCATGCGCCGCGCCGTCAACCAGGCGTATTTCGCGAGGAAGAGCGGAACGTGCCAGGGACGGTAGCGCGACGACAGCACTCCGCTAGCCGATCATCGGGAGGTGGATTCCCGTCCGGCGCGCCGTCGCGATCGCCGTCTCGTAGCCCGCGTCCGCGTGGCGCGCGACACCGATGCCGGGGTCGTTCGTCAGCACGCGCTCGAGCCGGACCCGCATCTCGGGCGTGCCGTCCGCCACGATGACCTGGCCGGCGTGCAGCGAGTTGCCGATCCCGACGCCGCCGCCGTGGTGAAACGACACCCACGACGCGCCGCTCGCCACGTTCAGGAGCGCATTGAGGATCGCCCAGTCCGCGATCGCATCGCTGCCGTCCTTCATCGCCTCCGTCTCGCGGAAGGGCGACGCGACGCTGCCCGTGTCCAGGTGATCGCGTCCGATCGCGATGGGCGCCGAGAGCTCGCCGCTCGCGACGAGGTCATTGAGCGCGACGCCGAACTTCGCGCGATCCCCCTGCCCCAGCCAGCAGATCCGGGCCGGCAACCCCTGGAAGTGCACACGCTCGCGCGCGAGGGTGATCCACCGCTTGAGGTGCTCGTCGTGCGGGAACAGCTCGAGCACGAGCTCGTCCGTCCGCGCGAGGTCCTTGGGGTCACCCGACAGCGCCACCCACCGGAAGGGTCCCTTCCCCTCGCAGAACAGCGGACGCACGTACTCGGGGACGAAGCCGGGAATGCGGAACGCATCGGCGACGCCGCGGTCGTGGGCGACCGTCCGGATGTTGTTCCCGTAGTCGAACGTCACCGCGCCGCGATCCTGCATCGTGCGCATCGCGCGCACGTGGTCCGCGATGCTCCCCTCGGCGAGCTCCACGTAGCGCTTCGGGTCGCTCGCGCGCAGCGCGGCCGCGGCTTCGAGCGAATGCCCGGCGGGCACGTACCCGTTGAGCGTGTCGTGGGCGCTCGTCTGGTCGGTGAGCACGTCGGGCGTCCACCCGCGGCGCACGAGCTCCGGCAGGATCTCCGCCGCATTGCCGACGAGCCCCACCGAGAGGGCGCGCCGTGCCGCCACGGCCTCGGCGATCATCGCCAGCGCCTCGTCGAGGCTCGACGTCTTGCGGTCGCAGTACCCCGTCTCGAGCCGCTTGTCGATGCGCTGCTCGTCCACCTCGATCCCGAGGATGGCGGCGCCGTTCATCGTCGCGGCGAGCGGCTGCGCGCCACCCATGCCGCCCAGGCCGGCGGTGAGCACGCTGCGGCCGGCAAGCGAGCCGCCGAAGTGCGTCCGTGCGACGGCACCGAACGTCTCGTAGGTGCCCTGCAGGATCCCCTGCGACCCGATGTAGATCCACGAGCCGGCCGTCATCTGGCCGTACATCGTCAGGCCGAGCCGCTCGAGCTCGCGGAACTTGTCCCACGTGGCCCAGCGCCCCACGAGGTTGGAGTTCGCGATGAGCACCCGCGGCGCGCCGGCGTGCGTGCGGAACACCGCCACCGGCTTGCCGCTCTGCACCAGCAGCGTCTCGTCATCGGCGAGCGTGCGCAGCGAATCGACGATGGCGTCGAACGCCTCCCAGCTGCGCGCCGCGCGGCCGGTACCGCCGTACACGACGAGATCCTGCGGCCGCTCGGCGACCTCGGGATCGAGGTTGTTCATCAGCATGCGGAGCGCGGCTTCCTGCTGCCATCCGCGGCAGGAGAGCTCGGAGCCGCGGGGCGCGCGGATCACGCGGGTGCCACGCTCGGGCGGCGAGACGACGGTCATTCGAATCCTCCTTCACCGGCGAAGGCGCCGGTCGCAATGGCATCGGCGATGGCGGCGATGTCGCCCGAGAGCACACGGTCGCGGCCGAGCGGCGCCACGTGGCGGCGCACTGCCTCGTACGTCCGCTCGACGCCCTTCCCGGAGCGGAGCGGCCGGCGGAACTCGAGCCCCTGCGCGCCACACATCAGCTCGATCGCGAGCACATGGCGGACGTTGTGAATGATCCGCCGCAGCTTCCACGCCGCGCCCATCGCCATGGGGACGACGTCCTCCTTGTTGCCGTCCGTCGGGATGGTGTCCACGCTGGCAGGGTGCGAGAGCACCTTGCACTCGCTCGTGATGGCCGCGGCGGTCACCTGGGCCATCATGAAGCCGGAGTTCACGCCGGCATCCGAGGTCAGGAACGGGGGCAGCCCCTCGTTGAAATCGGGATGCACGAGCCGGTCGATGCGGCGCTCGGCGATGGTCGCGAGATTCGTCATCGCGATCGCGAGGACGTCGAGCGCCATCGCCACGGCCTGGCCGTGGAAGTTGCCGCCGCTCAGCAGCTCCCCGTTCTCCATCACGAGCGGGTTGTCGGTCGCGGCATTCAGCTCGCGGCCGATCATCCCCGCCGCGAAGTCGATCGCGTCGAGGACCGGGCCGTGGACCTGCGGCATGCAGCGAAGTGCGTACGCATCCTGCACGCGATTGTCGCCGTGGCGGTGCGACTCGCGGATCTCGCTGTCGGCGAGCAGGCCGCGGAGCAACGCGGCCGATGCCGCCTGGCCGAGCTGGCCGCGCGCCGTGTGGATGCGGGGATCGAACGCCACCGGGGTGCCGAGCAGCGCCTCGAGCGACATCGCGCCGGCGAGATGCGCCGTCTGCCACAGCCGGTGCGCGTCGAGCACCGCGAGCGCCGCGATGGCCGTATGCGCCTGCGTGCCATTGATCAGCGTGAGCCCTTCCTTGGGCCCGAGGACGATCGGCTCGAGCCCCGCCGCGCGCAGCGCGTCGGCCGCGGGCCGCTCCGTGCCGTCGCGGTCGATGAGCACGCCCTCGCCCAGCAGGGAGAGCGCCAGGTGCGCCAGCGGGGCGAGGTCGCCGCTCGCGCCCACGCTGCCCTGCTCCGGCACCGGCGGGTGCAGCCCCGCGTTGAGCATGGCGCAGAGCTGCTCCGCGAGCGCGGGGCGCGCGCCGGAATACCCTTTCGCGAGGACGTTGGCCCGCAGCAGCATGAGCGCCCGCACCTCGCGCACGGGGAGCCGGGCCCCGACGCCTGCCGCGTGGCTGCGCACGAGGTTGACCTGCAGCTCGGCGAGGCGGTCCGGCGGGATCGCAACCTCGGACAGCTTGCCGAAGCCGGTCGTGACGCCATAAACGACGGCGTTGTCGGCGACGATGCGATCCACGGCCGCGCGGGTGGTCCGCATCCGCTGGGCGGCGGCCGGCGCAAGCGTGACGGGGCGTCCAGCGGCGACTGCGGCGACGTCGTCCAGAGCGAGCGAGTTGCCGTCGATGGCGAGAGGTTCGTGCATCGGCGGGAATGTAACGGCAGCGGGGGGCGACCGGGATGCGGACCCGAATGCGGAATACGGGATGCGGGACCAGGGACTGGGCCGGTGGCGTAGCGGCCCCCGGCCCCCCGCTGCCTGACCGCTCACGCCGCCGGATTGACCTGCAGTTCCGGGTTGTCGGCCGCCGGCTGGTACGCCCAGTCGCAGACGACGTATCCCGCCGTCACGTAGGCGATGCGCACCACGCCGTATCGCGCGCCGTCACTTCGGGCGATCCGGAAGACGTAGGCCGTCCCGGGTTGCACGGTCACCTCGCTCAGCGTGTACCCCGACGCCGGCGCCACGTCCACGGCCGACAGGTCCGCGACGGGCGCGGTCCCGAAAACGGCCATTCGAACCGCGTCGCGGGTTGCGCGCAGCCGGAACGTCCCGTCGGCCGCGCGCTCGACCCGGAAGTCCGCCTGCGACGACGTCCCGTCCACCACCACGCCGAACTTCGCGGCCATCGGGTCGTGAAACTGGAAGCCGGAGGTCGCCGGGTGGACATCCAGCGCGTCGATCTTCACATGCCGCGCGTCGTACCGGGGCGTGTCGCTGCGGGAGCGGCTGAAGGCGCTCTCCACGCCCTCGCGGCTGACGGCCGACACGGCGAAGCATCTGGTGATGCCGTTCGCCAATCCGCTCACGAGGAACACCGGCGACGCGGTCGTGCCCGCGAGCTGCCAGCCCGTGGCGCCGCACCCGCCCGTCGCGGTGACCGTCGCCACGTACACCCGATAGTGCGAGAAGCGGCTCGGCGCGGCCTGCTGCGCATTGTCGCTCCAGCCAAGCTGCACCGCCCCGTCGAGCGAGATGGAGGTCAGCCCTTCGGGCATCGCCAGCGCGGTGGCCACCTCGATGGTGACCGTGCGCGAGCGGCCGAACTCGTAATCCTCCTCATCGCGCGCCGCGACGTAGTACTGTCGCTGCTGCGGCCCCGCGTCGTGGAAGGTGGGGGACGTCGTCACACCGACCAGGTACCAGTCGCCGTAGCTGGACGTTCGGCCGTAGACGGCATAGGTCCACGCCTCGCGGGCCCGCGGCGGCTCCCACGTCAGCAGCACACCGTACGGACTTCCCGGCGACTCGGCGCCGGTGATGGTGTAGCTCAGGTCCGTCGGATCGTTGGAGTCGATCCCGCTGAACAGCCCGTCGCAGGCGGCGAGCATCAGGAGCGAAGCCGCGGAGAGGGCGCGGAAGGCACGCATCGGGGTATCCGGAGATGGAGGTCATCCGCGGGAAAGGCACCCGGCGTGCCGGACGCGAGCGGATCGCCATCTCCGTATCACCAAACGACTTGACCCTGTCCGCCAAGGCGAAGCGCCACCGCATCTGTCCTCAGGTCAGGACAGGGCGATGGCGCATCCGTTGGGCAAACGCACGGCCCCGCGCTCAGCGCGTGTTCACCTGCTGCCGGTAGGTCGAGCGGTTGTAATCGAACTTGAGATCGGGCTCCGCCTTCAACGCGATGAAGAAGCTGAACGCGGAGCTGCCGCTCGGACTCTGCGTGAACGAGAAGATCGCGCGCCAATCATGAAGGTCGCGCTGGAGCTGCACGACGTGGCTCGCGAACTCGTTCCGCTCCAGGTCGTAGCTCGTGTTCCAGGAGCCCGACCACTTCGGCGTGAGCGCGAAGCGCAGGTTGGAGCCGATGGAGGTCGTCGCCGGCACCCGGTAGAACGCGCCGCCCGCCACGGGACTCGTGACCGGCGCCTCGGTGGTCGGATTCGTACGCGCTTCGATCAGGCAGTTCTCGTAGGCGATGGGATTCGCCCCGCGGAACGGCTCGCACCGGATGCCCGGGTCGAAGTCCACGATGTTGCCGCCCTTCGGCGGCCGCTGGCGCGACGAGCTGAAGGTGAACGCCGCTTCCCAGCCTTCGGACGGCGGCACCACCATCTGGGGCTGCCGCGCGCGGCTCCCGGCGACCGGCTGCACGGATGCTGCGCGGGCTTCCGCGTCATCGAGGGGCTCCACGATCTCCGCGGAGGCGATCTGTGTCGCTGGCACCGCGCGCCCGAACAGCCGCGCCAGGAGCATGAACGGATTGCGCCGGGCGTTCAGCGTGAACTGTCCCGAGACGCCGGTCAGGTAGGGGCTGAAGACCGCCGTGTCGCTGTTGATGTTGTCGCCCTGGAACAGCGAGTGCTGCAGCGAGAGCCGCACGTCAGGCAGGAGGTCGGAGCTGATACTGGTGCTGAAATTCGACGTCGTGAGCCCCCGCATCACGTCCCGCGTTTTCTGGTAGCGCGAGACGTCGTAGGCGAGCGAGGAGAAGTTGAGCGTGAGCACCTTGACCTTCGCCGCCGATTCGGCGGCCGCCGTCGTGTCCCCCGCTGCCGGCCGGCCCTTTCCTTCGATGTTGGTGTTCAGCCCCAGCGAGAACTCGTTCTGCGAGATCGCGCCGATGTATCGCCGCGGATCGTAGTTCTGCGCGAGCAGGAACTCCTCGTCCACGCCGGCCTTCGGGGCATACTGATACGAGAGGCGGGGCGCGATCGTGTGCCGGAACCGCGAGAATCCCGCGAAGCCGGGGATGAAGCCGTACAGCGTCGGCGAGACGCTCAGCCCGAACGTTGGCCGCTTGGTCTGCCGGATCCACTCGCCGCCGGAAAGGTGCGATCGCACCATGAACGGCCCCGGCGCAACATTCGAGAAGCCGACGGACGGGGTGATCTTCCAGCTCTGCTGGGCGAGCGCCGGCAACGAGAAGCTCGGATTCCAGTCCAGGGTCGAGAGGTAGGTGCGCGCGAAGATCCGCTCCTGCGGCGGCTGCGTCGAGTCGGGATTGACGACCGCGATCACCTGCGGGAACTCGACCTCCTGCTCGTTGAACGCGATCCCGTTGCTCAGCGTGAATCCGAAGATCTGGATCGGCGTGTCGAAGCTCGCGCGGGTCGTCCGCTGGTTCTGCCTGGCCGTGTCCGAGACGAGCACACCATTCTCCTCGCGGAACAGCGCGCCGAGCTGCGACGGCTGCGTGATGTCCGTCTTCCGCTGATCGCTGAACTGGAAGTTCGGCGTCCAGTTGAACCACGGCGCGAGCTCCAGCGTCCCGGTCGTGATGGAGAGAGACGGGAACGTCTGGTTGACCTCGTCGCGCCCGGGATACTGCGTGCGATCCGCGCCGAGGGCCACGCGCGCCGGGCCGAACTGGTCCTGCAGCTTGACGCTCGAGCGGATGGTCGCCAGCACCGCGTACGGGTTGATGTACGTCTCGCGCTGGACCGTCGTCTTCTCGACCCAATTGACGTTGGCCTGCATGGACCGGCGCCGGGTGAACTCCTGGCTGTGCATCCAGGAGAGGGCGAGGTCCTTGGTCCCGTTTCCCTGCCGGGTGTGGCTCGCCGCCAGCGAGCCGGAGAGGAAGCGATCGATCCAGCGATAGCGCCACTCCCCGTTGTAGCGGGTGAATCCCGGCGCCTCCCCTTCCCGCTGTCCCGTCCCGCTCAACCAGTCGAATGACGCCTCGGCGTCCATGTAATCGTTGATTGCCCAGTACCAGCCGATGTTCTCGACGTTGCGGCGGTACGTCGGGCTGTTGCGGATGAAGTCCGTCACCCCGATGCGCGGGGTGAGCAGGCCGCTTCGCCGCCCCGGCCGCATGTCCTGGAAGACGAACGGCAGCCACATCACGGGGATGTCCGAGATGTAGAGCACCGCGGGACGCGCGACGAGCGTGTTGCCCGCCGTGCGCTTGATCTCCTTGAACGCGAAGTGATAGTGCGGGAGCCCGGCGTGCGTCGTGTCGTTGCAGCTGGTGAGGTTGCCGTGCTGGCCGAAGAAGTTCTGCCCCGGGCCGCTGTCCACCTGCGCGATCTTGAGCTTCGCCGCTGCGACGATCCAGTTCTCCTCGGTCTGGACGCTGGTGCGCCCGCCCAGGATCGTGACGGAGCGCTCGCGCAGGTCGTACTCGCCCCCGAGCCCGGTCAGGTCGGTGGTCCCTTCCCGGATGACCACGCGCCCCGTGGCGCGGGCGATCCCCGTCTCCTCGTTGTAGCTGATGGACGTGTCGGCGACGAGCAGGCGGTCCTCGCGCTGCACCGCGACGCGCGACGTATCGCCGGGCCCGATGAAGATGTCGATGGCGCGGGTGAGCGCGTCGAACGTCAGGATCGGGCCCTGATACCGCGTGACGGTGTAGCCCGGCCGGTTCAGCAACGCGCGCGTCACGGAGTCTTCCTCGACCCACCGGATGGGGGCCGGGGTCGTGTCCCGTCCCGCGCGCTCTTCCGGCTCCAGCTCCTCCCGCAGCGTGTCGCCGGGGACGCGCGCCGTATCTCGCCGCGGGCGGGGAATCGTATCCGACCGCGCGCGGGTGATCGTATCGCGCGCCGGCGGGCGGATCTGCGCCTCCGCGGCGGTCGCCAGCAGCGCCCAGGCCGCGAGCATCCCGAGCCAGGCGCGCCTCACGCCGCGGCCTCGGCTTCGCCGCCGATGGTGTTCTCGCGCCGGCGCAGCTTGCGGCGGTACACGATGCCGGACGCCACGATGCTGATCTCGTACAACACGTACAGCGGCCCCGTCATCAGCACCGTGGTGCCGAGGAAGTCACCCGGCGTGACGAATGCCGCGCCGACGAGGCAGGCCACGAAGGCGTGCCGCCGCCACTTCACGAGCATGTCGGGACGGACGATGCCGAGCGCCGTGAGTGCGACGATCGCGATCGGCAGCTCGAAGGTGGCCCCGAGCGCCAGGGCCATGGAGATCGCGAAGCCGTAGTAGTCGGCCGCCGTGATCATCGGCGTGAGTGTCGTGGACTGGAAGCTGTGCAGGAACTTGAGCGTCAGCGGCAGGACCACGAAGTACGCCATCGACGCGCCCGCCGCGAACAGCAGCACGGCGCCGACGAGCACGGGGATCACGACCTTCTTCTCGTGCCCGTAGAGCGCCGGGGAGAGGAAAGCCCAGACCTGATAGAGGATGAACGGCAGGGCGAGGAGCGTCCCGATGATGAAGGACGCCTTGAGCACGATCGAGAACGGGTCCGTGGGGTGGGTGTAGACGAGGTGCTGCCCCCGCAGGTACGGCTCGATCGGGCTCGCCATGAGCCGGATGACGTCGAACTGCAGCACGACCCAGAAGCCGACGGCGACGCCGATGCCGAGGGCCGCGAGCGACCAGATCAGCCGCCAGCGCAGCTCCTCGAGATGATCGAGGAACGGCATCTCATTGCGCGTCTCCTTCGGCGCCACGCTGCTCTCCCGGGATCAACGCGTGCGCAGCAGGTCGCGGGCCAGTGCGGCCTCATCCGACCGCGGGTAATCGCGCACGATGCGCTCCAGCAACTGCCGGGCGGCGGCCGCCTGGCCGGCGGCCCGCCGCGACTGCGCGAGCTTGTACAGCGCCGTCGGCGCCCGGTCCGACCGTGGGTACCGCGCATGCACGAGCTGGTACACCGAATCGGCAGCGGCGCCGTTCCCCTCCTGGGCGTACGCCTCCGCGACGAAGAACTGGGCCGCCGGCACGACATCGGCCGACGGGTACCGCACGATCAGGGTATCCAGCGCCGACCGCGCACTCGACGGGCTGCCGCGATCGAGCTGCTCGCGCGCGAGCTCGAACAGCCGGTTCGGCCCCGGGAGCGCCGGTCCGGCCGCCGCATCGGGCGTCCCGGGTGCCGGCGCCGGTGCCGCTGCACTCGGGGCCTGATCCTCCAGCGACGCCCGCAGCTCCTGCAGACGCCGCTGGCTCTGGCCGGTCAGCTCCTGCACGGAGATGAGCTGACGGCCGACTTCACGAAACTCCTCCGACACGGCGGCCTGGAACCGGCCGACCCGCACGGAGACCGCGCGAAGCGAGTCATCCGTGCGGCGCACCGCGGCCAGCAGCGTCCGGGCATCCTGCGCCCGCGCCGAGTCCGATGCGGCAACCGACGCGCGCAGGGCGCGCAGCTCACCCTGCAGCAGCGTGACGTCCTGGCGCGTCGCCAGGCATCCCTGCAGGCTCAACGCAGCCAGCAGCGCTGCGGCGCCACGCGCCCCACGCGCGGCGATCACGAGCGGGGGCGCGCCAGCGGCGCGTCCGGCGACGTGATCTGGAACTCGGCCCGACGGTTCTGGGCCCACGCGGCCTCCGACGAGCCCTCGGCCACCGGCTGCTCCTCACCGAAGCTCACCGCGTCGACGCGGTTGGATTCCACACCGCGCGTCGAGAGGTAGCCCTTCACCGCCACCGCGCGGCGCTGGCCGAGCGCGAGATTGTACTCGTCCGAGCCGCGTTCGTCGGTGTGGCCGGCGACGCGCAGCATCAGCGACGGATTGGCGAGCAGGATCGGGATCTTCGCCTCGAGCACCGCGCGCGCCTGGTCGTTCAGCGTCGCATCGTCGTAATCGAAGTAGATCACGTTGCCCAGGGTCGCGCGCATCTCCTGCTGGGCCTGGGCTTCCATGGCCTGCGCGTTGGCGATGCTGTCGCGAGTCGCCTGCTCGGCGCGGGCGGCCGCTTCGGCCGCCGCGATCGAGTCGCGGACGCGGTTGATGCTGTCCTGGTTCACCACGGGGGCCGCCGGCTCGGGGGCGGGTTCGGGCTTCCGGCGGCAGGCGCCGAGCGTGAGCACTGCGGTTGCGGTGATTCCGAGAACAGCGAGGCGTGCGAGACGGGTCATGTCGAGCTCCAAGAAGGAAGTGCGAAGTCCTGCGCTTGCGAGGTCCTGCCTCCGGCGCTAACGCATGTTCCCGCTCGTGCGGCGTGACCAGGCAGGTGACCGCCCCCCCGGAATCCGGGTGAGCTGCCGCATCCGCCCGCTCTCGACATCGAGCACCCAGAGCTGCCGGGCGCCACTCCGCGTCGAGGTGAACACGAGGTGCCGGCCATCGGGTGCCCATGAAGGATCCTCGTTCTGCCCTTCACTCGTGAGCACCCGCGTACTGCGGTCACGGATCGCGATGGTCTTGATCTGGAACCGTCCCGCGATCTGCGACTGATACGCGACGAGCCGCCCGTCGGGCGACCAGTCGGGATTCGACTGATACGACTGCTCGCCGAACACGAACGAGGTCAGCAGCTCCGAGTTCGTGCCATCGGCGTCCATAATATACACCTGCGGCGGGCCGGCCTTGCTCGACGTGAACACGAGCCGGCGTCCATCCGGGCTGAACGACGGCGACAGGTTGAGCGACCCGCGACCCGCCGTGATGCGGCGCGCCGCGCCCCCCGCCGTCGCCACGCGATAGAGCTCGGCGTCGCCGCTCTCTCCCGCGTACGCATAGACGAGCGACGCGCCATCCGGTGAAAACGCCGGCGTCTGGTTCACGCCGCCAGGCGTCGTGCTCGCGGTGCGGGCGCGGCCGGTGGCGAAGTCGTGCACCATCACCCGGGAGCTGATGCCGAACGTGTTGTAGGCGAGCGACGCCCCTGACGGATGCCACGCCGGCGACAGCGGCGCCGACACCACGGGGACGGCCGTCTCCATCGCGCCGTCACTATCGATGAGCACCAGCGACGCCCCGCGCACGAAAGCGACGCGCGTCTGGGCGATCCCGCGCACGCCGGTGAGCCATTCCTCGATCGCGTCCGAGACGCCGTGCACGGCATGCCGCCAGTCACGTCCCAACGCCGCACCCGGCAGCGGGAAGTCCTGGGTGTCGAGCACCCGCTGGCGGCCGATGTCGTAGACGGCGACGTGCACGCCGGTCGGGGTGAGGGTCGGTTGAATCAATCCGGCGGCCCCGAGCCGCGTGAGCAGCGCCCAGTTCGGGCCGCGGCCGGTCGCCGGAGCGAGCGCCTGCGCGTCATTCGCCGCGAGTGCGACGACGCTCACACGATTCCCGTTGTCGAGATCACGTTCGAGCATCGCCCGCAAGGAGTCGCCGGCGGCGCCGCGAGCCGGCAGCACGACGACGCCCGGGCGCACGCCGGGACGATACTCGAGCGTGAGCCGCACGCCGCGCGTCGTGTCCTGCGCGGCGGCAGGTCGGGAATGAAGGGCGACCGCCGACGTGGCGATGACGACGGCGGCGAGGAGGGATCGATGCATCAGCGGAAGAGCGAAGGGGTGAAGCTGATCGTCACGGGCAGCACGTCGTCCGGGAACCCGCGCGGGAGCGGACCGAAGGCACGCGCCTGTCCGGCGGCTTCGATCGCGCCCTGCGCCTCCACGTCGAACGTGTATGCGCCGGACGACCGCACGACGCGGATGTCCGACACGGAGCCGTCACGCCGGATGAGGAAGCTCACGTCAGCGACGAGCGCGCGATTGCCCGCCGGGCGGAACCGCAGCACGAGCTGCCGGACGATGTTGTCGAGATACCCGCCGTATGGGAACTCGATCCCCGGGGTGCGCACGGTTGCAACATCACTTCCCGTCCCCCCGACCGGCCCGCCGCCCGCCCGGGGCTGGGACGAGGGCTTCGCCGCGGGACGCTCGGTCGTTGCCTGCGTGGGCGTGGACTTCGGCGGCGTGCGGCGCGGCGCCGGGACGGGCCTGGGAACGGGGACCGCCTCGGGCGTCTCCGCCACGGGGCGCGGCGGCGGCGGCGTCGGCTCGGCTGGCGTGGGCGCCTGCGGCGGCTGCACCACACCGACGGCGCGTTCGCCCGGGGGCGCGGCGACGAGGTTGACGCGATAGACCGGCGGCATGGGCGGCGACGCGTCGGGCCGCAGCAGGAACGCCGCCGCGACGAGCGCTGCGTGCACGAGCAGCGACACGACGACCGGGAACGCCAGTCCCCGCTCCCCGCCTGGCGCCTGGAGCGCGTCCGCGCTCATCAGGGAATTTCCTCCGCCTCCGTCACGAGGCCCACGTCGCCGACGCCGGCCGACCGCATCACGCCAAGCACCCGCACGACCGTCCCGTAGGGCACGCCCTCGTCGGCCCGCAGGTAGATCCCCTGCGCCGCCTTCTGCCCGACGAGTGCCTTGAAGCTTCCACGGAACTGGTCAAAGTCGAGCGGCGTCCCGTCGGCGTCGATCGTGCCGGCGCGGTTGATGGTCACGACGAAGCCCGCCTTGGCCTCGAGCGGCCGGGCGTCCGCACGCGGCAGCCGGATATCGAGCCCGCCCTGCATCATCGGCGCCGTGATCATGAAGATCACGAGCAGCAGCAGCATCACGTCGATGAGGCTGACGACGTTGATCTCGGCGTTCAGGTGCAGGCGCTCGCGGCGGCGGCGCCGCATCCTAGACGTGCCCCTCGCGTGCGAGCAGCGAGATCATGGCGGTATCCACGGTCTCGAACAGCGCGTCCACGCGGTTCAGGCGGTTGGCGAGGATGTTGTACGCAAAGGTCGCCGGGATCGCGACGGCAAGTGCGGCCGCCGTGGCGATGAGCGCTTCGGCGACGCCAGGCGCCACCGCCGCCAGATTGCCGGAGCCCTGCGACGCGATGCCGACGAAGGCGTCGATCACGCCGAGCACCGTGCCGAACAACCCGATGAGGGGGCTCACCGACCCGATCGTCGCCACCCACGGGAGGAAGCGGCCGAGCCGATCGCGCTCCGCGGAGGCTTCGGTCTCGAGGATGAGGTGGAGCGTCTCGACCTGCGACGCGGTGAGCGGCTCGGCGACGAGCTGCGCCGGCGCCGCGTTCGCGGCCGCGTAGAGCCCGTCCCCCCCGCCGACCCGGTTGCGAGTGCGCGTCTCCGCGACGAACCGCATCGCGATGGTGAACAGGCGCGTGAACGCGCTGGGCGGCGAGTGCCGCACGAGCACCGTCGCATCCTCGAGCCGCGGGACCTTCTCGAACTCGCGGAGGAACGCGCGGCCCGCGCGCTGCACGCGGCTGATGTCGCGCCACGCCGCGAAGATGACGGCCCAGCTCAGGAGCGACAGCAGCGCGAGCAGGCCCAGGATGACCTGGGAGGCCAGCGTGGCATTTCTCACGAGATCGACGGCGGACGTCGGCGCCGCCGCGGCGGCCTGCAACAACAGAACGATCATTCGGCTCCGGCCTTGCTCACTGTGCGTTGACTGGCACGGCCGCAGCGGCGGCCGCCCATCGATACGTCTCCCTCAATCCGTCCTCGAGCCCGACCCGCGCCTTCCAGCCGAGCTCACGCTCCGCCTTGTGTGGATCGAGCACCGATCGCTGCAGCTCCCCAGGACGTTTGGGGGCGAAGCGGATCGCGACCTCCTTCCCGGACGCCCGGCGCAGCATCTCCGCGAGCTCCACGACGGACGTCTCGATGCCGGTTCCGATGTTGTACCCGCGCGCGTCGAGCTTCCCCGCGGCGGGCAGCGGTGCAGCCGCGGCCGTGACGAAGGCATCCGCGACGTCACCCACGTAGATGTAGTCGCGGGTCTGCGAGCCGTCGCCGAAGATCGTGAGGTCATGGCCGTCCTGCAGCCGGCCGCAGAAGATCGCGATGACGCCCGCTTCACCGTGCGGATC
>DASTYL010000224.1:0-12563 GCA_035764975.1 Gemmatimonadaceae bacterium | reverse complement strand
CCCCGACAGCGAGTACACGTTGCCCATGCTGCACGGACCGGCCGCGGCAGCGCATCTCGAAGCGGATGGTGAGACGCGCAACGCGCTGCTGGAGGCGATCCGCTACCACACGGTGGGCTGCGCGACGTGGGCCCGCACGGGCCGCGCGCTCTACATGGCCGACTATCTCGAGCCGGGACGCCGCTTCGCGCAGGCGGAGCGCGCGGAGCTGGCCGCGCGCGTTCCCGGCGACTTCGACGATGTGTTCAGGACGGTCGTCCGGCAGCGCATCGAATGGGCCCTCCGGGAAGGGAAGAGCCTCTATCCGGAGTGCGTCGCGATGTGGAACGCGGTGCGATGAGAGTAGCACGATTGCTCATCGCGCTGCTCGCGCTCACGCTGGTGACGGCGAGCGTCTGGTGGGGCTGGCGCACCTGGCAGGCGAACCAGGCCGCCTCGATGCCCGATCCCGATGCGCCGGCCGTGGGCGCGGCCCGCGTCGCCGTTCCTGATGATGAGCGCGCACCCGCTGGCGTGCGAATCCGCGTGCAGGTGCTCAACGCCACGCGCACCCGCGGACTCGCACGGCGGGCGACGCTCGTGCTGCGCGACCGTGGCTTCGACGTCGTGGAGACGGGGAACGCCGACGCGCTGCAGGACAGCACCGTCGTGCTCGATCGCAGCGGCCATCCCGACTGGGCCGCCCGCGTCGGACGGGCGATGGGCGGGGCGCGCACCGAGTCGCGCCCCGACAGCTCACGCTACCTGGATGCCACCGTGTTGATCGGGCGCACGTGGCGGCCTCCGGCCGAGCCGTTCTACCCGTAGCTGGCCGCACGCCGCGGCGATGTCCATGCCGCGGCTCTTCCGGATCGCCACCTCGATCCCTTCGCTGCGCAGCTCGCGCGCGAACGCGACGATGCGGTCCGTCGGCGTCGGCGAGAACCCGCGCGACCCTCCGGGGTGCAGCGGGATGAGGTTGACGAATGCCCGGCACTCGCGCGCGAGCGCGGCGAGCTGCAGGGCGTGGACCTCCTGGTCGTTCACGCCCCCGAGCATCACGTACTCGAAGGTGACGCGGCGATCGAAGGCCTTCGCCGCCGCGATGACGTCGGCGAGCGGGTACTTCGTGTTGATGGGCATGAGCTCCCGGCGAAGCTCGTCGCTCGGCGCATGGATCGAGATGGCCAGGCGGAACTGCTCCGGGCGCGCCGCCAGCGCGACGATGCCGGGCAGGACCCCGACCGTCGAGATGGTGATGTGACGGGCGCCGATGCCAAGCCCCATCGGGTCGTTGAGGAGCGTCAGCGTGGGATCCACCGCCGCCCAGTTCATCATCGGCTCGCCCATGCCCATGAACACGATGTTGGTGACGTTGACGGGCGGGTCGAGCAGCCGCATCTCGCGCACCTGGCCGGCGATCTCGAAGACCTCCAGGTTGCGCTGGAACCCCATCGCGCCCGTGGCGCAGAACGCACACTGCAGCGCACATCCCGCCTGCGACGAGATGCACAGCGTCACGCGATTGCCTTCGGGAATCGCCACGGTCTCGATCGTCTGGCCGTCCCGCAGACGGAACAGGAACTTCTGCGTTCCGTCCCGCGACTCCTGGCGTGCGACGACCTCCAGCCGGGGCAGGGTGAATCGCTCCGCCAGCTGCGCTCGGAAGTCGGCGGGGAGGTCGGTCATCGCCTCGAAATCGGCGGCCGGGTTCACCCAGAGCCGGCGGAGCACCTGCGTCGCGCGATAGCTTGGCTGGCCGACTTCGGCGGCGAAGGCGCGGAGGGCCGCATCGGCTTCGCCGGGGACGAGATTCAGGAGATTCTGGGGTTCGGTAGGCACGGTCGAAATATACCCGGCATCATGCAGGCCGGGTCCCCGGCGTGGCACCCGCATGTCGGGCCCCCGGAACGACTTCCACGCTTCCATGGCGGGGTTTACATTCCCCCTCGTGACGAACTCTGACGCTGCCTCCGCCGACAGCCGCGGGGGCGTTTTGCATTCAGGTCCCACGGGGCCTCTCGCGACCGCCTATCGCTCGCACCTCGCGGGCGAGATGCGGCTCGTTCACGCCGGCCAGACCGTCCGGCTCGCCGGATGGGTGCATCGGGCCCGGGACCTCGGGGGGCTCGTCTTCGTCGACCTCCGCGATCGCGCCGGGCTCGTGCAGGTGTCGTTCGATCCCAAGTGGACACCGGCACCGGTGATCGCCGCCGCCGCCGCACTCGGGGCGGAGACGGTCGTGCTGATCGAGGGGACCGTCGCGCCGCGCCCCGACACGATGCGGAATCCCGACCTCGCGACCGGCGACGTCGAGGTGCGCGCCGCGAGCCTGCGCATCGTGGGGCCGGCGGAGATTCCCGCGATTCCTGTTGCGCGCAAGAGCGGCGAGAGCCTCCCGGCCGAGGAGCTGCGGCTCCGGTACCGGCACCTGGATCTCCGCCGTCCGGAGCTGCAGGCGAACCTGATGCTGCGGCACCGCCTGATGCAGGTCACCCGGCGTCACCTGAGCGACCACGGCTTCTTCGAGGTGGAGACGCCCATCCTGACGAAGCCGACGCCGGAAGGCGCACGCGACTACCTGGTGCCGAGCCGGGTGCATCCCGGCGAGTTCTACGCGCTGCCGCAGTCCCCCCAGATCTACAAGCAGCTGCTGATGATGGCGGGGATGGACCGCTACTTCCAGATCGCGCGCTGCTTCCGCGACGAGGACCTGCGCGCGGATCGCCAGCCGGAGTTCACCCAGATCGACATCGAGGCCTCGTTCGTCGGGCGCGACGACGTGATGGCGGTGGCCGAGTCGCTCATCCGGGCGATCTGGCGCGAGGGCGGCGTGGAAGTCGAGGGCGCGATCCAGCGCATGGCGTATTCGGACGCGATGGAGCGCTACGGGATCGATCGGCCGGATACCCGCTTCGGCCTCGAGATCTTTGACGCGAGCGACGTGTTCCGCGGCGCGGAGTTCGGCATCACCCGGTCGGCACTGGAGGCCGGCGGTCGGGTGCGCGGAATCCGGGTGCCCGGAGGCAGCGCGCTGTCGCGCAAGCAGGTGGACGAGATCGAAGCGGGGGCGAAGAGCGCCGGCGCCATGGGCCTGCTGCGTTCGAAGTTCACGGGCGGGGCGTTCGACGGTCCGGCAGGGAAGCACCTCCCGCCGGACGCGGCTGCCCGGTTCGCAGCCCAGGATGGCGATCTCTTCCTGTTCGTGGCGGGTCCGGATCACATTTCGAATCCTGCGCTGGACCGGGTCCGGCAGGACGTGGCCCGCCGGCTCGGGCTGGTCCCGGAGGGGAAGGCCAACTTCCTGTGGGTGGTGGACTTTCCGATGTTCGAGCGCGACCCCGCGACTGGCGCGCTCGCGGCGATGCATCATCCGTTTACGGCGCCGCACCCGGATGACGTGGACCTGTTGGAAACCGAGCCCCACCGGGTCCGGGCCCAAGCCTACGACCTCGTCCTGAATGGGACCGAGCTCGGTGGGGGCAGCATCCGCATCTCGGATTCCGGACTGCAGGGACGGATCTTTGCATTACTCGGGATCGATGAGACCACGGCGCAGCAGCGGTTCGGGTTCCTCCTCGAGGGACTCCGGGCGGGGGCGCCGCCGCACGGCGGGATCGCCTTCGGCTTCGACCGGATCGCGATGCTGCTGAGCGGCGCCCCGTCGCTGCGCGACGTCATCGCATTCCCCAAGACCACGGCGGCCCGCGCGCTCTTCGAGGGAGCGCCGACCACCGTGCCGGGCACGGATCTCAGCGACCTGCATCTCCGCCTCGAGGGCGTCACCGAGTGACTGAAGGCACCACCAGCCAGGGAAGCACCACCCAGAAGCTCTCCGCGGAAGGAGCCGATCTCCTGACGCTGGCCGGCGTCAACGACGCCAACCTGATCGAGCTGTCGCGCCTGTGCGGCGTGAAGGTCGCCCTCCGCGGGGACACGCTCTCCATCGTCGGCCCGCCGGAGTTCGTCGAGCGCGCCGCGGAGATCGGCGAGCGGATGATCGAGCTCGCGCGGCAACGCATCCCGCTGACGCCGGACGACGTCCTGCGCCTCGGCGATGCCGAGCAGCGCGGGGACGAGGGCGAGGCCGGCGCCGCGGGCGGCTACGGGGCGCGCATCGCCCTCCCGGGCGTCCGCAAGGTCGTGCAGGCCAAGACGCCGGGGCAGGCGGAGTACCTCAAGCAGATCGCCGAGAACGACATCGTGATCGGCATCGGCCCGGCGGGCACCGGCAAGACCTATCTCGCGGTCGCCGCGGCAGTGGATGCACTCACCCGCAAGCGTGTGCGCCGCATCGTGCTCGCGCGACCGGCCGTCGAGGCGGGCGAGAGCCTCGGCTTCCTGCCCGGCGACATGCAGGCGAAGGTGGACCCGTACCTCCGTCCCCTCTACGACGCGCTCGATGAGATGATGCCGTTCGAGCGCATGCAGAAGTTCATCGAGACGCGCGTGATCGAGGTGGCGCCGCTTGCGTTCATGCGTGGCCGCACGCTCGGGGATGCGTTCGTCATCGTGGACGAGGCGCAGAACGCCACGGCCATGCAGATGAAGATGCTCCTGACGCGCCTCGGCGTGAACTCGAAGATGGTGATCACCGGCGACAAGACGCAGGTGGATCTCCCGAACCGGGACGAGTCCGGGCTCATGCAGGTCGAGCGGATCCTCAAGGGGATCGAGGGGATCGAGTTCCACTACTTCCAGGAGGCTGATGTCGTCCGGCACCGACTGGTCCGCGACATCATCCGGGCGTACGACGCGGACTGACGGGGTGCCCGCGCCGCGCGGGCTGCAGGCTTCCGCATCCGCACCGGGCCGGCAACGGAACCGTGCGCTGTTTCACGGAGCCCGGATCGCCATCGGCCTCACGCTGGCCGCGCTGACGTACCTGCTCTTTCCCGCATCGCCGGCGGAGCGGGTTCCGGTCTACGATGTCGGCGCCGTCGCGTCGTCCAACGTGATCGCGCCGTTCGCGTTCGCGGTGCCCAAGGCGCCCGCGGAGCTTGCGCGCGAGCGCGGTGAGCTTGCGCGGGCGGCCGAGCCGATCTTCAACTACTCCGCGGCCGACCTCGACTCGTCACGCATCGAGCTGGACCGGTTCGCGCGGGCGATCGCAGCCGCGGCAGGCTCGTCGCCGGATCCGCGCGTCGCGATCGAAGGGATCCGCAACGCGGCGGCTGCGTTCCAGCTGCGCCTCACCACCGACGAAGCGGCCTACCTGCTGCGGCCGGACGATCGCGCGAACATGATCGACGCCGTGGCGCGCGTGTACGAGCGCTGGGGGCCGACCGGCGTCGCACCCAGCGGCGTGCTGGATTCCGTCCGGGGCGACATCATCGTCCGGGGGCCCGAGGGTGAGCGCCGCATCCGCGCCGACAACGTCATGACGTTCTCGGCGCTCGTGACGCGCGCCCGGCAGATTCATCCCGCGCCCACCTCGCAGGTGGGCGACGCGGCGTACCTGCGGATTCTCGGTGCGTTCTTCCGGCCCACGCTGCGTCCCGATCCCACGGCGACGCGGCTGCGCATCGATGAGCTGGTCCGGTCGGTGAAGCCGAACCGGTACGAGGTCCGTGCCGGTGAGAAGATCATCGGGGCCAACGAAGTCGTGTCGCCGGAGGACCACGACAAGCTGCGCGCTCTCGCGGCCGAGCTGGCGAGTCGTCCCGGCGCCGAGTTGGGGATCACCCGCGCGCTGGGCGGCATCCTCCTCAATTTCGTGATCCTCGGCGTGCTCGGGGGGTCGCTGGCGATGTTCCGGCGCGAGGTCTACGAGCGGATCCGCTACGTCGGACTGTTCGCGGGCGTGATCGCGCTCGTCATCGGCGCGGCGGCCATCATCGCCAGCGCGACGCCGGTGCGCCCGGAGCTGGTGCCGGTCGCCTTCGCCGCGGTGATCCTGAGCGCGCTGTTCGACCAGCGCATCAGTCTCATCACGGCGATGGTGCTGGCGTTGCTCCTCGGCACGCAGAACGCCTTCCGCGGCAGCAACCTGCTCACGGCGGCGCTCCTGGCCGGCACCGTCGCGGCGTTCGCGGTGCGCGCCATCAACCGTCGCAACCAGTCGTTCCGCTGGATCCTCGCGGTGGCCGGGGCCTACGCCATCGCCGCGATCGCCCTCGGCGCCGCGCTCCGTACGCCCGCGTCGGACGTGCTGCAATCCATCGGGTGGGGGGCGGTCAGCGCCGTCGTCTCGGTGGTGTTCGCGCTCCAGCTGCTGCCGCTGGCGGAGCACCTCACCGGCATCGAGACGGACCTGACGCTGCTCGAATGGTCCGATCTCAACCGCCCGCTCATGCAGCGGCTCAGCCTCGAGGCGCCGGGAACGTACGCCCATACGATCGTCATGGCGAACCTCGCGGAATCGGCATGTCGGGCGATCGGGGCCAACGCGCTGCTCGCGCGGGTCGGATGCTACTACCATGACATCGGCAAGCTCGCGAAGCCGCAGTACTTCGTGGAGAACCAGCGCAAGGGCCAGAACCCGCACGACAAGCTGAAGCCCACGACGAGCGCATCCATCATCCGCAATCACATCCGCGAGGGACTGGAGCTCGCCTCCCAGCACGGCGTGCCGCGTGCCGTCCGCGCGTTCATCGCCGAGCACCACGGCACGGGCGAGATCGCATACTTCCTCGAGAAGGCGAAGGAACGCGATGCGGTGGTGCGGAACCCCGCGGAGTTCGTCTATCCGGGCCCTCGTCCGCAGAGCGCCGAGACGGCGGTGGCGATGCTGGCCGACGGCGTGGAGGCGGCCGTCCGCGTGCTCAGCGAGCCGCGGCCGGAGCGCGTGCGCGAGGTCGTCGATCACATCGTCCGCCAGCGCATGGAGCAGGGGCAGCTGCGCGATGCGCCGCTGACGCTCCGCCAGCTCGACATGGTCAAGCAGGAGTTCACGCGCGTGCTCTCCGGGATGTACCACAATCGCGTCGACTATCCCGCGGCCAGCGGCGGCGTGACGTCGGAGTTCGCCTCGGTATGAGCCGCGCCATCGACGTCTCGCTGGACGGGGTGCGCATCCCCATCGCCCGGGAGCGGGTCGCTGCGATCGCCGATGGCGTCCTGCGGGCGGAGCGCGTGCCGAATGCACTCCTGTCCGTCGCCTTCGTGACACGGACGCGCATCGCGGCGCTCAATCGCGCGCACCTCGGGCACGCCGGCCCGACCGACGTCATCTCGTTCGGGTTTGCCCGCGCGACCGATGACGATCCGGTGATCGGCGACATCTACATCTGCCCGGACGTCGCCCGCGCCTCGGCGGCCGAGCGCGGCATCGGCATCCGCGAGGAGCTGGCACGGCTCGTCGTCCACGGGACGCTGCACGTGCTCGGCTACGATCACCCGGAGTCGGATGCGCGCGAGCGCTCGCCGATGTGGAAGCGCCAGGAAGCCCTCCTCGCGCGGCTGACCCGTCAGCCCCGTACGTGAGCACCCTCCTGTGGGGAATCGCCACCGTCTCCACCGTCGTCGCTGCGCTGCTCGCGGCGGCGGACGGTGCGGTCATGTCCCGGCACTCGGTGCTGAACTCGGACGCGGCGAGGGCGGAACCGGTCAGCGCCGCTGAGCGGGCGCATCGCGCGCTGGCGCTCGGCCGGGTGATCCTGCTGCTCGCCGCCGGCGCGGCGATCGCCGGGGCGACGGGACTGCGCCGCCCGCTGGATGGAGAGCCCCTCGCCACCGCCGTTCTGGCCTCGCTGGGCGTCGTGGCGCTCGTCGAGGGCGCTGCGCGGACGTTCGGCATGACGCTGCGGGATCGCGCCTGGCAGCGACTCTCTCCGGTCGCCCGCGTGGCGCAGTGGGGACTCGCCGTGCCGCTTGCCGCCGCGTCGTGGGTCGAGCGCGCGCTGCAGCAGGCCATGCCGGTGCGTCCCGCAGGCGGTGAGGAGCGCGGAACGTCCGCGCAGCAGTTCCGCCAGATCGTCGCGGTCGAAGCGGCCGAAGCAGGCGTGTCACGGCGCGAAGCGGCTCTGCTGCGCGGCGCCTTCGAGCTCGCGGACACCGAAGTCCGTGAGGTGATGGTGCCGCGCGTCGACATCGTCGGCGTGGACCTGGAGACCCCGTGGTCCGAGGTCGTGGACCGTGCGCGCAGCGCCGAGCATGCCCGGCTGCCGGCGTACAACGAGACCCTCGACGACATCGTGGGCGTGCTGTACGCCAAGGATCTCCTGCCGGCCGTGATCGGCGGCGAGCCGCCGGAGGACGGGTGGCAGCGGCTCGTGCGGCCCACCACGTTCATCCCCACGTCGAAGCCGATCGACGAGCAGCTCCGCGAGTTCCAGGCGTCCCGGACGCACATGGCCGTCGTCATCGACGAATTCGGCGGCACCGCCGGCATCGTGACGATCGAGGACATCCTGGAGGAGATCGTCGGCGAGATCCAGGACGAGCACGACGTCGAGGAGCCGCCGGTCGAAGCCGAGGCGGACCGGCGCTTCTGGGTGGCGGGCCGCGTCACCGTGGACGAGCTGGCGGAGCTGCTTGCCATCCCCATCGACCTCGAGGGCGTCACGACCGTCGGCGGCCTGGTGTACACGCAGCTTGGCCGGGTGCCCCGCGCGGGGGAGAGCTTCACGTACGGTCCGTATCGGGCGGTCGTCGAGCGCGTACGGCGCCGGCGCATCGAGCGGGTGTACTTCGAGCGCATCGCGAACGGGCAGGACGAAGACGGCGACGAGGACGAGGACGAATGACCGGACTTGCCCTGCCGCTCTTCCTGGTGCTCGTCACGGTCGCGTGGCTCACCGCCGGCTCCATGGCCGTGCGGTCGGTGAGCCGCATCTGGCTTCGGCACTGGGCGGAGCGGCGCCTGCGCGGCGCCGGGACGGCGCTGACCTATCTGGAGCGCCCGCAACGCCTGCTGATCGCGGCGAACGCCGGCGTCGCCCTCGCCGTCATCGTGGGCGGCGTGCTCCTCGGCGCGACGCTCGCATGGGACCGCGTCCGCTTCGCCCTCGCCATCATCGTCTTTGCGCTGGCCCTGCTGTTCTTCGGGCAGATCCTGCCGCGCGCCGTCGCCCGCCGCTGGCCGGCGAAGCTCATCCCGGTGCTGCTTCCCGCGCTGCGGCTGGCCGAGATCGTCGCCGCGCCGTTGCTCATGCTCGGCCGCGCGCTGGCCGAGCGCATGGATCCACGCGCCGTGGATCGGGAGGACGATCGCGACCCGATCCACGACCTGCTCCGCGAAGGCGCGCTGGAGGGCGTCGGCGAGCGCGACGAGATCGCCATCATCACGGGCGTCGTGGAATTCGGCGAGAAGCTCGTGCGCGACGTGATGACGCCCATCGACCAGGTCTTCGCGCTCCCGGTGGATCTCCCGCCGCAGGAGCTGGCGGAGTCCATCGCCCGGTCGGGCTACAGCCGGGTGCCGCTGTATGCGGGAACGGTGAACTCCATAGTCGGGATCGTACACGTCATCGACGTCCTCAAGCTCGGCGGCGATCGGCGGCCCACGCCGCGGCCCGTCGCGGACGCGCGGCCGGAGGCATTGTGCACCGAGCTGCTGTTCCGGATGCTCAAGGCACAGCGCCACCTCGCCGTCGTCCGGGACGCGGCGGGAACGACGCTCGGCATCATCACGCTCGAGGATCTCATCGAGGAGCTCGTCGGCGACATCCGGGACGAGTACGACGAGCCACCGCCGCCGCTAACTTCCACGCCGTGACCGTTTCGACACCACCCGCCGTTCCGACCGGGATCGACCGGCTCCTGCGCGACTTCGACGCCGGCCGCAAGGCCGCGCTCGCGCGGGCCGTCAGCATCGTCGAGAATCATCGCCCGGGGTTCGACACGCTGCTCGCGACGCTGCATCCGCGGCTCGGCCGTGCGCAGCGGATCGGGGTTACGGGCCCGCCGGGCGCCGGCAAGAGCACCTTGACCACGCGCCTCGCGGCGGCCTACCGCGAAGCGGGCCTCACGGTCGGCATCGTGGCGGTGGATCCGACGTCTCCGTTCACCGGCGGCGCGCTGCTCGGGGATCGCATTCGCATGGAGGCGATCGCCCTCGATCCGGGCGTCTTCATCCGCTCCATGGCGACGCGGGGGTCCCTCGGCGGGCTGGCTGCGGCGGCGGGCGAGGTCGCGGACGTCCTCGATGCCTTCGGCATCGACCGGATCCTCATCGAGACCGTCGGCGTCGGGCAGAGCGAGCTCGATATCGCCCGGACGGCGGATACCAGCATCGTCGTGCTCGTGCCGGAGTCGGGCGATTCCATCCAGACGCTGAAGGCGGGGCTGATGGAGATCGCCGACCTGTTCGTGGTGAACAAGTCCGACCGCCCCGGGGCGGACCGGCTGCGGCACGAGATCGAGGTGATGCTCGGGCTGCGGGGGGGCCATGCGCTTCGCAACGTCCCCGCCCACCATGGCGTCGATCTCGGCCGGGTGATGACGAGGGACGAGAAGCTCGCGATGAACCCCGCGCGAGCCGCACGCGAAGCCGCGAGCGCGGCCGGGACCGCGGGACACGAGGAGGAATCATGGACGCCGCCGGTGCTCCGCACCGTGGCGGCCAAGGGCGAGGGGGTAGGGGAGCTCGTGGACGCTCTGGCTCGCCATTTTGCTTATCTTGCGAGCTCTGGCACGCTGGCGGCGCGCCGCCGCGCACGGATCCGCGACCGGGTGGTGGCGGTGGTGGAGGAGCGCGTCCGGCGCCGCCTGTGGGATGACGCCGCGACCGGGGCCTGGCTCGACGAGCAGCTGCCCGCGCTCGAGGCGGGACGGACGAATCCATTCGGGGTGGCCGATGCGCTGCTGGCGCGCAGCGGCGACCTCCTGACGAGGAGCAGGGGATGACATCGACGCGGGATCTCGCCGGCGACGGCACGGACACGAACGCGGAGCTCGAGCGCCTGCGCGCCGAAGTCGCCGAATGGCGCCGACGCTACGACAAGGGGCAGCTGCGCGACGTGGCCTTCACGAACTCGGCCCGTGAGATCGAGCCGTTGTTCACCCCGCTCGACACGGCGGGGACGCGTCTCGTCGACGACCTCGGGGTGCCGGGCGCGTATCCCTACACCCGCGGGATTCATCCTACCGGCTATCGCGGCAAGCTGTGGACGATGCGGCAGTTCGCCGGATTCGGCAGCGCCAGCGACACGAACCGCCGCTTCAAGTTCCTCCTCGAGCACGGCCAGACCGGCCTGTCGACGGCGTTCGACTTTCCGACGCTGATGGGCTACGACTCCGACCACCCGCGGTCGGAGGGCGAGGTCGGCAAGACCGGGGTCGCCATCTCGAGCCTCGCCGACATGGAGACGCTGTTCGAGGGCATTCCGCTCGACCAGGTGTCCACGTCGATGACGATCAACGGGCCGGCGATCATCCTCTGGGCGTTCTACATCGCCGCGGCGGAGAAGCAGGGTGTGTCGGCCGAGAAGCTCCGGGGGACGATCCAGAACGACATCCTCAAGGAGTACATGGCGCAGCACGCGTGGTGCTTTCCCATCGAGCCCGCGCTGCGTCTCATCGTCGACTGCTTCGAGTGGGGAGCGGAGCACGCGCCGCAGTGGAACACGATCTCGATCAGCGGCTACCACATCCGCGAAGCTGGATCGACCGCGGCGCAGGAGCTGGCGTTCACGCTCGCCGACGGCTTCACCTACGTGGAGCGCGGCCAGGCCCGCGGCCTCGACGTGGACGACTTCGCCCCGCGGCTCTCCTTCTTCTGGGACATCCACAACGATTTCTTCGAGGAGATCGCGAAGCTCCGCGCGGCGCGGCGCATCTGGGCCCGGCGGCTGAAGGAGCGGTACGGCGCGAAGAACCCGCGCTCGTGGGTGATGCGCTTCCACTCGCAGACGGCCGGCGTCACGCTCACGGCCCAGCAGCCGATGAACAACGTCGTGCGCGTCGCCTACCAGGCGATGGCGGCGGTGCTCGGCGGCACGCAGTCGCTGCACACCAACTCGATGGACGAGACGCTGGCCCTGCCGACGGAGCAGGCGGTGCAGGTGGCCCTCCGGACGCAGCAGGTGCTCGCCTTCGAGACCGGCGTGCCGAACGTGATGGACCCCCTCGGCGGCTCGTACTATGTCGAGGCCCTCACCGACCGGCTCGAGGCGGAGGCCGAAGCGCTGTTCGAGGAGATCGACGCGGCGGGTGGCGTGGTGCGCGGCCTCGAGGACGGCTGGTTCCAGCGCCGGATCGCGGAGTCCGCGGCTCGCCAGCAGTGGGAGATCGAGCAGCACCGCAAGACCATCGTCGGCGTGAACGACTTCGTCACCGAGGAGCCGGAGCTCTCCATCCCGCTGCTGCGGATCGGCGAGCAGGTGGACCGCGAGCAGCGCGCGCGCATGGCGATGCTCCGGACGGAGCGCGACAACGCGCTGTGCCAGCAACGCCTCGAGGCGCTGCGGGAGGCCTGCCGGTCGACGACCAACACGATGCCGTACATCCTCGATTGCGCGCGCGCGTACTGCACGCTGTACGAGATCCGCGCGGCGATGGAGGACGTGTTCGGCGCGTACCGCGAGCCGGTGTTCTTCTGACGACACCGGGCCGGAAGGCGCGAAAGGGGGCGCCGCCCCGGCGCGAGGCGCAGGGCGCGGGCCACCGGGCCGCGCCGTCAGATCGATCCCACCAGTCGGCGC
>DASTYL010000223.1:0-7300 GCA_035764975.1 Gemmatimonadaceae bacterium | reverse complement strand
GCTGCCCGGACCGGGGATGCGACATTGCAGCCGCTGCTGGCATCGGCCGACCCGGCTACCGTCATGCAGTCGGCGCTGCGCCTTCAGACCTCCGTGTGTGCCGGCGCGACCGCGAGCCGATTCGGGCAGTGTACCGCGTTGTCGCGTGAACTCGACAACGCCCACCGTGCGATGGAGACGGGTCAGATCGTGCCTGCTCGCGCGTCGTTGACGACCTATCTCTCACTCCTCGAGAACGCGGCCCGGAGGGACGTCTTTGATGATGTCGAGGCTCTGCTGCTCCGAGGTAACGTGCAGATGGTCCTGGTGAGGCTGCAATGAGCCGGGACGATTGGCGGTCCGGTGCTGTCGGACGCAGTGGCGCCGCGCGCGGAAACATGGCGACTCTGGCAGTCGTCGTCCTGCTGTCCGCGTGCACGTCCGGCAGTATTCCGGAATCCGCTGCCGCGCGTGTGCCCCCCCCACCTCGCGCCGGACAGACCGCCGGTGACACCCTCTGGCTGCTCGGCCCCGACCGGACAGCGGATGCCGTGCGCGCGGATGACACCGAGCAGTCCCTCATCGCCCGCTACGGCATCGCGAACGTCCGTCGGGAGCTCGTCGACGAGGGCGAGGGAATGCTCAATCCTGGGACCGCCCTCTTTCCCGATGACTCATCGCGGCGGCTCACCATCCTGTGGCGGGACACCGTGTCATATCGGTATCCCGTGCGAGTGGCGATCGACGGCTCACCGAGCCGGTGGCTCGTCGCGCCCGGGGTCCGGATCGGTACCACCCTCGAGGAGCTCGAGCGCCTGAACGGCGGCCCGTTCGCGCTTCTCGGCTTCGGCGGGCACCTGCCAGGCTACGTGCAGGATTGGCAGGGCGGAGCGCTCGCGCATTTCGCGGTGCGCGATGACCCATATGGACGGCACCGCGTGGTAATCACGATGCAACCCATGGATTCGCTGCCGGCGGACGCCGATCCGGATTGGTACACCAACGAGGCCCGGTACCTCTCGTCGGATCCCGGGCTGCGGAAGCTGCGTCCTCGCGTGACGTCCATTGCCGTCGGGCCGCGTTGAGCAGTGAGTGCGTTCCGGACCGTCGTCGTTCCGTTCAGCGAGCAGGCGGCGCCAGGCGGAGTGGCCCAACGCCGCTTCCTGACGCACTGGTTCCTGCCGGAGCTCGTGCCGGCGAAGCGCCGGATGCGGATGTGGTACTACTGAGGGCGGGGCAGGGGAGCGCCCACCGCGGCTACCCCGCCCGCCTCGCCCGCGTCAGCGCTGCATTCCGCGTGACGCAAGGGTCGACGCGGCACGCCGGTGGCCAGGAGCGCCCCCACGTGATGAGGTGCCGTCACGCCACGTAACGCGCAGGGAACCTCTCCTTTGCGCCCGATGTTCACGGCGGATATAACCGAGCGGAGCCGTTCCTTCCCTGCTGCCGGGAAGTCCCCGCTGTCACCTCCCACCGACGACTCGCCATACCGTGCTCGCGAACTTTCCCCCGCGCCGCGTCGGCGCCATCGTTGCGCTGCTCACCGCCCTCGTCGTCTCTCCCGAATCGGCACAGGCGCAGAACCTTCCCGTCAGCCAACCGGCGAGCGTCGACAGCCTGCAGTTCCGGCCAGGCCAGTGGGGCGCCATCGTCGGCATCGGAGACGATGTCGCCGCGCTCGGGGTGCTGCGCTTCCGGTCGCATCGCACCGCCTGGGTGCTGAACGCGAATGGCAGCGCCTTCACCGGCAAGGCGAAGATCGAGGAGGTCGACGCCGAGCAGAACGTGAAGTCGAGCGGCTTCACGGCCCGGCTGGGGCTGCGGCGCTATCGCCCCCTCGAGAGCCGCGTCGTCGCGGCGTACTCCGGGGCGGGGATCACGGGAGTCGCAACGTGGATCGACTCGGACCTGTCGGTTGGCGAGGAACTCAGCGGGCGAATGTACGGCGCGGGCGTGTACGGGGAGCTCGGCGTCGAATACCGCGCCGCGCGGTACATCGCGCTCGGCGTGCGATCCCAGGCCGATGTCACGCGCCGCTGGGGTTCGGAGACCCGGACGACGCTCGGCGGACCGCCCCTCCGCGTTGACCCCCGTGAGTTCGGCGCGTCGATCGGACGGCTCGAGGTGCTCGCGTCGCTGTATTTCTAGGTGGCGCGCAGTGTTGCCACGCACGGAAGGCGGGCGAGCCTGCCGACCCAGCCAGCCATCCCGAGCTGAGTGCGCCTTCCTGCTCACCCGGAAGCAGTGATGGTCGCGACGCTCGCATGCCCCGCCCGTACGGCGGCAAGATGTCGCCGTGCCCTCACGTCGATCGGGATCATGTCGCTGGCCGCGTGCGCCGCGCCCGCCGTGTCCAGGAGTGCGCCGACGGGTGACACGCTCTTGCTGCTCGCACCCGACCCGGCCAGTGACGCCGTCCACGCGGACGATACCGAGGACAGCCTCGTCGCCCGCTACGGCGCGGCATACGTCGTCCGCGGCGAGGTCGATCAGGGGGAGGGCATGCTGGTGAACGGGACTGTCCTCTTCCCGGACGATGCCATGCGCCGACTGGAGATCCAGTGGCAGGATACGGTTGCCCGTCGCACGCCGGTTCAGGTGAACGCCGTCGGCCGGGGGTGGATGATCGCACCGGGCATCATGCGTGGCACGACGCTCGGGGAACTGGAACGGATGAACGGTGCTCCATTCGAGCTCACAGGTTTCCGCGGCCATTATTCGGGCACCGTCATCGATTGGCATACGGGCCGACTCGCACCGCTGGGGGCTGAGGAGGATGGCTGGGTGGTCGCGACGCTCCGCCTGCAGCCCCGCGGACCATATCCGGAAGGCGTCAGCGAAGCTCGCTACGCGACCGAGGACGGTTTCCTGTCATCCGATCCGGGGATGCAACTCCTGCAGCCGCGGGTGGTGTACATGGCGGTGCACCCGCGGGAGTAGCGGGGGCGCGGGGTCGCACAGCTCAGGAACGAGACGCCGACCCTGATGTTCGGGGGCGGGTGAGCCCGTGGGTCGCAGCCGGGGCATCCACCTCCGTGTAAGGGTTCGCGCATCTGGCGGCATTCCCTCCATGTAGCCTCACCGCCGCCCCGCCCCCATGCCCCTCGCCTTGCACCCGACCATCGACGCCATCGCCGCCACGCGCGCCGGAGATCCCGCGGCGCTCGCGGCGCTCTATGGCGCGCACGGGGAGTCGGTGCGGCGGGTGGCTTACCGCATCCTCGGCGATTCGGATGAGGCCGAGGAGGTCGTGCAGGACGTCTTCATCGGCCTGCCGGAGGCGCTGCGGCACTACCGCGAGCAGGGCGCGTTCGGGCCGTGGCTCCGGACGCTCGCCGCGCGCACGGCGCTCGTGCGGCTGCGCGCGACACACCGGCGGCGAAAGGCGCCCCTGAGCGAGGCATCGTCCGTCGCCGTGCCGCCAGACGCCGATCGCCTGGCGGCGCGCCTGACCCTCGCCGCCGCGATCGCGAAGCTCCCGGAGGCGTTGCGCCTCGTGTTCGTGCTCAAGGAGATGGAAGGCCACTCACACGCCGAAGTCGCCGCGATGCTCGGCATCCGGACCGGCACTGCCGAGGTGCGCCTGCACCGTGCGATGCGCCGGCTGCGCGCGTTACTGGAGGATCGGACATGATCGGATCGTACTTCCACCCCGGCGACGCGGCGATCGACCGCTTCGCCCATGGCATCGCGACGGAGCGGGAGCGGGTACGCGTCGCCGCTCACATGGAGCATTGCGCGGACTGCCGGCGGCAGTTGCAGTTTGCGCGGGCGGTCCGCGCCGAGGCGCCGGCGGTGCCCGTGCCCGCGCACGCGGGCGACACGCTCGACACGATCCTCTCCCGCCGCGCTGCGGGGGAGCGCGTGATCCTCCCGTCCACCGATCCCGTGACGCCGCCGCGGCGCAGCTCGTGGGTAGCGGCGGCGGGACTCGCCGCGGCGACGATCCTTATCGCCATCGGCCTCACGCTCGGCCGCGCTCCGGACATCATGGCGACCGGCTCCGCCGGCGAGCTTCGGTTCAGCCCCGCGATGCCGCGGCCAGGCCAGGCAGTCGTGGTGGAGTATCGCCCCATCGCGCTTCTTGCCGCCGAGCCGGAGCTCCGGCTCCGGGCCCGGCTGCGCACGCAGTCGAACGAGGCGTACGACCAGCGGGTCTCGACGATCGAGATCGCACGGCTCGTGCGTCAGCCCGATGGTCGATTCGTGACGAAAGTGACGATCCCGGATTCCGTGGTCTTCGGCGCGTTCGCCGTGGAGGACACGGCGGGCGAGCGGATCGACGCGAACGACGGCCGCTCGTGGGAGGTGCTCACGACCGTCGACGGCGCGAAGCCCTCGCTCGCGTCGCTGCTCCAGCATAAGGACGCTCACATGGGCGGCAGTTGGGAGGAGGCACACGCGGCGATGCGCCAGGCCGTGCAGCTCTATCCCGACTCGCCGCAGGCATGGAGCGAGCTGCGGTGGTTCGACTACGAGGTGCTCGGAGACGCCGCCGCCGATTCGCTCGCCGGGTTCCACCGTCCGCAGTTCGAGCGGTTGCACCGGCTGCTCGCGGCTCGTGCGGCCGTCCCGGCGGGCGACATGGGCGCCATGCCACGCTACGCCGCCGCCCTCGGCGACAGCGCGGCCGCGCGCTACTGGGAGGATCGCCTGCTCGCGGAGTGGCCGCGGCACCGGATGGCGGTGCAGGTCCTCCTGCTCCGGACTCTCGAGGCGCTTCGCCGGCAGGACTCGCTCGTGTTCACGCGCCATCCGGAGCGTATCACGGCGGCAATGGATTCGATCCTCCGCATGGTCGGGGGCGCCGAGCAGTCGGTGTACCTCGCGGGATCCCAGGCGGCGAACGCCTCCAGGGAACCCTCGCTCATCCGTCGCTGGTCGGACCTTTACCTGACGAAGTGGATCGGGGACAGCGCGGCGGTCGCGGCGAAGTTCGCGCGGTATCCCGAGCTTCGCGCGGAAGGCCTTCGACGCCTCCGCGAGATGGCCAGCGCGGTGACGCCGTCGGAAACGAAGCGTCCGCTGGGTCGGTCGCGCTCCACGCATGCCATCCGCGACCGCGAACGGGTGGCGGAGGTCTGGGGCGCGCTCGGCGATGCGCTCGTCCTCGCAGGCCAGATCGCCGCCGGTGCCGACACGCTCGAGCGCGCGGCGCTGCTCGGCTGGGACGTCGAGCTCACCGCCAGGGCCGCCGCTGCGCTTCGGAAGGCGGACGCGCCGGAGCGCGCCCGCCGCTTCGAGGCACGCCTCGCCGTGGACCCCGGCACCGCCGACTCCACGCGCACGGCGCTCGCCTCCCGCGCGATCGCGGAGTCGTCGCCGTCGGCGTGGCAGGAGCTGCTCACGAACGCGCGGGACGAGATGCGGGCGCAGGTCCTCGCGACCTCGGCACCGCGCTCGCTGCCGTCGACCTCCCTGCTGGATGCCGACGGACGTCGCACGACGCTGCGCGACGCGACAGGGAAGAAGGCCGCGGTGGTCGTCGTGTGGTCGATGAACTGCGGTTGGGCGCTCGACGACCTGCCGCAGCTTGCCGCGTTCGGCGAGCGGATGCGCGCGCAGGGCGTGCCGGTGGTCGTCGTCTCGTCGCACCCGCTCGATGCCCGCGCGCTGGAGCTGCTTGACGACGCCGGCGTGCGCACGCCCGCGTATCACGACCACCGCGGCGAGCTGGTGAAAGCGTTCCGGAACTTTTCGACGCCGGCCTATTACGTCCTCGACGCGGACGGGCGTCTGCGGTTCAGCCGCAGCATGCGGGTGGACATTCCGCGGCAGCTGGCGGCGATCGGGGGGTAGGGGACCACGGGCCTCCCGAGTCCCACCGGCGACTATCTCCCCCTGACGAGCTCCCACCGCACCGTTACCGCCGCCATGACCGATGCCTGCCCGGGCTCGACCGGGGTGATGGCGCCTCCCGCAACGCCGCCGTAGGCCGCGCGGGAGTACGTGCGCAGCTCACCCGGTCCCGGGAGGGTCGTCAACTCCAGGATGCGGCCCAGCGAGCCGCCGGCTGCGCGTGCCAGTGCTTCCGCATCCCCACGCGCCTTCGCGACCGCGTCGGCGATCGCCTCCCGGCGCGCGGGGGCAGCGTCGGCAAGCATGAAGTAGAGCCCGTGCACCGTGTTGGCGCCCTTCGCGAGCGCCGCGTCGACGACCTGGGCGACCCGCTCTGTGTCGTGCATCGTCGCCTGCACCGTGTTGCTCACGACATACCCGGTCACGCCCGGGGGACCGCTGCGGTCGGGCGCGGGCGCGTACTCCGGGCGCACGTTGAAGTTCGCCGTCGAGAGCTGCTCGCTGCGGAAGCCCATCGCCCGCAGCGTGTCGAGCACCGCGCGCTGCACGCGGGCGTTCTCGCGGGCGGCATCGGATGCCGTCGTGGCCCGTGACTGCACCCCCAGCGTGACGACCGCGCGGTCGGGCGCCGCCTTCGCCTCCCCTTGCGCGGACACCGCGATCTCGGCCGGTCGCACCGGTGCGGGTGACTGCTGCGCGGGCAGAGAAGGGGCGACGAGCAGGAAGGCGGAGAGAAGGACGGCGATGCGCATCTGGGCTCCCGGTTACGGTGAAGTGACGCCGCCCATGGTGGCAGCATCACCCGCCGGCGTCCATGGGCCACAGCCGATCTTCATCGACTGTTAATCCCGGGACGCGCGAGGAGCACCTTCGTGATCCTTCGTGCCCGTCCGTCACGCTTCAAGACCGATGAGTTCCGCGCCGGGTGACGGTCTATGGGAGTGAGAGAAGACCTTTCAATCCCCGGAGCACTCCATGACCGCACCTGCCGATCGCCCGGACTCGTCCACGACGAGCCACACGCCAACTCCCGGCCTCTACGGCTGGATCACCCACACCGACCTCGCCAGCCGCGACCCGGGAGCCACGAAGGAGTGGGCGGCGCAGGTGTTCGGCTGGAAGTTCATGCCGCCGATGCCGATGGGCGACGGCGAGTATCACCTGTTCGCGTATGCGGAGCAGGGCGGGGGTGGCATTCGCGCGACCGGTCCGGCGGAGGACCCGGGGGCGCTGCCGTATGTGCACGTTGCCGACGCCCATGACGCATTCGCCAAGGCGGTGGAAGCCGGTGCCGAGCCGGTACAGCCGCCAGAGCGGATCATGCAAGGGGTGACGATCGCGATCGTGCGTGCGCCAGGCGGAGTGACGATCGGGATCGCGGGGCCTTGAGCGCGTACAGGCCCGTGCAAGAATCAAAACACGATTGAGCACGAACGACGACGGGCACGAGGAATTCCTCGTGCCCGTCGTCGTTCGTGCTCAATCGTGTTTTGATTCTTGCACGGGCCTGTACGCGCTCAAG
>DASTYL010000222.1:0-5659 GCA_035764975.1 Gemmatimonadaceae bacterium | reverse complement strand
CGGCCGAAGGAGTGCCCGCTTCGCCTCCGTCAGGGCGGGGAGGGGCGACACACCGACAGCGTCCTCGCGTTCGCCCGACACCGGACGCCGGGCGGGAGCCGTAGCGTCGGACTGGTCTCGCAGGGAGCCGTCATGACAGCGCCGCACTCCGCCGACTCGCCGTCACGTACTGCAGAGCCGCCCGCTGGTGGACCGACCGGGTTGACGCCAGACTCGGCCACGCCGCACATCCCGTACGACAAGGATCCCGCGCGCGATTACACCGCCGAGATGGTCGCCGCGCGGCAGCGTTTCATCGCCGAGCAGACGGGCGTCACGCCGACCCACATCGCGCACTACTCGTTCGATCCGGCGCTCGTCCGCGGCAACATCGAGAGCTTCACGGGGGTCGCGCAGGTGCCGATCGGGCTCGCCGGCCCGCTCCAGGTGAACGGGGAGCACGCGCAGGGGCGCTTTCTCATTCCGCTCGCAACGTCGGAGGGGACGCTCGTCGCGTCGTACAGCCGAGGGATGAAGGTGCTGAACCTCGCCGGCGGGGTGACGTGCACGGTGTCCGAGGACGCCATGCAGCGCGCGCCGGTCTTCATCTTCGACTCGGCACGCGAGGCGCGCACCTTCCGGGACTGGATCCGCGAGCAGTTCGAGCAGGTGCGGGGCGCCGCGGAGTCGACGTCCCACGTCGCCAGGCTGACGACGGTCGAGACGTATCTCGCCAACCGGTTCGCCTTCCTGCGCTTCGACTTCACGACCGGCGACGCGGCGGGGCAGAACATGGTGGGGCGCGCGACGTACGCGGCGTGTGAGTGGATCCTCGCGCATGCCCCGGGCGTCCGCCGGTTCTTCCTCGAGTCGAACGTCGCGACCGACAAGAAGGTCTCGCACGTGAACGTGCTGCGCACGCGGGGCAAGCGGGTCACCGCGGAGGCGACGGTGCCGCGGCAGGTGCTGCAGGACGAGCTGCGCGTGCTCCCCGAGACCCTCGCGTATCACGCCGGCGTGGCGAACGTCGGCGCGTTCCTCTCCGGCGCGACGAACAACGGCCTCCATGCGCCGAACGCGATCACCGCGATGTTCATCGCGACGGGACAGGATGTCGCCAACGTCACGGAGGGGTCGGCGGCGGTGATCTACACGGAGCTGACGCCGGAGCGGGATCTCTACGTCTCGATCACGCTGCCGTCGCTCATCGTGGCCACGCACGGCGGCGGCACCGGCCTCGCCACCCAGCGGGAGTGCCTCGAGATCCTCGGCTGCTACGGGAAGGGGAAGGTGAACAAGCTGGCGGAGATCGTGGCCGGCGTCGTGCTCGCCGGTGAGATCTCCCTCGCGGCGGCGATCTCGTCGCTCGAATGGGTGTCCGCCCACGAACGCATGGGCAGGCATCGATGAGTGGGGTCACGCACCCGCCCACGGGTGTGGTCGCCCGCGCGCGCGCACCGGACCGGGCGCCGTCGGCACCGCGCTTCGCGGTGATGCGTGAGCGGAGGCCGCATGGCCTCGTGCGCCGGTTCTTCACCACCCAGCGGCACCTCATCGGATTGCTGATGGGCGGGTTGATCGCGCATGTCGCCGCCCGGCGCGAGCGCGCCGCGGTGCGCGGCGTCCGCTTCCGGATCGAGGCGGCGATCGCATGGTGCGCCCGTCCGTTCGTCAACGCCGGGCTGCGCGACCGGCCGTTCCCGGAGCAGCTGCGGTTGCGGCTCGAGATGCTCGGGCCCACATACATCAAGCTCGGGCAGATCCTCAGCCTGCGCGAGGACATCCTGCCGAAGCCGATCACGTCGGAGCTGCGGCAGCTGCTCAACGAGCTGCCGGTCGTGCCCTTTCCCCGGTTCCTCCAGCTCGTGGAGGCGGACCTCGGACGGCCGATCGACGTGATGTTCACATGGGTGGAGGAGCGCCCCCTCGGCTCCGCCTCCATCGCGCAGATCCACCGCGCGCACACCGTGCAGGGTGACGACGTCGTGCTGAAGGTCGTGAAGCCCGGCGTGCGCGAGCTGCTGGCGCGCGACGCGCGGCTGCTGCGCCTCCTCGCGCTGGGACTGCAGGCGGTGTTCGCGCGCTACGAGCCGCGGCGGATCATCGGCGAGTTCGTGGACTACACGCTGCGGGAGGTGGACCTCCGCCGTGAGGCATCCAACGCGGAGACGTTTGCCGCGAACTTCCAGGACGTGCCCGACGTCGTGTTTCCGGCGGTTCACCGGCACTACAGCGGGGCGAGCGTGCTGTGCATGGACTACCTCGAGGGCCGGCGGCCTGACTCGCCGGTGGCGCAGGCGCTGCCGCTCGAGGATCGCGAACACCTCGTGGACCTCGGCGCGCTCGCCATCATCCGTATGATCTACCAGGATGGCTTCTTCCATGCCGACCTGCATCCGGGCAACCTCCTGGTGCTCCCCGGGCCGAAGGTCGGGTTCATCGATCTCGGCATGGTCGGGCGGCTCGACAGCGAGCTGCGCCGGCTGCTGCTGTATTACTACTACTCGCTCGTGACGGGGGACGCCGAAAGCGCAGCGCGCTATCTGGCCGCGGTCGCGCAGCCGGGCGCCCGCGGCGATCCTGCCGGATTCCGTCGCGAGGTCGTCGAGATCTCCAGCCGCTGGCGCCAGGCGGCGAGCTTCGAGTCGTTCTCACTGGGCCAGCTCGTGCTGGAGTCGCTGTCACGCGGGGCGCAGTACCGGATGTATTTCCCGGTGGAGCTCGTCCTCATGGTGAAGGCGCTGATCACCTTCGAGGGCGTCGGCCATGTCCTGCTGCCGGGGATCGACGTGGCGCAGGTGTCGCGCAAGCACGTGCGCCACATCTTCATCAACCAGTTCAGCCCCGTGCGCCTCGTCCACGACCAGCTGCGCGCCGCCCCGGACCTCGTGGACGCCCTGGCGAAGATGCCGCTCCTCGTGACGGAGGGCCTTCGCGTGCTGGAGCAATCCACGCGCGAGCCGCGCGAGTCGCCGTTCGCCGGCCTGCCGGCCGTGATCATCGGTGGTTTTGCCCTGCTCGCGGGGACGCTGCTGCTCGCCCTGGGAGGACCGTGGCCCGTCTGGACGCTGCTGTACCTGATGACACTCGTGCTGCTGGTCCGAGGCGGCCGGACATGAGCGTTCGCCACGAGGACCGTCCGACGCTGTCACCCGCCAGCGCGGCGCCGCCCGCATCGGACCCCTTCGAGCTCGAGTGGGCACGCTCGCTGATGGACCGGGTGCTCAGCCCGATCCTCGACATCTGGTTCCGCGCCCGGATCATCGGCGCCGAGCGGATTCCTGCGCACGGGCCGGTGATCCTGCTCGCCAATCACAGCGGCAATGCCTTTCCGCACGATGCCGTGGTCCTCGACGCGCTGCTCTGGCGGTTGGATGGACTGCGCCCGGAGGCGAAGCTCCGAACCGTGTACGAGCCCGAGCTGTCGTTCGTCTGGTGGATGCGTCCGTACGGCATCCGCGACTTCTGGCGTCGCGGCGGCGGCGTGGACGTCACCTACGACAACTTCGATCGCCTGCTCGCGCGCGGGGACCGCGTGCTCCAGTTCCCGGAAGGGGTCCCCGGCATCGGCAAGGGCTTCAACCGCCGGTACAAGCTGCAGCGGTTCAAGACGAGCTTCGTGCTCCTTGCGGCGCGACGGGGCGTCCCCGTGCTCCCGATTCACATCGTCAACGCGGAGTGGGTGCACCCGTTCGGGTACACCATCCCGCCGCTCGACCGCGTGATGCAGCGCGTCTTCGGCGTGCCCTTCCTGCCGCTGCCCATCGGCCTGCTCGCCATCGTCTTTCCCTTCATCTGGTTTCTGGCCTTTCCCGCGAAGATCGTCGTCGTCGTCGGCACGCCGCTCGACGTCGTGCGTGCGGTGCGGGAGGAGGGCATCACGGACCTCGACGCGCCGCCGCGGGACGCGCTCGAACGCGCGGCGAGGCGGCTCCGTCTGGAGGTGCAGCGCGAGCTCGACGAGAGCGTCGCGATGCATGGCGTGCCGCGCTACGAGTTCCGGTCGCTGTTCCGGGCCTTGCGGCGTGCGGGACGAAAGGCCGTGTCGGCCACTCCCCTCGGATGGCCGGTGGCGTACCTGAAGCACGAGCGCGATCGAAGCCGGCCGCCTGCGCGCAACCGTGTGCACGCGATCCTGCGCGACCTCGATCTTGCCGCCTTCTATGTCCCGTTCGGCTGGCCGCTGCTGACGCTGGCGCGGCGCCTCAGGCGGCCTCCCTATGGCTACCGTGGCGTTCCAGCGGACGTGCGTCGCGCAGCGGAAGGGGAGTTTCTCTGGCGCCTTTCGGAGCGTCCGCTACCCCCGCGGGCGTGACGGGCGACGCTTCGCGCGCTTCTTCGAGGTGCTGCGCTTGCGGGCGGGCGGGGGAGCGCCATCCAGCACATCGTCGCGGATGCGGATGCCGTGACGGGCAAAGATGGGCGACAGCTCGTCGTACCGCCGGCGCAGGTCGGCCCTCGTCATCTCATACGCCAGCTCGCAGATCTCGCGGCGTGAATCCAGGCTGAAGAGGTTGGCGAAGAACATCCCGTAGGCGTCGCGAGCGGGTTCGAACAGCACGACGTCCGCGCCCGGATACCGATCGGAGTAGCCGGCCATCCCGACTTCCAGGCGCGAGTGGACGAGCGTGCGGAACGTTTGCGAGAGCACGCCTGTGAGCCCTTGACGGAGCAGCGCCCCCTCGGGCAGTTCGCCGCGCGCTTCCCCCGCCGTGGTGTCCACCGGGACGATGGGGTTGATGCAGAACAGCAGCGTGACGCCCTGGTCCAGCGCGACCGACGCGTGAAGCGTCTTGAGCAGGACGCCGTCCACACAGACGCGGCCGTCGATGCGCACCGGCGGGTACACCCCGGGGAGCGCGGTGCTGGCCTGGACGGCGCGCGAGATCGGGACGTGCTGGTGCTCCATCCTGGAAAAGCGCACGGGACGACCCACTTCCAGGTCGGCGGCGACCACCGTGAGGTTCGCGCGCAGCTTGCGGAAGTCGTCGGTGCGTCCCGGGCGATCGAAGACGCGCTGGAGATGCGCCCGGAGCTGCTCGTTGTTGAAGATGCCGAGCGGCAGCACTCGCGTGGTGCGGCTCAGCGAGGCAAGCAGCGTGCGATCGGGCGCCCGTCTGGTGAAGTACCAGAGTGCCTGTCCGACCATGCGCGGAAGCGCGAGGCCGCGGCGGGCGAACTCGCTGTAGTTGGGCGCCATCGCGACTTCGGGATCGAACGGCTCCTCGTCGGCCGCCTCCCCCTTGGCGACGCGCATCAGGAGCTCCGGCGTCATGCCATTCGCGAGACATGACGCCAGCAGCGCCCCGGCGCTCACCCCGACGTAGCAGGAGAGCGCCGTGAAATCCACGGTCTCGAGCGAATCCTCCAACGCCCGGAGCGCGCCGATCTCGTAGATCGCACCGACCGGCCCTCCCCCGGCGAGGGCGAGCCCGATCCCGCCTCGGGTCGAGGAACGACCGCTCGGCACGAGCGCCTCAGCTCGACTGCGCGGCCTTCTTCGTGGCAACCTTGCGCCGCCGGGTGGCGGTGCCTGGTCGCGACGTCGTCCGGGCGTGTGACGTCGTCCGTGCGTGCGAGGTCGTGCGTGCCGGCCGGCCGCGTTGCTCCAGCGTCGTGGTCAGTCCCTCCACACGGCGCGTGAGACTGTTGATCTCGCGGCGTGTCGGTATGCCGAGGC
>DASTYL010000221.1:0-27589 GCA_035764975.1 Gemmatimonadaceae bacterium | reverse complement strand
CGAGGACTACGTGGCGCGCGTGAACGGCGTGGATCTGACGATGCGGCCGGGGCTGCCCTACGTGCGCTACGCCGATACGCTCCGGCAGCTCACGGCGGCACCCGTCGTCCGGAAGGGGCAGCTGCTCGTTCCGATGCAGCTCATCGCGGACGTGCTGCCAGTGGCCGTGCGTACGGGGCTGATGTGGGATCCGGCCCGGCGCGAGCTGAGGAGGTTCTCCGGGACAACGCCCTCGGCGGTCATCGGCCAGCTGCCCCCGCAGGGGAGCACGACCACGGCGTCGCCGTCGCGTCCGTCGGCAGCGCGGAGCGAGCCCGTGGCCCGAACGGTTTCCCGCCGACAGGGCGCGCAGCGGCGCCTCGTGGTCGTGGACGCGGGACACGGCGGCCCCGACCGCGGCATGTCCGGCCCGATCGGCGGGGGGCCGAAAATCTATGAGAAGGACATCACGCTCCAGGTGTCCCGGCGCGTCGGCAACAAGCTGAGGGCGCTCGGCGTCGACGTCCGCTACACCCGCATGACGGATACGCTCATCGCGCTGGCGGATCGGGGCCACATCGCCAACGAGGCGGGCGGGGACCTGTTCATCTCCATACACGTCAACGCGGCGAACCCGAACTGGAAATCCCCCGGCGCCGCGCGTGGGTTCGAGACGTACTTCCTCGCCGAAGCGAAGACCGCGGACGCCCGGCGCGTCGAGCAGATGGAAAACGAGTCGGTGCAGTACGAGACCACGGCGGAGACGTCGAAGGACGATCCGCTGAGCTTCATCGTCGCCGACATGCTGCAGAACGAGCACCTGCGCGAGTCGGCGGAGCTCGCGGAGCTCATCCAGCGTCGCGTCGCGCGCGGGCATCCGGGGCCGAACCGCGGGGTGAAGCAGGCCGGCTTCCGCGTGCTGGTCACCGCCTTCATGCCCTCCGTGCTCGTCGAGATCGGCTTCGGGACGAACCCCGACGAGGCGCGCTACATCTCGTCGATGGAGGGCCAGGAGGAGCTCGCGAACGCGATCGTCGCCGCGACGGTCGAGTACCTGGAGCAGTACGAGCGCCGGGTGGGGGGCGGGGCGGGCGAATGATCGATCGCGAGGGCCCGCTTCGCGTCCAGGTCGCGAACATCAGCTTCCAGAATCCGATCGTCCTCGCCGCCGGGACAGCGGGCTACGGCCGTGAGCTTGCCGGCGTCGCCGACCTCGACCAGCTCGGCGGCATCGTCACGAAGGCGGTGAGCCCGGAGCCGCGCGCCGGCAATGCCGCCCTGCGCGTCGCCGACTTCGCGGGCGGGATGATCAACGCCGTCGGCCTGGCGAACCCGGGCGTCGAGCGCGTCAGGACGGAGGTCCTTCCGTGGCTGGCCGCGAACTTCCCGGCCACCCGCAAGATCGTGAACGTCGTCGGCAGGAGCGTGGACGACTTCGCCTCCGTGATCGTCGCCCTCGAGGAGTCGCTGGGGACCGGTCCGCTGGAGCAGGCCCAGGCCGTCTCCGCGTACGAGCTCAATGTGAGCTGCCCGAACGTGAAGGCCGGGGGGCTCGAGTTCGGCGCGGATCCCAAGGCGCTCGCCTCGGTCATCACGCAGGCAAGGGGTGCGACGCGGCGGCCGCTGTTCGTGAAGCTCTCGCCGACGCTCGCGGACGTCGGCGCCACGGCGCGGGTGGCGGCGGACAGCGGCGCGGACGCGATCTCGCTGGTGAACACGATCCCGGGACTCGTGATCGATCTCGAGCGCCGCCGGCCGGTGCTCGGGTTCGGCAGCGGCGGGGTGAGCGGGCCCGGCCTGCTGCCGGTTGGCGTGCTCGCGACCTGGAAGGTCCGCAACGCCGTTCAGCTCCCGATCATGGGCATCGGCGGGGTCGCGAGCGCGGAAGATGCGCTCCAGTACATCATGGCCGGCGCGTCGCTCGTCGGGATCGGGACCACCGCGCTCAAGGACCCCCGCCGCCCGGAGCGGATCGTCCGGGACCTGCGCCGCTGGTGCGACCGGGAAGGCGTCGGGTCGCTGGGCGACATCGTCGGAGCCCTCCAGTGGACGACATGACCGCTGCTTCAGCGCCCGCGTGCGAGCCGATCGTCGCCCTGGACTACGCCGACGCCGCCTCCGCGATGGAGATGGTGGACTGCCTGCGCGGCCACTGCCGGTTCTTCAAGATCGGGCATGAGCTGTTCACGGCGGGGGGGCCGCGCATCGTGGAGCGGGTGCAGGCCGGGGGCAACGAGGTCTTCCTCGACCTCAAGTTCCACGACATCCCGAACACGGTCCGCGGCGGGGTTCGCAGTGCCGCGGCCCTTGGCGTCCGGCTGGTGACCGTGCATGCCGTCGGCGGGCAGGCGATGCTGGAGGCTGCGGTCGAGGGGGCGGGGGAGGACTGCGGCGTGCTGGCGGTCACCGTCCTCACTTCGCTGAGTGCGGCTGACGTGGCGAGCGCGTGGGGCCGGGATCGGCTGGATGTCCGGTCGGAAGTCCTTCGCCTGGCGGACACGGCCGCGGCGGCCGGAGTGCACGGGCTGGTGTGCAGCGGCGAGGAGGCGGCCGCGGTCCGGGACCGGTTCGGGGGGCGGCTGGCGACGCTGGTCCCCGGGATCCGGCTGGTCGGGGGCGCGACGCACGACCAGGCGCGGGTGGTGACGCCCGAGGCGGCGGTGGCCGCGGGGGCGCGCTACATCGTCGTGGGCCGCGCGGTGACGGCGGCGGGGGATCCGGTCGCGGCGTACGCGCAGATCGCGTCGGCCGTCGGGCATCGGGCGTAGGGCGGCGTCCGCCCCCGCGTCTCGCATCCCGGCTCCCGCCTCCGCATCCCGCATCCCGCATCCGCGCATCCGCGCATCCCGCATCCGTCCGCATCCGTCCGCATCCCGCATTCCGCATCCTGCGCTTGGTAAGTGGCTCCCTTGCGTGGAGTTGCGTCCGCCGTTATGATGCGAGTCTGGCCGGAATCGTGAATCCGGCGCAGTTCGCACGTCGTCCGCCCAGAGATTCGAGGCTTCCATGAAAGTCCGCAGCAGCGTCAAGCCGATCTGCGAGCACTGCAAAGTCGTCAAGCGCGACGGCGTGACTCGCATCATCTGCAAGCGCAATCCCAAGCACAAGCAGCGTCAGGGCTGAGATAGCTATGGCTCGTATTGCCGGCGTGGATCTCCCGCGCGATAAGAAGGTCGAGGTCGGACTGACCTACATCTACGGAATCGGTGATGCCACCGCCCTCGAGATCCTCGAGAAGGCGGGGGTGGGCCGCGAACAGCGTATTCGCGACCTCTCCGACGCCGACGTCAACAAGCTGCGTCAGGCCATCGAGAAGGAGTACCGCGTCGAAGGCGCGCTCCGGACCGAGATCGCCATGAACATCAAGCGGTTGATGGACATCGGCTCGTATCGCGGGATCCGTCACCGCCGGGGCCTGCCGGTTCGCGGACAGCGGACGCACACGAACGCGCGCACCAAGAAGGGGCCGCGCCGCGCTATCGCGGGCAAGAAGAAGGTAACCAAGTAACGTTATGGCGACTGGGAAGAAGTCGAAGCGCGTCGTGGATGCAGAGGGCGTGGCGCACATCAGCGCCACGTTCAACAACACGACGATCACGATCACCGATGCGCACGGCAACGCCGTCGCGTGGGGCTCCTCCGGCAAGGCCGGGTTCAAGGGCTCCAAGAAGTCGACCCCGTTCGCGGCCACCGTGGCCGCCGAGCAGGCGGCGCGCGAGGCGCTCAGCCTCGGCGTGAAGCGCGTGCACGTGCGCGTGCAGGGCCCCGGCTCGGGTCGTGAGTCGGCCATCCAGGCGCTGGCGTCGGCCGGGCTCCAGGTGAAGTCCATCAAGGACGTCACCCCGATCCCGCACAACGGCTGCCGTCCTCCCAAGCGTCGGAGAGTTTAAGAGATGGGTCGCTATACCGGTCCGAGCTGCAGGCAGTGCCGCCGCGAGGGGACGAAGCTCTTCCTCAAGGGCACCAAGTGCTTCACCGAGAAGTGCCCCGTCGAGCGTCGCCCGTACGCCCCCGGCCAGCATGGCCAGGCGACGGCCCGCCGCCGCAAGGCCTCGGAGTACTCGAAGCAGCTCCGTGAGAAGCAGAAGATCAAGCGCATCTACGGCGTGAGCGAAGGGCAGTTCCGCACGACCTTCGAGAAGGTCGCGACCCTGCCGGGCATCACGGGTCACAACCTGCTGGCCGCGCTCGAGAGCCGTCTCGACAACATCGTGTACCGCATGGGCTTCGCCGCCAGCCGCAAGGCCGCGCGCCAGCTCATCCGGCACCGTCACGTCGAGGTGAACGGCAAGTCGGTGGACATCCCGAGCTTCGTCGTGATGCCGGGCCAGGAAGTCCGCGTCCGCATGGCCTCCCGCGAGATGGCGGGGATCCAGGCGGCGATGGACCAGGCCTCGCGCGGCGCACCGCTCTCGTGGCTCGCGGTGGATCGCGAGACGTTCAGCGGCCGGATGCTCGAGCGCCCGCAGCGCGCCTCGATTCCGATCGCCGCTCAGGAGCAGCTGGTCGTCGAGCTCTACTCGAAGTAACCGCTCCACGGGTCCGGGCCACGCGCCCGGTCCCGGCAGGACCGTCGGGAGCGCCGGCCGCTGGCCGGCGCTTTCAACGAACGGCACGACCTATTTGAAATAGACGGCGGCGCTCCGTGCGCCGCGCTTGAGGTTCCGATTCACGCACGACGAGGCCTTACCCCTCGTACGAGCCTGCCGCGCGGTAAGGGCGGGGCAGGGCGTAACCCAATCCCATCATGGCAAACACGATCGATCTCCGTGGGCTCGTCCGCCCGGCGCTCGTTGAAGCGACGAAGCGGGACGACAATCCGAATGTCGCCGAGTTCCGGCTCCAGCCGCTGGAGCGCGGCTTCGGCCACACGCTCGGCAACTCGATGCGCCGCATGCTGCTGTCGTCGCTCCGCGGCGCGGCCGTCTGGGGCTTCCGCATCGACGGCGTGGTGCACGAGCACCAGACCGTCGGTGGCGTCGTCGAGGACGTGCACCAGATCATCGGGAACCTCAAGACGCTGACCCTCGCCCTCGACGCCGACGTCGAAGAGGCCGTGCTCCGGGTCACGAAGTCCGACGCCGGCCCGGTGACGGCCGCCGACATCGGCATCGCCGCGGGCGTCCGCGTCGTCGATCCCGCGCAGCACCTCTTCACGCTCCAGGACGATCGCGAGATCACGATGGAGCTGTACGTCAACAAGGGGCGCGGCTACGTCGAGAGCGACCAGCACCCGGTCGATCGCGGGCTGCCGGTGGACCTCGTCCGCATCGACTCCATCTACAATCCGGTCCGCCGCGCGAACTTCTCCGTCGCGGAGACCCGCGTGGGCCAGCGCACCGACTACGACCGGCTCACGCTGACGGTCGAGACCAACGGCACGATCACGCCGGAAGAGGCGGTCAGCTACGCCGCGGCGCTCGCGCAGACGCACTTCCAGTACTTCGCGGAGTTCGGCTCGCACACGTCGGCGCCCCTCGGGCTCGGCGGGGAGGCCACCGGCGGCGACGCCGCGCGGCTCGCCCAGGTGCTGCGCACGCCGATCGATGACCTCGAGCTGTCGGTCCGCTCGGTCAACTCGCTCAAGAACTCGAGCATCCGGACGCTCGCCGATCTCGTGCGCCAGACCGAGAACCAGATCCTGCAGGTCAAGAACTTTGGCAAGAAGTCGCTCCAGGAGATCGCCGAGCTCCTCGAGCGTGAAGGGTTGAATTTCGGAATGCGGTTCGAAGAGAATGGCGAAGGTGTGCGTGTGCTCGACTGGGGCACGCCGCCGAGCCGGGCCGCCGCCGCGGCGCCCGACGACGACGAGGAGTAGACCATGCGTCACCGAAAGGCCGGCCGGCAGCTTCGCCGGACCAGCGAGCAGAAACTCGCGCTCATGCGCAACCTGGCAACGTCGCTCATCGAGCACGGCGCCATCGAGACGACCGAAGCGAAAGCCAAGGAGCTGCGCCCGTTCGTCGAGAAGCTGATCACGAAGGCAAAGGAAGGCACGCTCCACGCGCGCCGGCTCGCGGGCCGGCACATCCAGAAGCGCGAGACGGCGGACAAGCTCTTCCAGGAAGTCGGACCGCGGTACGCCACGCGGCCGGGTGGGTACACGCGCATCCTGAAGACCGGCTTCCGCAAGGGAGACGGCGCTGACATGGCGCGCATCGAGCTGATCGAGGGCTGACGACATGGCTATCGTACGCAACCGCTGCTTCGCCTGCGACAAGGGCGTGTCCTTCGGGAACAACGTCTCGCACGCGAACAACAAGACGCGTCGCACCTGGAAGCCCAACCTTCAGGTCGTGCGCACGCTCGTGGATGGCAAGATCACGAAGGTGAAGGTCTGCACCCGCTGCCTTGCCGCCGGCAAGGTGAAGCGGGCGCCGCGGGGCACTGCCGCCGCGTGACCGTGGAGCGCGAGGCGCTGTGAGGCGCTGCGACCCGTAGAAAGGGAGCTCTTCGGGGGCTCCCTTTTTCACACCCCCCGTTTCTCATGCCTACTGCCCTCATCACCGGCATCACCGGACAGGACGGATCCTACCTCGCCGAGCTGCTCCTCACGAAGGGGTATCGCGTCGTGGGCGTCGTGCGCCGCAGCTCCACGACGCCCTACGAACGCATCGCCCATCTCGTCGACCGCATCGAGCTGGCGTCCGCCGACCTGCTGGACCAGACCTCGCTCACCGATGTCGTGGGCGAGACGCAGCCGGATGAGATCTACAACCTGGCCGCGCAGAGCTTCGTGCAGACCTCATGGAACCAGCCGGTCCTCACCGGCGAGTTCACGGCGCTCGGCGTGACGCGCATGCTCGAGGCGATGCGGAAGGCGGCGCCGAAGGCCCGGTTCTACCAGGCCAGCTCCAGCGAGCAGTTCGGCAAGGTCGTGGAGACGCCGCAGCGCGAGACGACGCCCTTCTATCCCCGCAGCCCGTACGGGGTCGCGAAGGTCTACGGCCACTGGATCACGGTCAACTACCGCGAGAGCTTCGACCTCTTCGCCGTCTCGGGGATCCTGTTCAACCACGAGAGCCCGCGGCGCGGACTCGAGTTCGTGACCCGGAAGGTCACGGACGCCGTGGCCCGCATCAAGCTCGGCAAGGCGACCGAGCTCCGGCTCGGCAATCTCGAGGCGCGCCGCGACTGGGGCTTCGCGGGCGACTACGTCGACGCGATGTGGCGGATGCTGCAGCAGGACACGCCGGATGATTACGTCATCGGCACCGGGATGACGTACTCCGTGCAGCAGCTCTGCGAGGAGGCGTTCGGCGCGGCGGATCTCGACTGGCGCGAGTACGTGACGCAGGATCCGCGGTTCTTCCGCCCGGCCGAGGTGGATCTCCTCGTCGCGGACCCCTCCAAGGCGAAGCGCCAGCTCGGCTGGGAGCCGAAGGTGGACTTCCGGGGCCTCGTCCGGATGATGGTGGACGCCGACCTCGCACGGCACGCCGCGCGTTGATGGCCCCACGGGCACTCGTGACCGGCGGGGCCGGCTTCGCCGGCCAGTGGCTCGCCCGCGCGCTGCTGCGTCGCGGGTATGCCGTGACGTCGGTGAGCCAGTCCGCCCGGCCCGATCTCCCCGTACTCGACGATGCGGAGCAGCAGGCCGTCCGCTGGGTCCAGGACGACATCCGCGATGCCGGGGGGCTCGGCGCCACGGTGGCCGAGGAACGCCCGGCGGTGATCTTCCATCTTGCCGGCGTCAGCTACGTGCCCGCGGCGCAGCAGTCCCCGCTGCTCGCGTACGATGTCAACGTCATGGGCGTCGCGCGGCTGCTGGGGCACGTGCGCGCCGTTCGCGCGCAGGCCCCCTACGACCCGGTCATCGTCGTCGTCGGCAGCGGGGAACAGTACGGCCGGCACGAGGGCGGGGAGTTCCCGCTCGCGGAAACGGCCGAACAGCGGCCGCTCACCGTGTACGCCGCGACGAAGGCCGCCCAGGAGACCATCGCCCTCCAGGCGGCCCGTGGCGAGGGACTCCGGGTCGTGGCGGCCCGCAGCTTCAATCACTCGGGCCCCGGCCACGCACCGCACTTCCTGCTCCCTGCGCTGGTGTCCCGGGCCGCGGCGCTGCCGCCATCCGGCGGCCGACTGGCGCTCGGCAACGACTCCGTGACCCGCGATTTCCTGCACGTGGCGGACGTGGCGGAGGCCTACTGCCTCCTCGCCGAGCAGGGAACGCCCGGCGAGGCCTACAACGTGGCGAGCGGCGAGGGCGTCACGGTCCGTGCACTCGCCGAACGTGTCTTGCAGCGGCTCGGGATCACCGCTGAAATTGTCAGTGATCCCGCACTCGTACGCCCTGTCGATGTGCCCGTCCTCGTCGGCTCGCCTGCCAGGTTGCAGGCGGCGACCGGCTGGACTCCGCGGCTGTCACGCGACGCCATCATCGACGACCTGATTCGCTCTGCTGGAAGCTCTCATGCCCCGTCGTAACGACATCCACCGCATCCTCGTGATCGGGTCCGGCCCGATCATCATCGGGCAGGCCGCCGAATTCGACTACTCCGGAACGCAGGCCACGAAGGCGCTGCGGGAGGAGGGTTACGAGGTCGTGCTGGTGAACTCCAATCCGGCCACGATCATGACGGATCCGGAGACGGCGGACCGCACCTACATCGAGCCGGTGACGCCGGAGGTGGTCGAGCAGATCATCGCCAAGGAGCGTCCGGACGCGCTGCTGCCGACGATGGGGGGCCAGACGGCGCTCAACGTCGCGATGGCGCTGGCCGAGAACGGAGTGCTCGAGAAGTACGGGGTGGAGCTGATCGGGGCCAACGCCCGCGCGATCGCCATCGCCGAGGATCGCAAGCTGTTCAACGAGGCGATGGCGCGCATCGGGCTGCAGGTGGCAGTCGGCGCGATCGCCACGAGCTTCGATGAAGCCACGGCGATCGTCGAGAAGACCGGCTTCCCGGCGATCATCCGCCCCTCGTTCACCCTGGGGGGGACGGGCGGCGGGATCGCGTACAACCGGGCCGAGTTCGAGGAGATCGTGCGGCGCGGGCTGCACGAGTCGCCGACCACGCAGATCCTGATCGAGCGGAGCCTCATCGGCTGGAAGGAGTTCGAGCTCGAGGTCATGCGCGACCACCAGGACAACGTGGTGATCGTGTGCTCGATCGAGAACTTCGATCCGATGGGTGTCCACACGGGCGACTCCATCACCTGCGCGCCGGCGATGACGCTCACCGACCGCGAGTACCAGGTCATGCGCGACGCGGCCGTCGCCATCATCCGGGAAGTCGGGGTGGACGCTGGCGGCTGCAACATCCAGTTCTCCATCAACCCGCGCGACGGCGAGATGGTGGTGATCGAGATGAACCCGCGCGTGTCGCGGTCGTCCGCGCTCGCCTCCAAGGCGACCGGCTTCCCGATCGCGCGCATCGGCGCGAAGCTCGCCGTGGGCTATCGCCTCGACGAGATCCCGAACGACATCACGAAGACCACGCCGGCGTCGTTCGAGCCGGTGCTCGACTACGTCGTGGTGAAGGTGCCGCGCTTCGCGTTCGAGAAGTTCCCCGCCGCGAGCCCGCAGCTCACGACCCAGATGAAGTCCGTCGGCGAGTCCATGGCGATCGGGCGGACGTTCAAGGAAGCCTTCCAGAAGGGGCTGCGCGCGCTGGAGACGGGCCGCCCCGGCTGGGTCATCGCCGGGCGGCTCATCGACGACCGGCTCGACGACGACTCGGACGAGACGCTGCGCGCGGCGCTGCGCCAGCCGACGCCGGAGCGCGTCTATCAGGTGAAGCACGCGCTGCTGCGCGGCTGGAGCATCGCCGAGGTCCACGAGCTCACCGGCATCGATCCCTGGTTCCTGGCCCAGCTCCAGGAGCTCGTGGACGCGGAGCGCTGGTACGCCGGGCTGGCGCACGTGGATGCGGCAGCGATGCGGCGCATGAAGCGGTTCGGCTTCTCCGACCGCCAGCTCGGCGCGCTGCGGGGCGAGGACGAGCGCAACGCGCGGGCCCACCGCCGCGAGCTCGGCGTGCGGCCCGCGTACAAGATGGTGGACACCTGTGCCGGCGAGTTCCCCTCGAGCACGCCGTACCTGTATTCGAGCTACGACGAGGAGGACGAGGCCCCGCGCAGCGGGCGGCGCTCCGTGATCATCCTCGGCAGCGGCCCGAATCGCATCGGGCAGGGTGTGGAGTTCGATTATTGCTGCGTGCGCGCCGTGATGGCGCTGCGGCAGCAGGGATACGAGACGATCATGATCAACTCGAATCCCGAGACGGTCTCCACCGACTTCGACACGTCGGACAAGCTGTACTTCGAGCCCCTCACGCTCGAGGACGTGCTGGCGATCGTCGAACGCGAACAGCCGGAAGGGGTGATCGTGCAGCTCGGCGGGCAGACGCCGCTCAAGCTGACGCGCGCGCTCGAGGCGGAAGGGGTGACCATCCTCGGCACGTCGCCGGATTCGATCGACGCGGCGGAGGACCGGCGCCGCTTCGACCAGATCGCCAACGAGCTCGGGCTGAAGCAGCCGCCGAACGGCACCGCGACGAGCGTCGCGGAGGCGCTGGCCGCCGCGGATCGCATCGGGTACCCCGTGCTCGTCCGGCCGTCCTACGTGCTGGGCGGGCGCGCGATGCAGATCGTCTACGACCCGGCGCAGCTCGAGGAGTACTTCGCGACCGCGGCGCGCGTGTCCGAGGAGCGGCCCGTGCTGATCGACCGCTTCCTCGAGGATGCGTACGAGTGCGACGTGGACGCGATCTCCGACGGGTCGAACGTCGTGATCGGCGGGATCATGCAGCACATCGAGGACGCGGGCATTCACTCGGGCGACTCCGCCTGCGTGCTGCCGCCGTACCTCATCGGGGAGCGCGACCTTGCGACCATCCGCGAGCAGACCGTCGCACTGGCGAAGGCGTTCGGCGTCGTCGGGTTGATCAACGTGCAGTACGCCATCAAGGACGGGACGGTGTACGTCCTCGAGGTGAATCCGCGCGCCAGCCGCACGATCCCCTTCGTGTCCAAGGCGATCGGCGTCCCGCTCGCGTCGCTCGCGGCCCGGGCGATGATGGGCGAGACGCTCGCGGAGATGGGCTTCACCGAGGAGATCGTGCCGCCGTACGTCTCGGTGAAGGAGGCGGTGTTCCCCTTCAACAAGTTCGCGGGGACGGACCCGGTGCTCGGCCCGGAGATGAAGTCGACGGGCGAGGTGATGGGGATCGCGGACTCGTTCGGCCAGGCGTTCGGCAAGGCGCAGCTCGCGGCCTCCAACGGCCTGCCCGTGGAGGGCGCCATTCTCGTGACCGTGAACGATTCCGACAAGGCGAACGTCACGCCGATCGCCCGTCGCTTTCACGAGATGGGATTCCGCCTGTTCGCGACGACGGGGACCGCGCGCTACCTCCGCGCCCGGGGCATCCCGTGCGAGCGGACGCTGAAGATCCACGAGGGGCGCCCGAACTGCTTCGATCTCATCATCAACCGCGACGTGCAGCTGCTGATCAACACGCCGTTCGGCAAGCACGCGCAGCGCGACGATTACACGATGCGGCAGGCGGCCATCCGGCATCGCATTCCGTACACGACGACGCTGTCGGCGGCGAATGCCGCATCCGATGCGATCCTGTCCATCCGGTCGCGGCCGCCGGGCGTCCGCTCGCTGCAGGAGTGGCAGGCGATGCTGGCACCGGTGGGTCAGTAATGACACGAGCTGCGAGCTGCGAGCTGCGAGAACCTGCCCCTCGTCCAAGTGGCACGATGCAGCGCGGCCCCTCTCGGACGGGAAAGCTCTTCCTCGCAGCTCGCAGCTCGTTAACCGAGACTTCCAATGAGTGACCACTTCGTCCACGAATCCGCCTACGTCGATGACGGCGCGGTGATCGGCGCCGGCACCAAGGTCTGGCACTTCTGCCACGTCATGCCGGGTGCCGTCATCGGCGAGCGCTCGAGCCTCGGCCAGAACGTCGTCGTGATGCCGCGCACGCGCATCGGCGACAACGTCAAGATCCAGAACAACGTCTCGATCTACGAGGGCGTGGAGCTGGAGGACGACGTGTTCTGCGGCCCGTCCATGGTGTTCACCAACGTCGTGAACCCGCGCAGCCACGTGAGCCGGAAGCACGAGTACCGGCGTACGCTGGTGAAGCGCGGGGCCTCGATCGGCGCCAACGCGACGATCGTCTGCGGCGCGACCCTCGGCGAGTACAGCTTCATCGGGGCCGGGGCGGTGGTGACGAAGGACGTGCCGGCCTATGCGCTCATGACGGGGGTGCCCGCGCGGCGCATCGGCTGGATGTGCCAGTGCGGCGAGCGGCTGCCCGCGAGTGGGGAAGGCACCTGCGGTGCGTGCGGGCTCACGTACGTGCGCGACGGGGAAGGCATCAAGCCGCTCGCCACGGAGGCCGCGAAGTGACCGGCGCTGCACGGCATTCGTTCCGCGTCGCCCTCGTCGGCTGCGGGCGGATCAGCGGCAACCACGTCGCCGCCATCGACAAGCTCGAGGGCCTCGACCTCGTCGCCGTCTGCGACACCGAGTTCTCGCGGGCAGAGGCCGTGGCGCAGCCGCACGGGATTCCCGCGTTCCGTACGCTGGAGGCCATGCTCGCCGGGGTGGACTGCGACCTCGTCGCCATCTGCACGCCGTCGGGGCTGCATCCGGCGCATGGAATTCTCGCCGCGAAGGCAGGCAAGCATGTCGTCAGCGAGAAGCCGATGGCGACGCGGCTCGAGGACGCGGATGCGCTGGTGCAGGCGTGCGACGAGGCCGGGGTCCATCTCTTCGTCGTGAAGCAGAACCGCCTGAATCCGCCCATCCAGCTGCTGCGGCGGGCGGTGGAGAAGGGACGCTTCGGGCGGATCTACATGGCCAACGCAACGGTCCGGTGGACGCGCCCGCAGGAGTACTACACGCAGGCGCCGTGGCGCGGCACGTGGGAATTCGACGGCGGCGCGTTCATGAACCAGGCGTCACACTACGTGGACCTGATTCAGTGGCTCGTCGGACCCGTGGAGTCGGTCGTCGCCAAGACGGCGACGCTCGCGCGCCAGATCGAGGCGGAGGACTCCGGGGCGGCCGTGCTGCGGTTCCGCAGCGGAGCCCTCGGGGTCATCGAGGTCACGGTGCTCACCTATCCGCGCAACATGGAAGGCTCGATCACGATCCTCGGCGAGAAGGGGACGGTGAAGATCGGGGGCACGGCGGTCAACCGGGTGGAGCACTGGCAGTTCGCCGAGTATGACGACGACGACAAGGCCGTCGAGCAGCTCATGCAGGCCGCCAACCCCGCCAGCGTGTACGGATCGGGACACTTCGGCTACTACGAGAACGTGCTGGCGGTGCTCCGGGGCGATGCCAGGCCGGAGACCGACGGCCGGGCCGGGCGGAAGTCGCTCGAGCTCATTCTCGGCATCTACGAGTCGGCGAAGGTCGGCCGCGACGTCCCGCTCCCGCTGCGCCCCCGCCTGTAGGACGCTAGCTTACAGGGCTCGCCCGCCGAGCCCTGCCTTCACATCCGGCCCGGTGCCGGATCGGATCCGAACCGCTCACATCGCAATGTCCGTCCCTCTGCTCGACCTCCGCGCGCAGCACGCCACGATCCGCGACGAGATGCTCGCCGCCGTCACCAAGGTCATCGACGCGCAGACCTTCATTCTCGGCGAGCCGGTGGACCGGCTCGAGGCCGACGTCGCGAAGCTCTCGAACACGAAGCACGCGATCGGATGCGCCAGTGGAACGGATGCGCTGCTGCTGGCGCTCAAGGCGCTGGACATCGGCCGTGGCGACGAGGTGATCACGACCCCGTTCACCTTCTTCGCCACCGCGGGCACCATCCACAACGCCGGCGCGACGCCGGTGTTCGTGGACATCGAGCCGAGGACCTTCAACGTCTCGGTCGCCGCCATCGAGGCGGCGATCACGCCGAAGACCAGGGCGATCATCGCGGTGGACCTGTTCGGCCAGATGGCGGAGCTCGAGCGGATCACGGCGATCGCACGCGGCATCCCCGTGATCGAGGATGCGGCGCAGACGATCGGCGCGCGGCGCAAGGTCGGCGGCACGTGGACGATGGCCGGCGAGCGGGCGACGATCGGGACGTTCAGCTTCTTCCCGTCGAAGAACCTGGGCGGCTACGGCGACGGCGGCATGATGGTGACCCAGGACGACAAGCTCGCGGCGCGCCTGAAGAAGCTGCGCGTGCACGGCGGCTCGAAGCAGTACTACCATGACGAGGTCGGGTTCAACAGCCGCCTCGATGCGCTGCAGGCCGTGGTGCTCGAGACGAAGCTGCCGCACCTCGCGGGCTGGAGCGCCGCGCGCCGGAAGAACGCGGCGTTCTACGATGCCGCGTTCGCCGACCTCGCCGAGGTCACGACGCCGTACGTGGCGCCGGAGAACGAGTCGATCTACAACCAGTACACCGTTCGCGTCGCCGGCGGAAAGCGCGATGCGCTGAAGCAGCACCTGACGGACCGGGGCGTCGGCTCGGCGATCTACTACCCGCTGCCGCTGCACCTGCAGGAGTGCTTCGCGTACCTCGGCTACAAGAAGGGCAGCATTCCCGAGGCGGAGCGGGCGGCCGACGAGGTGCTGTCGCTGCCGGTCTTCCCGGAGCTCACCGCGGCGCAGCGCGACGAGGTCGTCGCCGCCGTGCGCGGGTTCTTCGGTCGCTGATCGCTTCAACTTCCTGAACAGAGCATCGTGATGAACAAGGACGTGTTGCTCGGCCGGATCGCGGACCGCTCCGCGGTCATCGGCGTCGTCGGCCTGGGGTATGTCGGCCTGCCGCTGGCGGTGGAGTTCGCGAAGGCGGGCTTCAAGGTCATCGGCTTCGACGTCAGCGAGCGGGTGGTCGGCGAGCTGCGTGCCGGCCGATCGCACATCCAGGACGTGGCGGCAACCGACGTCGCGGAGTTCGTCCGGTCCGGGCGGTTCGAGGCGACGACCGATCCGGCGCGGCTGGCGGAGACGGATGCGATCTCGATCGCCGTGCCGACGCCGCTCGTGAAGACCCGCGACCCGGACATGAGCTACGTGCTTGCCGCGCGCGACACCATCGCGCGGACCGCTCATCCGGGGCAGCTCATCGTGCTCGAGAGCACGACATACCCCGGCACGACGCGGGAGCTGCTCGCGCCCACGATGGAGGAGCTCGGGCTTCGGGTCGGCGAGGACGTGTTCCTGGCCTTCAGCCCCGAGCGGGTGGACCCCGGGAATCCGGTCTATCACACGAAGAATACGCCCAAGGTCGTCGGCGGCGTCACGCCCGCGTGCACCGAAGTCGCCACCGCTCTCTATGCGGCGTGCATCGACACGGTCGTGCCGGTCTCGACGCCCGAGGCGGCCGAGCTGGTGAAGCTCCTGGAGAACACGTTCCGCTCGATCAACATCGCGCTCGCCAACGAGATGGCGATCATGTGCGACAAGCTCGGCGTGGACGTCTGGGAGGTGATCGACGCCGCGGCGACGAAGCCGTTCGGGTTCATGAAGTTCACGCCCGGCCCCGGCATCGGCGGCCACTGCATCCCGCTCGACCCGCACTACCTCGCGTGGAAGATGCGGACGCTGAACTACAAGACCCGGATGATCGACCTGGCGAGCGAGATCAACTCGCAGATGCCGGCGTTCGTCGTCGAGAAGGTGCTGCTCGGGCTCAACGCGGACCGCAAGGCCGTGAACGGCTCGCGCGTCCTGGTGCTCGGCGTGGCGTACAAGCGCGACATCGACGACGTGCGCGAGTCGCCCGCGCTCGACGTGATCCGGCTCCTCGAGGCGTACGGGGCGGAGGTCGTGTATCACGATCCCTTCGTCCCGGTCATCCGCGCCGATCCGCACCATGGGATCGAGATGGAGATGCACAGCGTCCCGCTGACCGCGGCGGAGCTCGGAGCGACGGACGCCGTGGTGGTGGTGACCGATCACCGGGACGTGGACTACCAGCACGTGGTCGATCACGCGTCGCTCATCGTGGACGCGCGGAACGTCACGCGGAACACGGTCCGGACGAAGGCCCGGATCGTGGCGCTCTCCCAGCCCGCGGCGGCGGTGTCGACGGCGGTGGCGAGCGCGTGATCGCGCGAACCGGGACCCCGGGCCGGGGAGGGCGCGCCGGCCGATGAACGACGCGCTGCTCGTCGCCCGCGAGCGCTTCGCGGTCCGGGACTATCACGGGACGGTGCTCGTGCTCACGAGCGCCGACCGGGATGGTGCGCTGTACCCGGATGCCCTCAACCTGCTGGGCCTCGCGCTGGCGATGATCGGCCGGACGGCCGACGCCGTTGCGGCCTTCGACCGGGCCCTCGCCGACAACCCCCGCTACATCGAGGCGCTCCTCAACCGGGCGGTCGTGCTCCAGCAGCTCGGGGACGCGGACGGGGCGGAGGCGAGCATCCGGCGCGCGGAAGCGCTGGGCCAGGCGGACGGGACCGGCTTTCCCGCCGTGGTGGCCAACCGCCTCGCCAACAGCCATTCGCAGCTCGGCGACGAGTATCGCGAGGCCGGCGACCTGCCGCGGGCGGTGACGCAGTACCGCGCGGCGCTCGAGCTTCGACCGGGGTTCGCGGACATCCAGTTCAAGCTGGGGCGCGCGCTGCTGGAGCAGGGCGACCACGTGGGCGCCGACGCCGCCCTGCAGGAAGCGCTGCGCCTGCATCCCGAATGGCTCGACGGCATGCTGCTGCGCGGGTTGGCGATGTATCTTCAGAGCGATCTGGACGGCGCGGCCCGTCTCTGGGACGAGGCGGCACGGCGCCACCCCGAGGAGCCGCGGCTCGAGGTTTACCGGTCCATGCTCGCCCGGCGTCGTGCCGGAAGCGCCCGAACCACCGGCTCCGAGCCGGGTATCTGAGTCCGTATGCACTTTCGCCTAATCGCTCTCGCGGCGCTCGCGCTGTTCAGTGTCGCGTGCCGTCCGACCTTCCGGGTGGAGAAGTTCCCGACCAGCGAGGCCCTCTTCCAGGCCGGGGTCCGGGAATTCGACGCACGCCGGTGGGATAACGCCGTCGCCGCCTTCGAGCAGCTGACGACGACGCTCGCGCCGCGCGACACCCTGCTCGTCCGGTCGTACTGGTACCTGGGGCGGGCGCAGCAGAAGCGGCAGGACTGGCTGCTCGCCGCGCAGACCTTCCAGCGGGTCTTCGACGCGAGCCCGGAGGACAGCCTCGCGGACGACGCGGCGCTGGAGTCCGCGCGGTCGTACCGGCGGCTCTGGCGGAAGCCCGAGCTCGACTCCCAGTACGGCGAGACGGCCCTCGCCGCGTACCGGCAGATGATGGGGCTCTATCCGGCGTCGCCGCTCCTGCCGCAGGCGGAGCGCGAGGCGCGGGAACTCGATGAGTGGTTCGCGATCAAGAACTTCGAGATCGGGCGCCACTACGCCCGCCGCAAGGCGCCGGACTCGGCGATCATCTACCTCCGGACGGTGCTCGACACCTATCCGCAGACGGGGACGGCGCGGAAGGCCGGGATCAAGCTCGTCGAGGTCTACCAGTCCATCCGGTACGCCGAGGAGGCGCGGGAGACCTGCGCCTGGCTGCGGGAGCGGTTCGCGGACGACGAGGAGGTCCGGAGCCAGTGCAGCGGCGTGGCGCCGCCCACCGCAGCGACGTCCGCGACGCCGGCGCCCAGCGCACCCTGAGGTGCGCATCGGACTGCTCGGCGGGAGCTTCGACCCGCCGCATGTAGGCCACCTGCTCACTGCCAGCGACGCGGTCGACGCCCTCGGGCTCGACCGCCTCGTGTTGGTGCCAGCCGCCCAGCAGCCGCTCAAGCAGGGGCAGCACGCCCCGGCGGAGCATCGGCTGGCGATGACCCGGCTGCTCGCCGATGCGGACCCCAGGCTCGACGTGGACCCGATCGAAATCGAACGGGGCGGGTTATCTTACACGGTTGACACGCTGGCGACCTATGCCGCGCGGTTCCCCGAAGCGGAGCGGTACTTCCTCGTCGGGGCGGACGTGCTCCCGAGCTTCTCGCGCTGGCGGGAGCCGGCGCGGATCCGCGAGCTCGCCACGGTGGCCGTGATGCAGCGCAATGGCGATCCCGTATCGCTGCTGGAAGGGATGGTTGCCGTGAAGACGCGGCGAGTGGACGTCTCATCGACGGAGATCCGGGCGCGCGTGCGCGCCGGCCTCCCCGTGCGTGGCTTCGTGACCGACCGCGTGGCGGACTACATCGCCGCGCATCGGCTGTACCGATAGAGGAACGCAATGCTGAAGCGAATCATCACCTCGGTGCTCGGCACCCGGCACGACCGCGAGCGGAAGCGGGTGCAGCCGATCGTCGATGCCATCAACGAGCACTTCGAGCGGCTCGACACCGTCCCCGAGGCGGAGCTGCGCGGGCAGACGGCGAAGTTCCGCGGCATCCTCGCCGAACGGACCGGGGAGCTCGAGCGCCGGATCGCGGAGCTGAAGCAGGCGAAGCACGATGCCGCGGATGCCGCCGAGCGCGAGCGTCTCGACAATGAACTGAGCGGCGCCGACGGCCGCGGCGGCGTCGAGGGCGACCTCCGTCGCGAGATCGCCGAGGTCCTGGACGAGCTGCTGCCGGAGGCGTTCGCGACCGTGAAGGCCGCCGCGAGGCGCCTCGTCGGCAGCGCGGTCGCCGTCACCGGGCACGAGCTGACGTGGGACATGGTGCACTACGACGTGCAGCTCATCGGCGGCATCCAGCTGCATCTCGGCCGCATCGCCGAAATGGCCACGGGCGAGGGCAAGACGCTCGTCGCGACGCTGCCGCTGTACCTGAATGCGCTCCCCGGGAAGGGGGCGCACCTCGTCACGGTGAACTCGTACCTCGCCCGCCGCGACTCGCAGTGGATGGGGCACCTCTACAGCTACCTCGGCCTCACCGTCGCCTGCCTGGACGACACCGAGCCGGGGAGTGCCCAGCGCCGCGCTGCATATCACGCGGACATCACGTACGGCACGAACAACGAGTTCGGCTTCGACTACCTGCGCGACAACATGGTCCTCGCCACGGACCAGCGCGTGCAGCGGCCGCACGTCTTCGCGATCGTCGACGAGGTGGACTCCGTCCTCATCGACGAGGCGCGGACGCCGCTCATCATCTCGGGCCCGGTCGGCAACGACAACGACACCCGGTACTTCCAGTTCAACGCCGACGTCGCCCGTCTCTTCCGGCGGCAGACCGAGGTCGTGAACACGCTGGTGGCCGACGCCGAGCGCGCGCTGGCCCGCGACGAGATGGAGGAGGCGGCGCTCAAGCTCTACAAGGCGCGCCTTGGCAGCCCGAAGAACCGCCGGTTCATGAAGATGATGCAGGAGCCGGCGTACCAGATCCTCGTGCAGAAGAAGGAGCTCGAGCACCTCTCCGACCGGAAGCTCCCGGCCGCGCGGCAGGTGTTCCGGGACATCGAGGACGAGCTGCTCTTCGTGCTCGACGAGAAGGGACACTCCGTGCACCTGACGGATCGCGGCGTGGAGTTCATGTCGCCCTCCGCGCAGGACCAGTTCATCCTCCCGGACATCTCCGAGGAGACGGGCCGGATCGACCACGATGCGGGGCTGACCGGCGAGGAGAAGCTCGCCCGGCGGCGGGAGCTGGAGGCGCAGTACGCCCAGACCGCCGAGAAGCTCAACATCGTTCACCAGCTGCTGAAGGCGCACGCGCTGTACGAGCGCGACGTGAACTACGTCGTGCAGGACGGCGAGGTGCTGATCGTCGACGAGTTCACGGGCCGGACGATGCCCGGGCGCCGGTGGTCGGAGGGCCTCCACCAGGCGGTCGAGGCCAAGGAAGGCGTTCGTGTGAAGGGCGAGACCCAGACGCTCGCGACCATCACGATCCAGAACTACTTCCGGATGTACGACAAGCTCGCGGGCATGACCGGCACCGCCGAGACCGAGGAGAACGAATTCTTCGAGATCTACGGGCTGGAGGTCGCCGTCGTCCCGACGAACCGGCCGATCGTCCGCGACGACCGGCAGGATCTCGTCTACAAGACACGCAAGGAGAAGTTCCAGGCGATCGTCGACGAGACGCGCCGCCTCCACGAGCTCGGATATCCGGTGCTCGTGGGCACGACGAGCGTGGATGCGTCGGAGACGCTGGCGAAGCTCTTCCAGCGCGCGGGACTGCCGCACAACGTGCTGAACGCGAAGTACCACCAGCGCGAGGCCGAGATCGTGGCGGGCGCGGGGCAGCGCGGCTCGATCACGATCGCGACGAACATGGCCGGCCGCGGAACCGACATCAAGCTCGGCGACGGCGTGCGCGAGGCGAAGCCCTCGCAGGTCCAGGACGTCGACGGCAACCTGGTGGACGTCGAGGAGATGGGCGGGCTGCACATCATCGGCTCCGAGCGGCACGAGTCGCGGCGCATCGATCGGCAGCTCCGGGGCCGTGCGGGCCGCCAGGGCGATCCGGGGGCGTCGCAGTTCTTCCTGTCGCTCGAGGACGACCTGATGCGGCTGTTCGGGTCGGACCGCATCGCGAAGCTGATGGACCGCATGGGCGCGAAGGAGGGCGAGATGCTGACGCATCCGCTCATCACGCGGTCCATCGAGCAGGCCCAGAAGCGCGTCGAGCTCCAGAACTTCCAGAGCCGCAAGCGGCTGCTCGACTACGACGACGTGATGAACCAGCAGCGCGAGGTGATCTACTCGCTGCGGTCGTTCGCGCTGGAGGGCGGGGAGGAGCTGAAGGGCGAGGCGCTCAAGATGGTCGAGAAGGCCGTGGCGCGCCGCGTGGAGACGGCCCTCGAGGAGTTCGACACGCCCGAGGAGTGGGACCTCGACCTGGTGCGGCAGGATCTCCTGCTGCACTACATGCTCCAGGTGCCGGCGCTCGATCCCGAGCGGCGCCCGGCGTCCGTCCCGGATGCCGTGGAGGCCTCGACGGACGCGGCGCGCACCGCCTTCGCCGCGAAGCTCGAGAGCCTGGACATGGTGCGCGATGCGCAGGGCGGCTACGCCGATCGCCTGCTGTCGCTCGTGATGCTCAACGTGCTGGACGAGAAGTGGAAGGACCACCTCTACGACCTCGACCAGCTCCGCAACGCGATCCACTACCGGTCGTGGGGGCAGAAGGATCCGCTCATCGAGTACAAGCAGGAAGCCTACTCGATGTTCGTGGACCTCATGACCGACATCTACGGCTCGTTCGCCGAGCGGTTCATGAAGGCGCAGCTCGTGGTCGAGCCGCCGACGCCCCTCGCCCCGCCACCGTCGGCGCCGAAGCGGAAGTACAACGCGCTCGGCATCCTCGAGGACGTGGTGGAGCCGGTTCCCGCCGCGGCGGGTGCGCCCGGGGACGGGACCCCGGCGGGCGAGGCCACGGAGGCCGTGCTTGACGTCGGCCCGGCCGAGCCGCCGAAGACGGGCGCCACGGCACGCCGCGATCCGCTCATCGTGGGGGCCGGCGCCACGCGTTCGCTCAGCCCAAACGCCGGCGCGACCGGCGACTGGTCGAACGTCGGGCGCAACGACCCGTGCCCCTGCGGGTCGGGGAAGAAGTTCAAGAAGTGTCACGGAGCGTCGCTGTAACCCTCTGCCACTGAGTGGCGCATCCCGGGGTCCTCGATGCCTGAATCGTGCTGAGCCCCGCGACGTTCCGGCGGCGGTACATGGATGAGACGGTGCGCATGCGGGGCGGGGCTCGCGTGCGCATCGTCGAGCGTCCGGGCATGTGGATGGCCGCCGAAGATCAGCGCGCGCTCGTCGCTGACCTTCAGACGGTGCTGCGCGCCGCGATTCCGGCCGGCTCGCTGGACTATGGCGCCGCCTCGGGCGATCCCGAGCGCCTCGCGAGCTCCGTGCTCACGATCGTCTACTCGGCGGACGACGATCGCGCCGTCGCGTTCAACGCGCTCGCCTTTCTGGACTGCGAGCTGCGCGGACAGCCCGTCGACGTCCTGCACCTCGGCCTCGTGATGGTCGATCCGGCGGTGCGGGCGTCAGGGCTGAGCGGCGTGCTCTACGGCCTGACGTGCTTCCTGCTGTTCGCGCGGCGGCAGCTCCGCCCCCTGTGGATCAGCAACGTCACGCAGGTGCCCGCCGTCTTCGGCATGGTATCCGAGAGCTTCGAGCAGGTCTATCCGACCTGCGACCCCCGCGACCGCCAGAGCTTCGCGCACCTGCAGCTTGCCCGGCAGATCATGGCCCGCCACCGCCACGTGTTCGGCGTGGGGCCCGAGGCGGAGTTCGACGAGGAGCACGGGATCATCCGCAATGCCTACACCGGTGGGTCCGACAACCTCAAGAAGTCGTTCGACGAATCGGCGAGGCACCGGCATCCGCAGCACAACGAGTGGTGCGCGCGCATGCTCGACTACGACCGCGGCGACGACGTGCTGCAGCTCGGCCGGTTCACGCTCCGCGCGGCGGGCGGCTACTATACCCGGTCCGCGCCCGCACTCTCCCCGGGAGCGCTCGCGATGCAGTTCGTGTTGCGCGCCCTGGAGGCGTTCGTGGCGCCGGTGGTCCAGTGGCTGAGCGCCGACCAGCCGATGGGGGCGTTGCGCCCGGCCCGACCGATCCTCTCGGGGCCCCCACGGAGGGCACTGCATGGCTGAGGCATCCTTCTCGTACGAGGCATTCACCAGCCGCAACGCCGGCTTCGTGACCGCGGCGGAGCAGGAGCGCCTGCGTCGCGGCCGCGTGCTCGTGTGCGGAGTCGGCGGCATGGGGGGCGCGGCGCTCCAGGCCCTCGTGCGGGCGGGCGTTGGTCACGTCACGATCGCCGACATGGACGCCTTCGAGGTCTCGAACCTCAATCGCCAGGTGTTCGCGACGCTCGATACGGTGGGGCACGGCAAGGTCGCGGCGACGGTCGCATCGCTGCTGCGGATCAACCCCGACCTCGTGATCGACCGTCATGGCGCCGAGTGGGTCGAGCAGCTCGACACGCTGCTCCCGCGGCATGACGTCGTGATCAACGGGATGGACGACCTCGCGGCAGGCATCGCCCTCTACCGGAAGGCCCGCGTCCACGGCAGGACGGTGATCGATGCCTATACGAGCCCGCTGCCGTCGGTGACGGTCGTGCGCGCGGGGGATCCGCGCCCCGAGGAGCGCCTGGGGTTTCCCACGGTGCGGACCGACTGGCGCGCGATCTCGCCGGAGCAGGCGGAGGCGTGCAAGCTCGCGGAAGGGATCTACGTGCTCGTCCACTCGAGCTCCGCGCGCCACATCGACCTCGCCGTCGCGGCGGAGATGCTCGCCGGCAAGCGCCCGCGCCCGTCCTTCGCACCGATGGTGATCGCGACCGGCAATCTCATGGCCTTCGAGGCCATCGCCGTCCTGCTGGGCCGCGACAGCGGGGTCGATCATCGCGGCGCATTCTTCGACCCGTGGCGGTTCCGGGTCGAGCGGCCGCGCGGCGCCGCGACTGCGTGGATCCTCGAACGCGTGGCGCGCCGCATGGTGCGGCGCCTGATGGCGACGGCCTGACGATGTGGCCGGCGACGCTCCAGTCCGCGGCGCTGCGCGCCGACCTGCTGATCACCGTGCTCGCGGCGGCCGGCGCCTTCGCGTACCTCGCGCACCTGGCGCGGCGTCCGCAGCGCAGCCTGCTCGAGGCGCGCACGCGCCTGCTCGTCGGGACGGCCGGCCTGCTCTGCGCGGTGCGCGCGTTCGCGTGGACGTGGCCCGACGACCTCGGCGTGCAGATCGTCGCGTTCATGCCCGCCACGCTGCTGCCGCTCGCGATGACGCTGTTCGTCGAAGGCCTGCTGCGGCGCCACGTCCCTCGCTGGGTGAAGCTCTTCGGCGCCGCGATCGGGCTGGCAGCGTTTCTCGTGAACCTCATGCGTCCCGCGCTCGGCCCCGCGCTGACCAACGCCGCCCTCGGCGCGAGCTTCGCCGCCGGCCTGCTCGTGCACATGGCGGTGCTGGGGCTCGTGCTGCTGCGTCGGGACCGTCGGTCGCTGTCGCGCGCCGAGAACGGACTCGTGGACGCCGTGCTGTGGACGACCGCGCTCGCCGTCCCCCTCGCCGCGACGGACTTCCGTCCGGCCCTCGGCTGGCCGCCCAACCGGATGGGCGGGCTCGCCGTCCTGATCTTCCTGTTCACCCTCCTGCGCCCGGCCCGCGCGCGCACGCGGCGCATGGTGTGGGCATACGACGTCGCCCGCCTCACGGGCACGGCCGTGATCGCCGTCGTCGTGTTCGCCTTTCTCGCCGGGCCGCCGACGGGGGACGCGATCGTGCACTGGACGAGCGTCGCGGTCGCGGTCGTGCTGCTGGCCGTCGTGCTGCAGCGGACGCGCGAGGTGGACCGCGGCGATCGGCAGCGTCACCTGCTGGAATGGCTCGCCGAGCCGCTGCCCGGGAGCTTCGAGCGATTCACCCACAGTCTGCGCCGACTCCCGCTGACGGCCGACGCCCGACTGATCGACGAGGCGGCCCTGGCGGGCTATGACATCGACCGGATCGTCGACGAACTGCGGACCGGGCCCGCGGTCCGGGCGCACGGCGCACTCGCGGCCGCGTCGGACCTCACGGCCGACCGGGCGCGCGAGGAGCTCGTGGATCTTCTCGAGCGTCACGACATGACGCACGTGGCCATGATCCGCGAGCATCCGCTGCTCCTGCTGCTCGTGGCGTCCCCCGAGCTTCCCGGGGCCGGTGAGGCCGGGCAGGAGATCGCGGCGGTGGTCCGCCGGGCGCAGCACGCGATCGCGATCGAGGAATCGTCGCGCAGCGGCGCATCGCAGGAGCGCGTGCATGCCCGTTGAGATCCGGGACGACGACTTCGAGGCGTTCTTCGAAGTCCCCGAGCGCGTGTACGGGCGACACTCGCGCTACGTCTCTCCGCTTCGCAGCGACCTTCGCCGGGCGCTCGACATGCGCGATAACCCGCTGTGGGGGCCCGTCGGGCAGGGGCGGCGTCGCTTGCTGACGGCGCACCGCGACGGTCGCGCGGTGGGACGCCTCGTGGCGCACGTGCACGGCGCGTCGAACGCGCGCCACGGCTGGCGACGGGCATACTTCGGCCTGTTCGATTCAGCCGACGACCGTGAGGCGGCCGCGGCCCTGTTCGACGCCGCCGACACGTTCGCGCGCGAGCAGGGGTGCGACACGCTCGTGGGAAACTTCAACCTCACCGCGATGCAGCAGATGGGGGTCGTGACGGAGGGCTTCGCGCATCCGCCGTACAGCGACATGGTCTGGAACCCCCCGCACATCCCGCGTCTGCTCACGGAGCTGGGGTTCACGCCGACGTTCCCGGCCACGACCTTCGAGGTCGATCTCGATGCGCTCGACCCGGCGCAGCTGCTGACCCCCGCGGCCCGGACGCAGCTCGATGCGCCGGGGTTGGAGTGGGTCCGGCTCCGGCGTCGTCACCTCAGCTCGGCGCTCGAGGAGATTCGCGCGGTCCTGAACGACGGCTTCGCACGGAACCCGATGTTCGTGCCGCTTGCAGCGGAGGAGATGGCGTTTCAGGCGCGCGACCTGTCGCACGTCATCGATCCGGCGATCACCGCGCTCGTTCGCGACGCCGCCGGACCGGCCGGGGTCGTGCTCTGCATCCCCGACCTCAATCCGATGCTGCGGGCAATGCGGTCGCGGCTCGGCTGGACGGCGCCGTGGCACCTGCTGCGGCAGCGGTTCCGCCGGGACCGCGCCGTGATCGTGTTCTACAGCGTGGCGACGCGCCTGCACGGGCAGGGGCTGAACCCCGCGATGCTCTACCGTGTGCTGTCGGCGCTCAAGTCACGCGGCTATCGCCGGCTTGGCCTCACGTGGATCGGCGACGAGAATCGCGCGAGCCTCCGCCAGGTCGAGCGGCTGGGGGGGATGCCGCTGCATCGCGTGCATCTCTTCGAGCGCGCAGTCACGTGAGCGGGCCGCTTTCACTGGACACGCTTCGCGCCATCGTGGCCGAGGCGGCCCGCGCGCCGAGCGCGCACAACGTGCAGGCGGCGCGATGGGCGACGCAGGCGTCGGAGGCGCGAATCGTCCTGCTGCGCGATCCGTCGCGGAACCTGCCGGTCGCCGATCCGACGGGCCGCGACGACCGCGCGGGGCTGGGCGCTGCACTCGAGGGTTTCGCGCTGGCCGCCGGGATGCGGGGGTTGCAGGTCGCCGACCTCTCCTGGGCCGCGGATGCGCATCGGACCTGCGACGCGGCGACGATCCGCGGATTGGACGTCGTCGCGACGTTCGAGCTGCGCGCGGGCGGCACGGAAGACCCTCTCGCGCCCTATGTCGTGCAGCGCCGCACCTGGCGCGGCGCGCTGCGAAACGACGCGGCCGCGTCGGCGGCACTCCTGCGGCTGCGCGACGACCCGGATGCGAGGGACGCGCGGATCCTCGGGCACGATGTGGCACCCGAGGTCGCGCTCCTGGTTGACGAGGCGACGTGGGCGTTCGAGCGGCAGCCCGCGCACCATGCGGAGCTGTGGCGGTGGCTTCGCCTGAACCCGCGGGAGCCCGCCTATCACCGCGACGGCTTGACGGCGGATGCGATGCTGCTCTCGAACGCAGAGCGGGCCGCCGCGCGCGTCCTGATGCGGCCGGGGGTGTTCCGGATCCTGCAGCGCACGGGGCTTGGCAGGGCGCTCGTCGCGGAGAGCGGGGCGACGCGGACCGCGGCGGGGTTCATCTGCTTCTGTCCCGCTGCCAACGCGTCCGATTACGAGGTCGGCCGTGGGTTGTATCGACTGTGGCTGGCCGCGACGCGCGCGGGGCTCGTCCTCGCGCCCATGTCCGCGATCGCCGACCATCCACAGTCCCGCACGGTCATCGAGGCGCGGCTCGCGCTCGGCGGCGGTCGCAGGCTCGTGCAGATCTTCCGGGCCGGGACGATCGATCGCCAACCGCCCAGGAGCCCGAGGCTTCCCGTCGAGGAGTTGCTACTCGTCCCGTAGCGTGGCGGCGCCTACAACAGCTTCAGGTACTCGATGAGGTCGCGCTTCTGCTCGTCGGTCAGCCCTGCCGTGTAGCGCTCGTGGCCCCGGTTGGAGAGGCCGGGCATGCGAGTGTCGTACAGCTCGGGCGTCGACCAGGGTACGTGGCCACCGGGATATGACGCCACGCCGCTGGCATCCACGTCGATCGCGATCCCCACGTCGGCGTAGTCCAGCCGATGTCCCCCGACCGGGAACGCCACCGGACGCGCTGCCGGGGAGAACAGCGCCCACAGCGTCGGCACGCTTCCGTTATGCAGGTAGGGAGCGGTGGCCCACACGCCGGAGAGGATCGGCGCGACATAGCCGCCCGTGCGCGCCGGCGTCGCATACGCCGCGAACGACGTGCGGTTCAGCGCGCCGAGAAAGGCGGTGTCGACCATCGCCCATCGCGCGGAGTCGGTTCCCATCTCGGCCTGCGGCACGAGGCGGTTGGGGAACCGGACCAGGGCGCGGGGAGCAGGACCGGACGCATGGCGCCCATGGCACGAGGCGCATCCAGCGTCGTAGAGCGCTTCTCCACGCGCAGCGCGTGCGACGTCGATGCGGCCGGGGAAGGGCGGAGGCGCGTACCGGGTCGCGAACCAGCGCATCACCGGTTGCGCGCGCGGGATCCCGCGCTGCGCGACGTCCGCCGTCACGCCCATGGTCGGGATGGTGAAGTACGCGACGATCGCCGCGAGCGAGTCGACGTGCGCGGGGGAGATGTTCGAGGCGGTACGCTCCGCGAATCGCGCCTGCCCCCTGGGCGCGTACACGCCGTCGTAGAGCAGGGAGGTGCGCAGCCC
>DASTYL010000220.1:0-5800 GCA_035764975.1 Gemmatimonadaceae bacterium | reverse complement strand
GCGAGGCTGCTCCCCAGCATGTGGAAGGGGGAGTACTGCTGCTCCGCCGACTGGGCCTCGATCGTCATCGGCCCCGCGTCCGGGACGAGGCGGACGCTGTTCTCGGAAGTGAGGATGATCTTCATGGCAGGGCGTGTGGGGGCAAGGAGCGGACCCGTCGGGTCCGACGGTCGAGGTCCATGCCCGCGCCCGGCGGCGGGAGGCGGGATGCCCGGCTAGCCCCTGCGCGCCCCGGCCGCCGGCTGCTGCTGCGACAGGCAGTGCAGCGTCCCCAAACCCCACACCAGGTCCACGGCGTGAATGCCGACGACCTGGCGATCCGGCATCAGCTCGGCAAGCGTGTTGAGCGCGACGCGATCGTTGGGGTCGTTGAACGTCGGCACGATGACGACGCCGTTGGCGATGTAGAAGTTCGCGTAGCTCGCCGGCAGACGCTCGCCGTGCATCTCGACGGCGCGTGGGTACGGGAGCTTCACGACCTTGAGCGCGCCGCGCTCGGCACCGGCCAGCTCCAGCCGCCGCATGTTGTCCGCCGAGCGGCGATGATTCTCGTCGTCGGCGGGGTCATCCTCGTAAGCGAGGACGATGACGTCCGGCGCGACGAAGCGGGCGATGTCGTCGACGTGCCCATGCGTGTCGTCGCCGACACAGCCCTCGCCGAGCCAGATCGTGTGCCTGATCCCGAGCGACTCGCGGAACGCCCGCTCGTACCCCTCGCGATCGAGGCCCGGGTTGCGCTCCTGGATCGGCGAGAGGAGGCACTCCTCCGTCACGAGCATGGTGCCGGCGCCGTCCGTCTCGATGGCGCCGCCTTCGAGCACGAGGCGTCCCTGGCCATCGGGACGCATCGGCTGGACGAGCGGGACATCCGTGATCCCCGCCATCGCAGCCCCGACCTGGGCGTCGCGCTCGTAGTTGTCGTACTTCGCCCACGCGTTGAAGCGCCAGTTCACCCACTCGAGCGAGCCGTCCCGGCGAAGCACACCCGTCGCACCCGAATCGCGCACCCACACGCGGTCGTTCGGGACGACGTGCAGCCGGAAGTTCTCCCGCACCCCATGGGCATCGAGGTGCGTACGCGCTGCCTCCGCGACCGCGTCGTCGTGACAGAGGATCTCGACGCGTTCATGCCGGTGCAGCACGCGCACGATCTCCGCGTACACCCACGGAATCGGCCCGAGCTTGCCCGGCCAGTCCGGCTCGTGGTGCGGCCACGCGATCCAGGTCGCTTCGTGGGGCTCCCACTCGGCCGGCCAGCGGACGTCGCCGGCCGACGGCCGGCGGGCCTCGGGGCCAGGCTCGATGTTGCGCGCGCTCGTGCGGCTCTGGTCCCCCAGCGGACCGATGCCGCCGGCGTCGACGTCACCGCGAAGATTCTGGTCGTCCATGTAGTCGTGGCCGTGCGCCCGCCGCCCGGGACCGGACGGCGACGCAGTATGCAATCACTTGCCGATGTACCTGTTCAGGATCGGCCCGTACGCGTCGATTCGCCGGTCGCGCAGGAACGGCCAGTTGCGCCGCGTCTCCTCGATGAGCGCGGGATCGCACTCCGCCATGAGGATCTCCTCGGTCTCGAATCCACCGTCGGCGATGACGCGGCCGAACGGGTCGGCGATGAACGAGTGGCCGAAGAAGGTGATGCCCTGCGTGCCCGGTTCGTCCTCGTGGCCGACCCGGTTGGGCGACGCGACGAACACGCCGTTGGCGATCGCGTGGCCGCGCTGGATCGTGCGCCAGGCGTCCGCCTGTGCGGCGCCGGAGTTCTGTCGCTCGGCGGGATGCCAGCCGATGGCGGTCGGATAGAAGAGGATCTGCGCGCCGAGCAGCGACGTGATGCGCGCGCCCTCGGGATACCACTGATCCCAGCAGATCAGCACGCCGATCGTCGCATACCGCGTCTTCCACACCGCGAAGCCGTTCGCGCTCGCGTGTGCGCCCTCGACCTGCACGACGTCGCCCGGGGCGAAGTAGTACTTCTCCTCGAAGAGCGGGTCGTGCGGGATGTGCATCTTGCGATAGACCCCGAGCAGCGAGCCGTCGGCGTCGATGATCGCCGCGGAGTTGCGGTAGAGTCCCGCCGCCTGCCGCTCGTAGATCGGCACCACGATGACGACTTCGAGCTCCTTGGCGAGCTTCTGCATCACGTGCGTCGTCGGCCCAGGAATCGGCTCGGCGATGTCGAACCGCTCGAGCTCGAGGCGCTTGCAGAAATACGGCGCGTTGAAGAGCTCCTTGAGGCAGATGATCTGCGCGCCGCGGCGCGCTGCCTCGCGGATTCGCTCCGACGTCGCCGCGACGACCGCCGCCTTGTCGTCGGAGGCGGAGTCCTGGATGATGGCGACGGTGAAGGGACGCTGGGTGTTCATGTCAGAGAATGTAATGGCGCGCGACCGGGGCGAGCCGTGATCCCCCGGTCATGCCTGATGCATCACGCGTCGATCAGCCCCACCACCACGTCCATCACGTTGGTCCCGGTCGGGCCGGGCCGGATCAGCGCCCCGACCGACGCCAGCGCGCGATGCGCATCGTGGGCGAGCAGGGCGTGCGACGGGTCGTGGCCTGCTTCGCTGATTGCGTGCCACGTCGTGCGGTCGACGACGGCGCCGGCGGCGTCGGTGCTACCGTCGCGGCCGTCGGTGCCGGCCGCGAGGATCCGGATGCCGTCGGCCGCGTCACCTGCGCCGTCGAGCGCGCGCGCGGCGGACAGGGCGAGCTCCTGACACCGACCGCCCGGTGGTGGGCCGGCAGACGGCGGCGTCAGCGGGCGGCCGCGGTGATCGACCGGAATCGGTGGCGGCGCGAGGTTGACCGTCGGCTCGCCTCCCCACAGCACGCAGCGCCGTGCGCCCGGCTCGAGGCCACGCCGCTTCTCGATGAGCGCCCGCGCGATGCGGACCCCGTATTCCGCGGCCTCGCCCGTCAACGGCTCGGCGACGATCTCGGCGTCGTATCCCAGGCGTTGCGCGTGGGCCGCCGCGCCCTCGAGCGCGTCGCGATTGGTGAGCACGACCTGGCTCAGCACGTGGGCGAATGCCGGATGGCGAGGCTTGGGTGTCTCGGGATGCAGTCCTCTTGGCGTCTGCTCGAGCACCTTCCGCATCGAGGGGGGCAGGTGGGCATGCAATCCGGTGCGCTCCAGCATCCGCTGGACATCCGTCGCCGTGCAGGCGTCGGGAGCGCACGGCCCCGAGCCGATCGCCTCGATCTCGTCACCGACGACGTCACTGATCGCGATGCACCACGTCGTCGCCGGCGCGACGGCGACGGCGAGCCGGCCGCCGCCCCAGCGGCTGAATCGCTTGCGGATGGCATTCATCTCCGCGATCGGCAGCCCGCGGGCGAGCAGGCGGGTGTAGAACTCCGCGAGCTCCGATTCCGCGACGCCTCGCACGGGGGCCGCGATGAGGCTCGTGGCGCCGCCGGAGACGAGCACGATCACCGCGTCGGTGCTGCGCATCCCGCGGGCGAGCTCCGCGAGACGCTGCCCCGCGGCGAAGGACCCGCGGCCCGGGATGGGGTGCTCCCCCGTCATGACCTCCAGCGACGCGTGCGGCGAGGGTGCGCGCTCGGGTGAGACGATGAGCCCCCCGGCAAGTCCGACTCTGCTGCCCCGCAGCCCCTCGATGGCCCCCGCTGCCATGGGATGCGCGGCCTTGCCGATCGCGAAGAGCCAGACGCTGGTCCTGCCCTCGAGCGGCAATGCCGCAACCGCCGCGGCGACGCGGGGCCCGGGCGCGGCGGCGGCGACGGCCGCCTCGTAGATCTCGAGCGCGGGGAGTACCGATTGCTCCATCATCGAACGCGTTGCGTCGCGTCGCGCCCGGGCATCGGATCAGCGGGGCGCAAGCTGCGCGATCGCCTCGCCCAGGCGGTCGTACGACACCTCGGCGAGCTCGTTGAAGGGAACCTGGCGGTGCGCGATGCGTCCGTCCGGGGCGATCACGTACAGGTGGCGCGCATTGAAGCTTCTCCCCGGCGCGGCAGCGCCGTACGCCTTTGCCGCCGTCTGGGCCGAGTCGCTCCCGAAGAGAATCGGCGTCTCGAGCTCGCGGGCCCACGCCGCGAGGGTGGTGTCCGCATCGGTGCTCACCGCGATGACGACGACGTTCCGGCCGCCGCGGTAGAGGGTCGCATAGCGATCGCGGTAGGCCTCCATCTGGAACGTGCAGCCCCGCGTGCGCGCTCGGGGAAAGAACGCGAGCACGACCGTCTGGCCGCGATAGTCCGACAGCTTCACCGGCTGCGCGAGGGTCCCGTACCTGGTGGCGCCCGGGATCGTGAAATCGGGCGCCACTGTGCCCACTTCGAGCCCCGCCGGCTGGGGCGGCGCGGGCTGCTGCTGCGCGGCGAGCGATGACGCGAGGCCCATCGTTGCGGCGGCTGCGAGAACGACCTGGAGCTTCAGCATGGCGCGCGGGGTAGAGACTGGAGTGTGACGCGGAACGGGCCGGAGCGGCGATCGGGGATAATCGCCATCGGCCACCACGGGTGGCAACCGTCGCTCGAGCGCGGACCTGGAGTGTGAGCCCGCGCACACCTGGTCTCTCCCGGTGGACACGGTTGTTCCGTCAGGGGACAAATCGGGCAGTTAACGCCTCGAAACAGCGGGTTAACTCCGGCCCGGATGGTGCCAGTTAGAGGTGCCGAACGCCCGACGCCGGAAGCTGGCGGCGGGCCTGAATCTGAGAGAGGAGATTATGACGCGTTCGCTTCGTTTGCTTGCCGTGGTGCCTGTTGTCCTGTTCGCCGCCGCCTGCTCCGACAAGGACAGCTCCGCGGCCGACGCGGCGCTGCAGAAGGACATCGCGCTCGCGTCGCAGATGTCCCCGTACCAGCCGCAGCAGTTCGTGTCGCCGGGTGAGCTCGGCTACAACCCCTATGCGCAGCCGGGCCCGTACGGGCAGTATCCGCAGCCGATGTATCCGCAGTACTACCCGCAGCCGGCGCCGGTCTATCAGCCGGCCCCGGTGTACCAGCCGGTTTCGCGCCCCGCGGCGCGTCGCTCGAGCTCCTCGGGCACCCGGGCAAGCGCCGGCGCAACGGTTTCCGCGCCGCGCCAGCAGACGGTAATTCGCAACACCAAGCGTGATGCCGTGATCGGTGCGGCCGCGGGTGCAGTCCTTGGCGCGGCGACGAGCCGCAACAAGGTGAAGGGTGCCGTCATCGGCGGCGTTGCGGGCGGTGTGCTCGGCGGCATCATCGGTCACACGATCGACGTGAAGCGCCAGTAGCTGGCAGAAAGGGATTCGGGGGGCGGTGGGGGAAGAGGGGCCGGAGCGATCCGGCCCCTTTTCACGTCGGCGGGAAGTGCTACCTTGGCGCCATGTCCGAACTCGACAATAAGATCGACGAGATCGTGCGCGGGCTCGTCCGCGATGTCGCGGCCGGGGTGCACGGGCTCTACCGCGGCGACACGCGCCAGCAGACGACCCAGCTCCGCCTGAGCACCTTCGGCAAGGAAGCCGGAGACAAGCTTCGGGCGGCAATCCGATCACAGTACGGCACGCCGGCGTCGCTCGGCGCGGTGGCGACCCCGGTCGCCGGAGTACCGCTCCCGCCCCCGGGCGCCGACGCCCCCCGGGCAGCGCTGTCGGAGGAGGAGATCGGCGCGTTGACCCGGTGCGTCATGGCGTGGCTGCCGCTGGGCGGCGCACCGAACGCCGCGACCCCCGACATGAAATGCGTGAGCGGTGCGCGGGAGATGAGCCCGACCTGGGGGGATCGCGAGACGGCGCGCACGGCGCTCCGGCGCATCGCGTCGCCGTAACGGACGAGCCGGACCCGGGCACGGAATTCGCCC
>DASTYL010000219.1:0-3694 GCA_035764975.1 Gemmatimonadaceae bacterium | reverse complement strand
CAGCGTGAAGGTGAGCGCGTCGAAGATGAGGTCTTCCGGGCGCAGCCCGTACTCGTTCACGACGATGTCGTGCATCGTCCGCGCCGCCTCGAGCTTCCGCTCGCGCGTCTTCGCCATGCCCTTCTCGTCGATCGTCAGGGCGACGAGCGCGGCGCCGTGCATCTTCGCGATCGGGACGACCGCGTCGATCCGCGCGCGGCCGTTCTCCATGTTGATGGAGTTGATGATCGCCCGCCCGGGGACGTGCTCGAGCGCCTTTGCGATCACCGCGGGCTCGGTCGAATCGATCATCAGCGGCGTCTCGACGCTCATCGAGAGGAGCTTGACGACCTTCGCCATCTGCTCCGCCTCGTCGCTGCGCTCCGTGACCGCGACGCAGATGTCGAGCACGTGCGCCCCGGCCTCCGCCTGCTCGCGTGCCACCTCGACGATCCCTTCATAGTCGTCGGCGAGCAGCAGGCGCTTCACCTTGCGCGAGCCCTGGGCGTTGACGCGCTCGCCGATGAGGAGGGGCTTCGGCTCCTGATGGAGGGTGACGGAGCGCATGGCGGATGAGACGCGGGCTTCGCGGCTCATTGCGGAATACGGGATGCGGGATGCGGATGGACTGCGAAGCACGGAACCGACCGCAGCACGTTCCGCATGCCGCATCCCGCATTCCGCAATCGCCTGTCTGATCGCGGCAATATGCTCCGGCGTCGTGCCGCAGCAGCCCCCCACGATCCGCACGCCGAAGTCGCGCACGAACTCGCCCAGCATCGCGCCCATCGGCGCCGGCTCGAGCGGATAGACCGCGTCCCCCGTCCCCGTGTTCAGCGGCAGCCCTGCGTTGGGGATGACGGAGATCGGGCGGCTCGAGTGCTCGGCGAGGAAGCGGATCGGCTCGCGCATGTGCTCCGGCCCCGTCGAGCAATTGAGGCCGATCACGTCCACCGGCAACGCCTCGAGCGTCGTCATCGCGCTCGCGATGTCGGTGCCGAGGAGCATCCGGCCGCTCGTGTCGAGCGTGACCTGCGCCTGGACCGGCACGCGGCGCCCGATCTCGGCGAACAGGCGCTCGAAGCCGGCGATCGCCGCCCGCACCTCGAGGATGTCCTGTGCCGTCTCGACGAGGAGCACGTCCACGCCGCCCTCGACGAGGTATTTCGCCTGCGTGTAGTAGTTCTCCGCCAGCTCCTCGAACGTCACGTTCGAGAGCACCGGGTCGCTGCTCGACGGCAGCATCCCCGTCGGGCCGATGGAGCCCGCGACGAACCGCGGGCGGGCGGGCGTCGCGTACCGGTCGCAGGCGGCGCGCGCGAGGCGCGCGGCGGCGACGTTGATCTCCCGGGTCTTGTCCTCGAGCCCCCACTCGCGCAGCCGGTGCGGCGTCGACTGGAAGGTGCAGGTCTCGACCACGTCGGCGCCCGCCGCCAGAAATGCCTCGTGGATCGACTGGATGACGTCCGGGCGGGTGAGCACCAGGTGATCGTTGCATCCCTCGAGCGCCTTGCCGCCGAAGTCGTCGGCGGTGAGGTGGTGGCGCTGGATGTTCGTCCCCATGGCGCCGTCGTAGACGAGCACCTGGTCGGCGAGCGCCGCGAGATAGGGATGCGATGCTGCGGTGGAACCGGACATTGACCCTCGCATGAACAGAAACGGCCCGACGCGAAGCGCCGGGCCGGGATGCGGGGTGGCGGCGCTTTAGCGGGGATTAACGTGGCCGCAAGTTGCCTTAAATCGCCACGAACTTCGGTTGTCTCGAGCGTACGACTGAACTCTATCGGGCGCGCCGGTGACGGGCAACGGGCGTCGTCAGCGGAGTGCCGGGGTCTCCGGCGGCGTGTTGCGTCGCGGACCGCGTCCCACGGTGACCGCCCGATCCTCCACTCGCTGCACCAGCGCGACGAGGCGATTCCGCTCGAGCGGCAGCGTGAGATCGGCCAGCACCGACCGGCTGAGCCCATTGGGCAGCACGCCGCTCGATGTACCGGAGGTACGATAGAGGACAGCCGCGCCGCCCGCGGCCAGCGGCAGCCCGAGCGACTCGTCGCCGCTCAGCAGCCGTCGGTCGACGACCGCCACGAGCGGCGGCGTACGCTGCGCCAGGTCGCGGGCATCGGCGAGCGACACCGCGACCGACGAGGTGTGCCCGTGGGAGGCAAGCGTCTGTGCCACCCCTTCCAGCAGCGCGGCGTCTTCGCCGATGAGAAGTATCGTTGCCATCGCCCCCGATTCTAGCATCCGTGGTGGACCGTGGCTAGCACCTGATTTCCTGAATCTCGCCGGGGGGAAACCCCGGCGGCTGTGGCCGCTATCACAGCGCCCGCAGCAGGACCCCTTCGAGGAGACCGAGGAGGAAGTAGGCGATCAGCGGAGACAGGTCGATCATACCGCCCAGCGGCGGGATGAGCTGCCGCAGCGGGCGCAGGATCCACTCGGTCAGCGCATGCACGAGGCGCATCCACGGCGAGAACGGGTTCACGCGGAACCAGGACGCGAACACGCGCACGAGCAACGCGATCTGGACGACCGAGAATGCCCAGCCCACGATCAGGACGAGGATGCCGCGCGGGCCGCCGGACGCCGCCATCGCCGTGCGTACGAGCTCCCCCCGGATGAAGTCGAGCAGCGCGATGAGCAGCAGCCCGCCGACGACGACCGCGCCGACCATCCACCAGGCGGCTGCATCGGTGGAGCGGCCCGCGAGCAGGAGCCGGCGCTCGAACGGCTTGAGCAGGGGATCGACGACGCGGCGCGTGAATCGCCCCACCCGGCCGAATGGATTGACCTTGCGCCGGCGGACGGCACGGTCGAGCAGCGCTGCTCCGAGCGCGAGCACGGCAACCACGAGCGCCGCGCCGCGGGCGAAGACGATGAGGACTTCGAGGGCGTAGATGATGGCGGACATTGCGCAAAGTCTCGGCGGCGAACCGGATCGGGGCAAGAGCGCGGCCGGTCGTCCGAGGCCATCCCGCCGCGGCGAACGGCCCGCCGGCGGCGTTAAGATTGGCCATGCCATCCGCCAAGCCATCCTCCGCCCGCCGCTTCTGGCTCGTCAAGTCCGAGCCGTCCACCTTCTCCTTCGATGACCTGATGCGGTCCCCGCGACGGACGACCGGATGGGACGGCGTGCGGAATTTCCAGGCGCGCAACTTCATGCGGGACGGGATGCAGGTCGGCGACGGGGTCCTGTTCTACCACTCCAACGCCGAGCCGCCGGCGATCGTCGGCATCGCCGAGGTGGTGCGCGCGGCGTATCCCGATCCCACGCAGTTCGATCGCGCGAGCGAGTATCACGACCCCAAGGCGACGCCGGACGCGCCGATCTGGATGCAGGTCGACATCCGGGGGGTCGAGCCGCTCGCGCGCCCGCTCGCGCTCGAGGAGCTGCGCGGCGTGCCGGCGCTGGCGGGCATGGAGCTTCTGCGGAAGGGAAGCCGCCTCTCGGTGCAGCCGGTGACGGCCGCTGAGTGGAGGGCGATCATGAAGCTCGCGGGGCACTGATCGCGCGCTGTCACCCCCGGCGGCGATAGTGTCGGCGGCGGGATGGTGTCGCATTGCGAGGTGCATCGTGTCGGTGTTGTGAGGTGGATCAACGCGGAGAATGTGATCTTCCTCCAAACGCCGATTTTCTCGCCGACCCCCCTGCACAGCGCGTCGAAATGCGGATTATCGTGTGTCTCATCGCTGCGTGAGGCGGCCCCCCGCAGCG
>DASTYL010000218.1:0-10171 GCA_035764975.1 Gemmatimonadaceae bacterium | reverse complement strand
CGTCCGGGTCGATGGGCACACGATTGGTGGTTGGGGCAGTCACCGCATTCTCCGAGTTCGGGATTCGTCGCCGCTCCCCTCGCGGGCAAGAGGCGTTCCCGCCGTTCGCCGCCGCTCGGCGGCCCCCAGGGGGTGGCTAAGCGACCGGCTCCACGAAGACTTCCCTCGCGAGCGCCGAACCGATGACGCGTTGCGCGTCGCCCACGTGAACGGTGATCGGGCCATCGAATGGCGCACGCTCGAGCACGCGAATCTCGACCCCCGGCAGGATGCCGAGCTCGGCCAGATAGCGGAGGCGGTCCCCGCTCCGGTCGCTCACCCGCCGCACCGCGGCGACCTCGCCAACCGCGAGGTCGGCGATGGAGCCGAGCCGCCGCTCGTCCACCATCCCTTCGCGCGTGGGAATCGGCGCGCCGTGCGGATCGTGCATCGGCTCGCCGATCGCCTCCGCCATGCGATCCACGAGCTCGTCGGAGCAGGCGTGCTCGAGACGCTCGGCCTCGTCGTGTACGCGGTCCCACGGATATGCAAGCGCCTGCGTCAGGTACGTCTCGATGATGCGGTGCCGCCGGATCGTGCGCAGCGCGGCGCGGCGGCCGCTCTCCGTGAGGCGCACCCCCTTGTACCGCTCGTGGGTGATGAGCCCCTGCTCGGCGAGGCGTCGCACCATGCCGCTGACGGAGGCGGGAGCGATCCGCAGGCGTGCCGCCAGCTCGTTCGTGCCGGCAGCTGAGCCCGAACGTTCGAGCTCGTAGATCGCCTTGAGGTAATCCTCGACCGGGCCGCTCAGCTCCGGCGCGGCGCCGCGCTCCACCGTCACGCCGGCGGCGGGACAGCCGGGACGCCGCGCATCGGGGTGGGATTGACCGAGCCGTCGGCCATTCCGCGCACGAGCAGCACCGGGACGAACGAGCGATGCCGCACCGACTCGGCGACGCTGCCGTACAGGAGATCCTTGAGGAAGCGGTGTCCGTGGGTCGACATCGCGATGAGGTCGCACTCTTCGCGCTGCGCCGCCTCGCAGATCTCCCGCGCGGGATCCCCACCGGCAAGCACGCAGTCCGCCTTGAAGCCTTCGCGTTCGAGGTCGGCGCAGAGCCGCTCGATGTACTCGCGATCCTCCCGGATCTCCTCCGACTCGCGCAGCTTCAGCGGGCTCACGTTGCGCGCCGCGAAGCCGTCGGCGACGTGCATCAGCACGAGTGACGCGCCCGTGTGGCGCGCCAGGTGGCGCACGTGATCGAGGATGGCCGTGTCGTACGGGCTATGCTCGAGCGGAACCAGGATGCGAGTGTACATCGGGACCTCAGGCAAGCCAGTCGCGGATGGTCTGCAGCAGGAGCCAGGCATTGAGCGTGGCGATCGTTCCCGCCACGAGGTACGCGAGCAGCTTGAGCCAGAGCGGGTTCACGAACTCGCCCATCTTGCGGCGATCCGACGTGAAGGCGACGAGCGGAAAGACGGCGAACGAGAGCTGCAGGCTCAGGATCACCTGGCTGAACACGAGGAGCTGCGCGGTGCCGCTTTCGCCATACAAGATAGCCGTGATCGCCGCGGGTACAACGGCGATGGAGCGCGTGATGAGCCGACGCACCCACGGCCGAAGGCGAATGTGCAGGAAGCCCTCCATCACGATCTGTCCCGCGAGCGTGCCCGTGAGCGTCGAGTTCTGGCCGCTCGCCAGCAGCGCCAGCGCGAATGCCGTGCTGGCCCCCGCGCCCAGCAGCGGCGTCAGGAGCACGTAGGCGTCCTGGATCTCGGCGATGCCGGTGCGCCCCGTCTTGTGGAACGCGGCCGCCGCGACGATGAGCATGGCCGCGTTGATGAACAGCGCGAAGGTGAGCGCGACCGTCGAATCGATGAACGAGTACTTCACCGCCTCGCGCTTGCCCGCCGGCGTCTCCTCGTACCGGCGCGTCTGCACGATGGAGGAGTGCAGGTAGAGGTTGTGCGGCATCACCGTCGCGCCGAGGATGCCGATGCCGATGTAGAGCATCGTCTGGTTCCGGAGAATCTCGCCGGTCGGGATGAACCCGCGCGCCACGGCGCCGACGTCAGGTTTCGCCAGGAAGAGCTCGAAGAGGAAGCACACGCCGACGGTGGCCACCAGCGTGATCACGAGCGCCTCGACGAGACGGAACCCCCGGTTCTGCAGGATGAGCAGCAGCAGCACGTCGAGCACCGTGATGGTGACGCCGAGCGCGAGCGGAATCCCGAAGAGCAGGTTGAGCGCGATGGCGGTGCCGATCACCTCGGCGAGGTCGGTCGCCGCGATCGCGATCTCGGCCGCGAGCCAGAGCATGAACCCCACGATCGGGGAGAAGTGGTCGCGGCACGCCTGCGCCAGGTCCCGCCCCGTCACGATGCCGAGCTTCGAGGCGAGGCCCTGGAGCAGGATCGCCATGAGGTTCGACATCAGGATGATGCTGAGCAGCGCGTATCCGAACGCCGAGCCGCCGGCGAGATTCGTGGCCCAGTTGCCGGGGTCCATGTAGCCGACCGCGACGAGATAGCCGGGCCCCGCGAACGCGAGCAGCTTCCGGAACCACGTCCCGTGCGCCACCGGGACGGTCTTGTAGACGTCGGCAAGGCTGGGCGCGATGCGGGCGCGGCGCCAGCCGTCCGTCGGTGCCGACGGGGGTGGGCTTTCTGGCGCTTCCGCTGCTGCGCGCCTGGTGGGGACGGTCATCCGCCTCGGGGACTTTTGTGTCGCTGGAACTACAGAATTAGGTTCCCCTAAATTACGCTGCTCCCGATGGCAGCCGCAAGGCCGGCGTCAGCGCAGGTCCTCATGTTCCGGATGCCGGTCCAGATACGCAGCCATGAACGGACACTCCGCCACGACGCGGAGCCCCTCCGCCCTGGCGAAGTCCAGTGCTTCGCGGGCAAGCGCGCTCCCGACCCCCTGCCCCTCGCTCTGCGACGGCACCGTGGTATGCGTCAGCACCATCGTACCATTGCGCCGCTCGTAGGCCGCCACCGCGAGACCGCCATCCACCATCGCGTGAAATCGGCGTGCGGCAGCGTCGTGCGTGATCGCGGGGGCGGGGGGATTCGTCACAGGTGACCCTCGAGTCGCTGGAGAAAGTCGCGCAGGGCGCGTTCGGTGAGCCCCCATACTGTGTAGGAACCGTGCCGGAAGGTCGGCACCTGAAGCTCGACGCGCTCGCGCACGATGACCGTGCCGAGCCCCCACGAGGCCCGCTCGCGAATCGCGGCCAGGGGCACCCAGAACGCTTCCGCCACTTCCTCGTTCGGCGCGAGCGCCACGTCGGGCGACACGACACCGACGAACGGCCTGATGATGATCGGTGGCAGCGTCGCGGTGCGCGGGGAGAGGTCGTCGAGCGCACCGAGGAGCGCTCCATCCCGCCCGATGTCGACGCCGGTTTCCTCCAGCGTCTCCCGGATGGCCGTCGCAGCCAGGTCCGGGTCGGCGGCGTCCATTCGACCGCCGGGGCACGCGATGTGGCCACTCCACGGATCCCCAGCCTTCTCCGCGCGCTTGATCATCAGCAGCTCGGGCCCCGAGCGGGCGGGGCGCAGGACGAGCGCGATCGCGGCGAAGCGCGCGCCCTCGTACGTCGCAGCTTCGCGCCCCGGGCGGTCGCGCAAAGAGCCCGCGAGCCGGGCTACGTCGGGATGATCCAGCAGGGAGCGGTAGGGCAAATCAGTCGATCTCTCCCCCCGACGTGGCCCACTCGCGGATGCCGCCCGACATCGACGCGACCGTCGCGTATCCCATCTCCTGCATCGTGACGGCGGCGAAGGCGCTCCGGTTTCCGCTCGCGCAGTAGATCACGACGTTGGCGTCGCGCGGGATCAGCGCCTCGACCTTCGTCTCCAGCGTGCCGCGCGAGATGTGCACCGCACCGGGAATGCGGCCGAGGTTCACTTCGTTCTGGTCGCGCACGTCGAGCAGGACGAGCGGCTCGCCACTCGCCTGGAGGTCGCGCACTTCACGGGGGGTCAGCTCACGGATTCGCGCCTTCGCGGCGGCGATCAGGTCGGCAGCAGTTTTCATCGTGGTGGTGAGGGTCTCAGACTACGGAAACAGGTTCCACGTGCAGCGCGCGGGCGTCGGCATCCAGCTCGGCCACGCGCCCGATGGGAATCGTCCATTGCTCGTCGATGTGGCCCACCGGTGCGTTGACGATGCAAGGGACCTGGAGCGTCGCGGCCAGCTCGGCGAAGACGTCGTCGAGCGTCCGTCCTTCCTCCGCCCCGCCGTCGGGCATGTTGTTGAAGACGCCGAGGACCACGCCCGCACACCGGCGCAGCGCACCGGTGAGCAGCAGCTGCTGCAGCATGCGGTCGATGCGGTAAACCGGCTCGTTGATGTCCTCGAGCACGACGATCGCCCCGTCGAGATCGAAGGCGTACGGCGTGCCACAGAGCGCGGCGACCAGCGCGAGGTTGCCGCCGGCGAGCCGCCCCGAGGCACGGCCGCCCCGCAGCGTGCGGGCTTCCGCGGCGACGCCGCACGGGTCGTTGCCGTGAATGGTCGCATCCACGAGCGAACGCCGGGAGAACTCCGCCAGCGGCGAACGGGCGGTGGGCCCGTGGTAGCTGACGAGTCCGCACTTCGCGACGATGGCGGCATGCAGCGCGGTGATATCGCTGAATCCGATGAGGGCCTTCGGACGACGACGAAGTGCGTCGAAGTCGATGCCGTCGAGGATCCGCATTGCACCGTACCCGCCGCGGAGACACCAGATGCCATCCACGCTGTCGGTGCGGATGGCACTGTTGAGGTCGCGGAGGCGCTCGGCATCGCTTCCGGCGAAGTATCCGCGGCGTGCGAGCGCATGCTCGGCGACGATCGGTTCCCAGCCAAGCGAGCGCGCCTGTTCGACCGCGAGCGTGACGTCATGCTCTCCTGACAGCGGTCCGGCCGGCGCAATCAGGGCCACGCGCGAACCGGACGCGAGCAGCGGCGGCATCGCGAGAGAAGTGTGCTTCGGCATTGCGGCGGAACGTAGAGCGCGCCCCGGGGAGGGTCAACGGACGCGGCAACAAGCTCGTGTGAGCCGGCGTCGGGTGGCACCCCTCCTGCGCTCTGCCGGGCATCCGCCGCCGACGAGGAGCAACCGGGCTCCGGGCTGGCGAGCGGTAGAATGACATCAACGGAGGAGTTCATATGGCGAAGGACAACGATCGCAATCGCACCGACCGCAACAGCAACCTCGCGGGCGATTCGGAGCACGGCAGGAGCGGCATGGGCGCGTCCTCCGGCTCGGATCGTTCGAGCAGCCAGCGCGGCTCGAGCAGCACGAGCGATCGCGAGAGCGGTATGCGCGGCTCCTCGAGCTCCGATCGCTCCCGCGAGAGCGGCATGAAGGGCTCCTCGAGCTCCGATCGCTCGCGTGAGAGCGGGTTGAGTGGCTCCTCGAGCTCCGATCGCTCGCGTGAGAGCACGGATCGCAGCAGCAGCGAGGGGCTGCGCGGCTCGCCGGCGGGATCGCAGGGCGAGTCCGACACCGCGCGCACGGATCGCGGCAACCGCGCCGACGAGGGGATCGGCAGCTCCGCGACGCGCCAGGCATCGTCCGGCTCGTCCAGCACGAGCAAGCCGAACGTCCGCGGCTCCGAGCCCACCGACAAGTCGAGCCGCCGTGAGTGATGGCCGGCGATCCTGATCGCTGATACTCATGCCGTGAACGAGCGGGGCGCCCTGTGGGCGCCCCGCTCGACGTTCCACCATCGGCGGCGCCCGGCCCGCGCGCTACCTTAGGCAGGAATGCCATTCGACCTCGGCGACCTCCTCCGCGCGCTTCCGTGGATCGCGATCCCGCTCTTCGCGGCGTGGCGCGCCCGCGGCGCCCGCACGCTCGACGCATACCAGCCCCTCGCCCCGGCTGACGCCCCGCGCGTCTCGGTGATCATCCCGGCACGCAACGAAGCACACAACATCACGCGGTGCGTCCGCAGCGTCCTCTCCGCGACCTACGAGAACCTGGAAGTGATCGTGGTGGACGATCACTCGGCCGACGGCACGGCGGCGCTGGCCCGCGCGGCGGCCTCCGGCGACACGCGGCTCCGCGTGCTGGAGAACGAGCCGCTGCCGGCGGGCTGGTTCGGGAAACAGTGGGCGTGCGCGACCGGCGCGAAGCTCGCCACGGGCGAGCTGCTGCTCTTCGCCGACGCCGACACGGCCCATACACCCGACCTGCTGCCGCGCCTCGTTGCGGCACGACAGGATCTGGACGCCGACCTCATCTCCGTGGCCGGGCATCAGGAGCTCGGCACATTCTGGGAACGGATCATCCAGCCACAGGTGTTCGCGCTGCTGTTCATCCGCTTCGGCGGGACCGAAGGGGTGAACCGCGCGCGCCGCGCGAGCGACGTGATCGCCAACGGCCAGTGCCTCATGGTCACCCGCGTGTCGTACGACGCCATCGGGGGCCACGCGGCGGTCAGGCATGTCGTCGCGGAGGACCTGATGCTCGCGCAAGCGATGTTCGCGGCCGGGCGCCGGGTGCGGCTCGTGATGGGGACGAGGCAGCTCTCCACCCGCATGTATACCTCGCTGCCCGAGCTCATGGCCGGGTGGGGCAAGAACGTCTATGCGGGCGGCATCGACGCGATGCCCTTCGGCGCTCTTGGGCGCGCGCTCTTCCCCATCCTGTTCCTGTCGGCCCCCGCCCTCGCGCTGTACCCGGTGGTGATGCTGCTCCTCGGCGCCCTCGGCGTGGTCGCGGCCGCGCACGTACCGGCCGCGCTCATCGCGACGCTCGCCATGCTCGCGTGGTGGGTGACGGTGTACGTCTCCATCGGCGAACCGCCGTGGTATGCGCTGCTCTTCCCGCTCGGCGCGCTGATGCTCGGCTACATCTTCGTGGGTGCGCTGATCCGCGGGCGACGCGTGGCATGGAAGGGCCGGCAGTACGTGACGCAGGGCTGACGCCGACTTCCGCCGCGTCGGGCGGCGAAGCGATGCTGGTTCACCGCGCGGGCGACGTGATCGTCGGGCGTGCTCACGCTCCGCGCCGCCGCCACCCTCCTCGCCGGTTGTGATTCGCTCGGTCGCACGCGGGAGCTGCTGAGCCGCCTCGGTTTCCGTACAGCGCTCCCGGTGAGCGCCGCACTGCGCACGAGCCTCGCGCTCGACGAACGATTCGGGATCGCAGAGATCGTCGTGGGGGCCGGTACGCTGCGCGCGCTCACCGTCGAGGTGCGGGACGGTGCGCCCGTCTCCGAGCTCGTCACGACGCTCGCGCGACGCCTCGCCACACGGGCGCCGCAGGTGCTGTGGATGGTAGCAGGCATCCAGCGCACGCCGGCGGCGTTCGTGCTGGCCGCCGCCCCTGCCGACGGCGGACCCGTCGCGGCGCTCACCGTCGATCGACGGCACGTCGTGGACAGCGATGCAGAGACCTTCGCTTCGCTGTGCGCCGTGGAGTCGGCATCGGCGATCGATCTCTCGGTCCACGCCCGCTGGGTGGAGCTGCTCGGCCGGGAGGCGCTCAACCGGCGGTTCTATCACGCGCTCGAACGCGCCGTGCATGCACTGGCGGACGATTCGCGCGGGGGGCGCAGCGCCGCCGAGCGGATGGAGGTCGCGCTGCTCTGCAGCTCGCGGCTGCTCTTCCTGTCGTTTCTCCAGGGCAAGGGCTGGCTCGACGGCGACCGCGGCTTTCTCCTGCGCATCTTCGACGAGTGCATGGCGCGCGGTGGCGGATTCCACGAGCGCGTCCTGCGCGCGCTGTTCTTCGGCACCCTCAACGCGCCCATGCGACTGCGAGCACCGGCGGCGCGGGCGTTCGGACAGGTGCCGTTCCTCAACGGCGGATTGTTCGCCCCCGCGCGCGCGGAGCGAGGCGACCGGGCTCCGGTGCTCACCGATGCCGCGCTGGGGGCGTTTCTGCACGACGTGCTTGGCCGATACCGCTTCACGGCGCACGAGGACCGAGCGACGCATTCCGAAGCCGCCGTCGATCCCGAGATGCTCGGGCGCGCGTTCGAGTCGTTGATGGCGTCTCGCGAGCGCCGCGCCTCGGGAACGTTCTACACTCCGACGGGATTCGTCGCCCGACTGACGAATGCCGCGCTCGCCGCCGCCCTGGAACGCCGGCTTCCCGCGACCGCGCACACCACGGTCGCGACACTCCTCGCCGACCACACACCGGATCCGGATGCCGCGCCGCTGATCCGCGAAGCGCTCCGCGACATCACGGTGCTCGACCCGGCATGCGGGTCGGGCGCGCTGCTGGTTCATTCCCTCGAGCGTCTCGCCCGCTGGACCATGCTGGCCGGTGATGTCCGCGCACCGGACGCGATCCGGCGCGACCTCCTCGCGCGCAGCATCTTCGGAGTGGATCGGGACCCGACGGCCGTGTGGTTGTGCGAGCTCCGGCTCTGGCTTGCCGTGGCCGTGGAAAGCGACGAAACCGATCCGGGGCGCGTGCTCCCGCTGCCGAATCTCGACCGCAACATCCGGGTCGGCGATGCGCTGATGGCCCCACTGGGCGTCACGACGCCGGTCGATCTTCGGGTTCGGCGCGGCGGCATCACCGACGCCCCGGCGCAGCGGGTCGCGGAGCTTCGTGCACGCTATGCACGGGCCGCCGGGGCACGCAAGCAAAACGCGGCGCGCGCGCTGGACATCGCCGAGCGGCGCGCGGCGCTGGTGCAGCTGGAGCGCGAGCTGGCGGCGGTGACGAACCGGCGAAGGGATCTCTTTGCCGCGCGACGCGGCCGGGACCTGTTCGGCGATCGCGTCGCCGCGAGTGCCTTCGCGCACGAGTCGTCGCAGCTCCGGGCGCAGGCCGCGGCATTGCGCCGCGAGCGGCGGCGCCTGCGCGCCGGCAACGGCATCCCGTTCCGATATGACGCGCACTTCGCGGACGTGATGGCGCGTGGCGGCTTTGCCGCAATCGTCGGGAATCCCCCCTGGGTCCGGCTGCACAGGATCCCGCCGGCGGAGCGGCTCGCGCTCCGCGATCGATACTCCGTGCTGCGCAATGCGGCATGGGCTTCGGGCGCGGAGGCGGGTGGCGCGGGCTCGGGCTTCGCCGGCCAGGCCGATCTCGCGGCGCTGTTCGTCGAGCGATCGCTGGCGCTGCTCGCCCCGGGCGGCGTGCTCGCGCTGCTCGTTCCGGCGAAGCTCTGGACCACGCTGGCGGGAGGCGGAGTGCGCCGGTTGCTGCGTGCCGACGCGCGCGTGATCGCGCTGGAAGACTGCAGCGAGGCTCCCGAGCTGTTCGACGCCGTGACGTATCCGTCGATCGTCGTCGCAGAACGGCCGGTCGCGGAAGACGATGCTCACCGATGTGCGTCAACGCACGACCGTCCCGATACCACCATCGCGATACACCGCGGTTCGCGCGTGATCCGCTGGAGTGCCCCACATTCCACGATCGGGTTCGATGCATCACCGGGGAGCCCCTGGCTCCTGCTCCCGCCCCCGGTGCGCGCCGCATTCGACCGACTGCGCCGCGACACGACACCACTCGGCGAGGGCCCGAACGGCCGACCGTTCATGGGGGTGAAGTGCGGGCGCAACGACGCGTTCCTCGTCTCGCTCGACGATCCGGCATCGGACGAATGCGGCCGGAAACTCAGCAGGGTGCGCGATCGGCACGGACGCAGCGGCGGCGTCGAGTCGAGGCTGCTCCGACCCGTCATTCGCGGTGAGCATGTCCGCGCCTGGGGTGTCACTCCGACCCACGAGCGCATCGTCTGGACGCACGACGCGACCGGCCCGCTGCGATCCCTGCCCGAGGGCGCCGCGCGCTGGCTTGCGCCGCATCGAACACACCTCGCGGCCCGAACGGACGCACGCGGACGCAAGGCGTGGTGGGCGCTGCATCGCACCGAAGGTGCGCACAGCCGCACAGCGCGCGTCGTGTGGGCGGACCTGGCGCGCGCGCCACGTGCACTCTGGCTCGCGCCGGGCGACGCGGCCGTACCGTTGAATACCTGCTACGTGCTCCGTTGCGTCACGGTGGCAGACGCACAAGCCATCGCCGCGTTGCTCAACTCTCCCCTGGCCGCCGCATGGCTCCGTTCGGTCGCCGAGCCCGCCCGCGGCGGATATCGACGGCTGTTCGCATGGACGATCGCGCTGTTGCCCATGCCACAGGACTGGCCGCGAGCCCGTGACATCCTCGCGCCGATCGCCGCTCGCGGGGCGGCCGCCGCAGTCGCCGGCGAGGCCCTCCCGTCAGCA
>DASTYL010000217.1:0-2655 GCA_035764975.1 Gemmatimonadaceae bacterium | reverse complement strand
CGGTACGCGGAGGCGTTCGCGCTCGCGCAGCGGGCCGGCGTGCTGTGCACCTGCCATGCGGGGGAGGGAGCGGGGCCCGACTCGGTGCGTGACGCGCTCTTCGACTGCGAGGTCCACCGGCTCGGCCACGCGACGCACCTCATCGAGGATCGGGCGCTCACCGATTTCGCGAACGAGCAGCGCATTCCGCTCGAGATCTGTCTCACGAGCAACGTCCAGACGCATGCAACGGAGTCGCTTCGGCGCCATCCCTTCCGCGAGTATTACGATCGCGGGCTCAACGTCGTGCTCAACACCGACAACCGCCTCATGAGCGACACTACACTGACGGACGAGTACGCGGCCGCCAACGCCGTCCTCGGCTTCACCTTCGACGAGCTGGCTGCCGTCGCGCTCAATGGGTTCGAAGGGGGCTTCATTCCCCCGGGGTTGCGCACGAAGCTCGGCGACGCGGCCCGCGAGCAGATCGCACAGCTTCGCCGGGAGATCGAACAGTGAGCCGCCACGTACCGGCCGCGCGCTACGGCGTCGCGGCGGCGCGCGATGCCGCGAAGACAGTGACGCCCCGGCTAGACGTGGCATTGGGCGGCGAGCCGCCGATCGCGGGCATCATCCTGGGCTCGGGGCTCGGGGGGCTGGCCGATCGCATCGAGAACGCGGTCCGGATCTCCTTCGCGGAGATCCCCGGATTCCCCTCGGCGACGGTCGTGGGGCACGCCGGGGCGCTCATCGCCGGCCGGCTGGCCGACAGGCCGGTGCTCGCACTCGCCGGGCGGTTTCACATGTACGAGGGCCACGACGCCTCGCTCGCGGCGTTCCCCGTCCGCGTGCTGCACGCGCTCGGCGTCGGCACGCTCATCGTCTCCAATGCGGCGGGCGGCGTGCGGCGCACGATGCTCCCTGGCGCACTGATGCTCATCGCCGATCACATCAACCTCATGGGACGGAACCCGCTCATCGGCGAGCTCCAGCCGGGCGACGAGCGATTCCCGGACATGTCCGCGGCGTATTCGCCGGAGCTGCGCCGGCTCGCCCATGAGGTGGCGCACGAGCAGGGGACGACTCTGGAGGAAGGGGTCTACCTCGGGCTGCTCGGCCCTGCCTACGAGACCCCGGCCGAGGTCCGGATGGTGGAGCGGCTCGGCGGCGATGCCGTCGGCATGTCCACGATCCCGGAAGTGATCATGGCGCGCACGCTCGGCGTGCGCGTGCTCGGGGTCAGCTGCATCACGAACCAGGCATGCGGCATCTCGGCGGAGCCGCTCTCGCACGCCGACGTCCTCGAGACGACGACGCGGGTCGCGTCGCAGTTCGAGAACCTGATCATGGGAGTCGTCGCGCGCCTGTAGGGCGTGCGAGCTGTCGTCCAATCGCCAACAACGAATACCGCCAGGTGAGCAGATCTCACCTGGCGGTATTTCCTTTCTTCTCTGGAGCTGGATTCGGGCACGGGGAATCACTCTCAATGGGCATCGAGTGCGATCCCGCCGTTTCCGTGCAGATCCTCCGCCCGCTTTTCAATCCTGTTCTACCGCGTCTTCGGGCTCGGCGGCAGCGCGTTCACCCGGGCCTTGAACGTCTGGTAGTTGCGCGAGTCGCGCGTCAGCGTCCGCAGCACGGCGGGGTTGATCTTCGCGATCACGGCGCGCGTGTCGCGCACGCGATCCTCCTCGAGCGGGTGCGTCCCGAACCAGCCGTCGACCGCCGACGGATTCCGCGAACGCTCGGCCAGCAGGATCTCGAACATCTCCGGGATCCCGTCCGGGTGGATCCCGGCGCGAACGACGTTCGTGATCGCTTCCTGGTCCGCCTCGCGCTCGTCGTCGCGGCTGAACTTCGCGAACACCGCGGTGCCCGCCACGTTGATGGCCGTCTGCCCGACGCCGCTCTGGCAGATGCTCGTGAGCACGCAGGCCAGCGTGACGCCGATCTGCGCCTGCTGCATCTGCTGCATCTGCTGGACGGAGTGGCGCCGGACCACGTGGCCGATCTCGTGGCCGAGCACGCCGGCGAGCTGGCTCATGTTCCGCGTCCGCGCGATGAGCCCGCGGTTCACGTAGATGTAGCCCCCCGGCACGGCGAACGCGTTCACCTGGGGCGCGTCCACCACGTAGAACGTGTAGTCGATCCCCCGATCGTCGGCGAGCCGTGCGATGGAGTCGCCGAGTACGTTGATGTAGCGGTTGATCTCGGGGTCGCGGACGAGCGGGATCTGGGAGTTGATCTCCTGCGCCGTCTGGGCTCCCATCTCGAGTTCCTGTTGCGACGAAATGCCACAACCGGTCAGGGTTACCGCGGCGGCGAGACCAAGCAGCATTCTTTTCATGATGTTCGCTTCGGTGAAGGGTCCTGCGATTGGGGTAGCAAGAGACATTCCGTGAATGTGACGAAACGCCCGACTTTGTAAGTCAATGAAATTACTGACGTTAGCCCGCGACCTCCGGCGGAGGAAAGCCCGCGAGCACCGCCGGATGTTCGTTTGCGAGGGCATCCGTGTGGTCGAGGAGCTGGCCCGCTCCGGGCTGCCGGTACGCGGCGTCCTGATCTCGCCGCAGGGGCTGGCCTCGTCTCGCGCCGTGACCGCCTCGGGCGCCCTTCGCGCCAGGGGAGCCGAAGTCGTGGAGGTGTCGGACGGTGACTTCGCCACGGCGGCAG
>DASTYL010000216.1:0-2138 GCA_035764975.1 Gemmatimonadaceae bacterium | reverse complement strand
TGACGCTGGGCCGGCGCCGTGTGGTGCGATGGGGGAAGTCGAGCGCCGGCGTTCCGCTTCGGCGTACCTTCGGGTAGATTTCGGGCGACCGCAACGGCTTGGATGTCCCCTCCCCGGCAGGTAGTGTTGACCACCATGGCGCGCGCCGAGATCACCACCCCAGAGATCCTCTCCGACGAGTCGGTCGTCGAGCTCTCGCTTCGCCCGCAGCGGCTGGCCGAGTTCATCGGCCAGACGAAGGTGAAGGAGAGTCTCCGCATCTGGATCGACGCGGCGCTCGCCCGGCGGGAGCCCCTCGACCACGCCCTCTTCTTCGGCCCGCCCGGGCTGGGGAAGACGACCCTGGCGGAGCTCATCGCCCGCGAGCTGTCGGTCAACATCCGCACGACGTCAGGCCCGGCGCTCGAGAAGCCAGGGGATCTCGTCGGCACGCTGACGAACATGCGCGAAGGGGACATCCTCTTCATCGACGAGATCCATCGCCTGCGCCCGATCATCGAGGAGTTCCTCTATCCGGCGATGGAGGACTACAAGATCGACATCCGCCTGTCCGAAGGGCCCAAGGCGCAGACGATCACGATGCCGGTGGAGCGCTTCACGCTCATCGGCGCCACGACGCGGTTCGGCATGCTCACGGCGCCGATGCGCGCGCGCTTCGGCATCGTCGAGCGGCTCAACTACTACCCGGCCGACGATCTCGAGCAGATCGTGCTGCGCTCCGGCGAAGTGATGAAGGTGCCCATCGCGGCGGGAGGCGCGAACGAGATCGCGCGCCGCTCGCGGGGGACCCCGCGCGTGGCCAATCGCCTGCTCCGCCGCGTGCGCGACTTCGCGCAGGTGAAGGGCGACGGCACGATCAGCCGCGACATCGCCGCGCAGGCGCTGGCGATGCTGGACGTCGACGAGTTCGGCCTCGATGACATGGACGCCCGCGTGCTCAAGACGATCATCGAGAAGTTCGACGGCGGTCCCGTCGGCGTGAACACGATCGCCGCCGCGGTCGGCGAGGATCCGAACACGATCGAGGAGGTCTACGAGCCCTTCCTCGTGCAGAACGGCTTCCTCCAGCGCACGCCGCGCGGCCGCGTCGCGACGCCGGTGGCGTACCGGCACTTCGGGTACACGCCGCCGGGACAGGCGGCGCAGGGAACGCTGCTCTAGGAAGGAAACGGCAACGGCGAGTACTCGGTACGTGGTACTCCGTACCTGGACCAACGGGCTGCCCCCGCTAAGGCGTGGCTGGTGTCCACGCGGGGAGGGACACGGCAGTATCCGGTAAGCGGTAGCGAGTACCGGCTACCACGTACCCCCTACTGCCGTTGCACTGCACGTACGCCTTAGCGTGGGCCGGACGTCGGTCCGCGTACTCAAGTACTGCGTACCGAGTACTCGTAGTTGCAGTCCCCTGACTATCCTTCCCGGATGCAGCAGGGCTCCCGCACCGCCGACTACGATTTCCATCTCCCGCCGGAGCAGATCGCGCAGACCCCCGCGCGGCGGCGGGACGAGAGCCGGCTCATGGTCGTGCACCGCGACACGGGGACGATCGAACACCGGCGCTTCAGCGATCTCGTGGACCTCATCCCGCCGGGCGACCTGCTCGTCGTCAATCGCACGCGCGTGTTCCGCGCGCGGCTGCTCGGCGTCCGGCCCTCCGGGGCACCCGCGGAAGTGCTCCTGCTGCGACGAATCGGCGACGGAGAGCGCTGGGAAGCGATGGTGTCGCCCGGCGGGAAGCTCAAGCCCGGCCGCCGCGTGCACGTCGCGCCCGGGTTCGACGTCGTGATCGAATCCGTCACCGAGCGGCGCACGCGCATCGTGCGACTCGAGTGCGCGGAAGATGCCGCGGCCATGATCGAGGCGCATGGGCACATCCCGCTGCCGCCGTACATCGAGCGGAGCGACGTCGCGGAGGACGCGGAGCGCTACCAGACCGTGTACGCGCGCGCCTCCGGCGCCGTCGCCGCGCCCACCGCGGGCCTGCACTTCACGCCGGAGCTGCTCGCGACGCTCGCGGCGGGCGGGGTGGCCCACCACAGCGTGACGCTGGACGTGGGGCCGGGGACCTTCCTGCCGGTGCGCGAGGAGCAGCTGGACCGCCACCACATGCACCCGGAGCGCTTCCACGTCCCGCAGGC
>DASTYL010000215.1:0-15384 GCA_035764975.1 Gemmatimonadaceae bacterium | reverse complement strand
CGACGTGGTAGCGCGGCCGCTTCGCCTCCTCGGCGCCCGCCGCGCGGGCGGCGGCCACGAGCCGCGACTGTTCCTGCCGGCGCCGCCCCTCAGCGAACAGCCCCGCGTGCTGCCACGCCAGGCTCCGCTGAAGCTGCTGGGCCTTCGGCCAGTCGTTCGAGGATGCCCCGAGCTGGATGCTGCCGTTCGGCGCGGTGATGCCGAGTCCGCGCTGGAGATAGAAGAACACGCGGGTCTGCTTCACGGACGTCAGCGTGTCGATCGGGAAGTCCCGTTGCTCGAACGCCGGCGGCGCATCGGGTGATGCGAGCAGATCGCGCGGAACGAGGCCGAGGTACACGAGCCGCTGGTCCGTGAGCATCAGGACGCCGCGTGTGGCGCGGTAGTAGTTCAGGGGGCTTCGCTGCACGACGGGCACCTGCGCCAGGACCCGTTCGTTCGGCCGCAGCACGGTCAGCCGGATCTCCCGCTCGGTCAGCGCACGGGCGTCGCGCGGCTCCGTCTGCAGCGAATGCAGGACGAGCTGCCCGACGAGCACCACACTGACGAGCAATCCGAAGCCGAGCACGTAGCGCGCGAGCGGCGGCAGGCGGCGCCCTCGGCGACGGCGCTTCGGCTTGATCGCCGGTCGCCGCGGCAGCGGCGCGCTCGGCGGGATGGTCGGAATGACGTTGACCGGGGTTTCCATGCGTTCCTTGTTGTGCTCGCTTAACCAATTGGCGTACACATCTTTAACACGCCACACTTCATGTCATCTGTGACGTCGGCCCGGGTGGACCGTCGTCCCTTTGCTGCTACATTGCAATGCCGGCGCCGGGGCAGTTCAGCCGGCTCCAATCGTTCTGCCCGTGGACACGAAGGTCGGTTCCTCACTGGATCCGATCCGCGTCGTGATGCAGGCCCGCGCTCCTCCAGCCTCCGGACCCGCTTGAGACACTCGACCCTCCTCCGCACGCTGCCGCGCCAGATCCTCTCGGGGATCGCGCTGCTCGGCGTCGTCTACTTTACGGCGACGCACCTGCGGCCGGTATTCGTCGGTCAGACGAAAGTTGCGCAGCGCGTCCTCGAGCCGACCCCATCGCGGGACAGCTCTCGCATGATCGAAGCCGTCGCGCGGCGGAGTCCGTGGCTGCACGCGCCCTTCGAGCTCGCCGTCACGACCGCGCAATTCGACGCCGACCGCGACGCCTTCACGGCGGACCTGCTGCGGACCGGCCGGATCAGTGCGGAGCGCGCCGGACGGATCGCGGAGACGGCGGTGACGAGGGCGTATCGTGAGCGGATCCCGCCGGCGCTGATCCTCGGCGTCATGCTCACCGAGAACGACGCATTCAAGCCGCGGGCGCGCTCCCGAGCCGGCGCGGTCGGGCTGATGCAGATCATGCCCCGCGTCTGGCGTCCAACGCTCGGCAAGATCTTCGGCACGGACCTGCGGGACGACGCCACGAACGTGAAGTACGGCGTGTTCATCCTGCGCTGGATGCATGACGGGGTGCCCGATGAGCTGAGCCCTGCCGCCTCGTACCGGACCGCGCTGCTCCGCTACAATGGGTGCGTGAAGGGGCAGAACACCGCCAGCTGCCGCCGCTACCCCGACATCGTGCAGCGGCACGTGCTGCGGATGGCCCACGCGTCGTGCGGCGGCCGCGACTTCGAATCGTGCGTCGTCCAGCCGCTCTGGCTCAGGCGGAAGGTGCCGGTTCCGCGGACGGTCGCGCTCCGGTAACCGGCACCGGCGACGGTCAGCGCGCTAGCGCGACCGTCGTCTTCTGCGTCTGGGTCACCGAGAAGGACGTGCCCTGCGCCGTGAAATCCGTCTTCACGGAATCGGTCTGGGCGCTCGCGAGATACCGCCCGCTGCGTCCGATGACGATGAGGCCGTCCGCGTTCGACGTGCCGCGCAGCGTGAACGCCTGGCCCTGCATGGTGCCGCTGCCGGAGAAGCTCACCTCGGCGCTCCGGTCCACCCGCCATCCGCGCTCGCCGGCCACGGTCGTATCGCCCACGACCCGCGACTTCACGATCGTCCGGCGATCGATCGGCACGCCGAGCATCTCCACCTGCTCCGCGATGGTGTCGGTCCAGGCGAGACCGACGCGCAGGTCGGCGCGCATCCGCGGGAGGATCTTCGCGAGCTCCCCCGCGACCATGGGGCCGGCCGGGCCGAGATCCCCGCTGGCCAGCCTGCTCGAGTACACGTGGCCGAGCGGCGAGACCTTGCCGGCGACCTTCAACCCGATCAGCTGGCTGATGTCCTGAGGGCCCGTGCGCGACACCAGCGACGCGGTGTCGATCGTGACGCCGATCTGCATCGTATCGGCGGCCCCCGGGGTCAGTGACACCGTGAGACGCTGGCGCTGCGTGACCTGATCCGCCATCCGCTGCCCACCGATGTCCCGCGTCATGTTCGTGACCACGGACGCGTCGTAGGTGGCGGTGCCGGGCGCGTAGCGGAAGCCCTGGGCACCGAGGGGGAGGGCCGAGGCGGCGAGCGCCAGCGCAAGGGGAGCCGTGAGGCGATACAGCATGGAATCTCCAGAAGGTGTGCTGAGGGGAACGACCTTCGTTATACGCCGTTGCCGGCCGAACGTTACGCTTCCACCGCCGGGGCGCGCTGACCAGATTGCTCGTGCCTCAACGACGAGCCCGACGTGCCGCCTGCCGAACGCCCCGCCATCCATTTCGAGCCACTCCACCCGGACGTGGTCGCTCCCGCCCGCGCGACCGCCGGATCGGCGGGTCACGACCTGAGCGCCTACCTCCGCGGCCGCGCCATCATCGTGGCGTCGGGTGGCGGCACCGCGCAGCGCGCGGCGGCGGCCGGTGACGACGGGAGCTGGGAAGTGACCCTCGAGCCCGGGGAGCGCGCATTGATCCCCCTTGGCTTCAAGGCGCGCCTGCCGGAGGGCTACGAGGCGCAGATCCGCCCGCGGAGCGGGGCAAGCTTCAAGAAGGGGCTCGAGATCCCCAACGCTCCCGGCACGATCGACGCGGACTTCCCCGACGAGTGGATGGTCATCGTCCGCAACGGGACCGCGAGTGCGATGCGGATCACGCACGGCGAGCGCATCGCCCAGGCGGTGCTGCAGCGCTTCGAGGTGCTCGAGTGGACGACCGGCACGGTCGGTGTCACCACGGAGCGGGGCGGGGGATTCGGCAGCACCGGGTCATGAAGAGCGGCGGGGGCCGGTCCGCGGGTCACGCCCGCGGACCGGCCCCCGCTCGCGCCCGCGTCACAACACGCGTCGCAGCGAGTACGCGACCCGCGACACGACCTTCTCGGTCCAGGGCCGCCGGCGCCAGTCCTCCAGGGTGACCTCGCGCGCGTACTCGAGATCCTTCTCGAAGATCTGCGCCAGCCTGCCGTTGAAGTCGCGGTCGTAGGCCACGAACACCGACTCGTCGTTGAACGCCATCGAGCGGTTGTCGAAGTTCATGGTGCCGACACCCGCGAACAGGTCGTCCGCGACGAAGGTCTTGGCGTGGTGCATGGTCGGCTGGTACTCGAAGACCCGGATCCCCCCTTCGAGCAGCGTCCCATAGGCTTCGCGGCTGGCGTAGAAGACCGTCTTGGAATCCGTCTTCTGGTTCGGCACGAGGATTCGCACGTCGGCGCCGCGCTCGCGGGCGTGCGTCAGCAGGCCGACGAAGTCCAGGTCCGGGACGAAGTAGGCGTTCGTGATCCACAACCGCTTGCAGGCACCGCCGATCGTGAGCGCCAGGAAGCGCTCCGCCGGCGTGCTCCCGATGGTGGGCGCGGCGTGCAGCACACCCGCGTGGATGGGCACATCGTCAGGCCCATCCCCCGCCGCTTCAGGATCCTCGGGGAAGAAGAGCTTCCCGGTGATGAGCTGGCCCGTCGCGTCGGCCCACCCGGCCGCGAACGTCGCCTGCAGCTGTGCGACGGCGGGCCCCGTGAACCGGACGGTCGTGTCCCGCCAGTGCTCCGCACTGCGGCCGTCGCCGAGCCACTTGTCGTCGAGCCCGAAGCCGCCGGTGTAGGCGATCTCCGCGTCGACCACGATGACGCGGATGTGGGAGCGCGCGTAGGCCTTCTCGAGCGAGTACCACTGGATGGGCCGGAAGCTCGCGACCTCGACCCCGGCGTCCTTCATCGCCTGGAAGTACTCGTCCTTCAGCTTGGCCGCCCCGAACGCATCGCGCAGGAAGAGCACCTTCACGCCCGCGCGCGCCCGCTCGATCAGGATCTCCCGGATGGTGTCGGCGACCTTCCCGGGGTTGGCGTAGTACATCTGGACCGTGATGGAGCGCTCCGCCTTGCGCAGGTCGTCCCAGAGCCGCGGATACGTCTCATCGCCGCAGATGAAGATCTCGACGTCGTTGCCGGGCAGGAGGTCGATGCGGGTGAGCAGCTCCATCGTCGGCGCAAAGTGCTCGTCGGCGATCTCGGGCGCCTCGCCGCCGCGGGATGCCGCCCGCACCCGGCGGATCGGGGTGCCGCGCACGAGATAGCGGAATCCGAGCAGGAGGAACACTCCCACGGGCACCAGCAGCAGCACCCAGGCCAGCACCTGCATCGCGCATCTCCCGTTGCGAAAGTCTACCCGCCGAGCCCCGCGTCCGCGGCGGCCCGGGCGAAGCGCGCGACGATCTCGCCTGCCGGCTCGATCGCGTCGATGTGCGCGACGCTGCGGCCCGCCTGCCAGTAATCCCGCTCGCCTTCCGCCTGCGAGAGCGATTTCCGGAGGGCGAAGGCCGAACGGACGCCGTACAGCGCGCGCATCCAGTGCTTCGTCCTGGGATGCCTGAGCAACGCCCGCGCCACGGGGCTCGCGCGCGTTCCCATCCGCTCGACGTACGGATTCCGCAGCACCGCCACGGGCACCCCGGTGAGCCGTTCCGTCAGCACGACGTCGTCGGCGTCCGCATGGAGGATCGCGGCCTTGTAATCCGGGTGGGCCTTGCACTCCGGCGTCGCGATGAACCGGGTCCCGAGCTGCGCCCCCGCATAGCCCATCCGGAGCGCGTCGACGAACTGCGCGGCGTCCCCGATCCCGCCGGCGCAGACGACCGGCACCCCGAGATCCCCCACCTCGTCCAGGAGTGCGCGGGGATCACGGGTGCCGGCGTGCCCGCCAGCCTCGCGATTCACCGCGATCAGCCCGTGCACGCCGCCCTCCATCCCCTTGAGCGCCCACTTCCGCTCGGTCACGTCATGGTAGACGATGCCACCCGCCGCCGAGACGCGGTCCACGACCCAGCGCGGGTTCCCGAGGGACGTGACGAAGAAGCGCACGCCTTCCTCGAGCGCGATCTCCACCCACTCCTCCAGCCGGCGCCGGTAGCGCTCGGAGGATTTCTCGATCAGCGCATTGAGGCCGATCGGGTTGGGGGTGATGGATCGGATCAGCCGCAGCCCCGCCCGAAACTCGTGGCCGTGGACGAAGGTCAGCGAGACCGGCTGGACGACGCCGATGCCGCCGGCCGCCGACACCGCGGCGACGAGCTCCGGGTTGCTGCAGGGGAACATCGGGCCGCAGATCAGCGGGACGCGGATGCCGAGCTGCCTCGTGAGCGGCGTCGGGATCGCGGGAACATCCATGCGCACGGGAGCGCTCATGCCGCCGGCCCGTCAGGCGGTGCGAGGCGCCACGTCACGCGTGCCACCGCGACCATCTCGCCGCCGGCGTCGTGGATCGCGGCCTGGACGCGCTGCTCCCGCGGTTCCGGCACCGCTCCCACGTCGCACGTGGACGTCGCCGTCAACCGCCCGCGTGCCTTCTTGAGGTACTCGATCTCGATGGCCGTCACGATGCCGCGCACGCCTGCCGGCAGCGCCGTGAGCATGGCCGTGCCGCTCGCGACCTCCGCGAGGTTCACGAGGGCGACCGCATGCACCGAGCGCAGGTGATTGCGAACGGCGCCCCGATCACGGAGCGTCCACCGCGCGTAGCCGGGACGGAGCTCCTCGCAGCGCGCGCCGATGCTGCCGGTATACGGCGCCATCCGGCCGATCAGGAGGCTGAACACCCGCTTGCCCCCCGGCACCGCGGCGAGCCGGTTCCAGAGCGCAAGAATCCTGAGACCCGGTGATGCGTTCGACTCTGGCATGGCGCCTCATGGTGGTGAGCGTCCGGCCCGCCCGCGGCGACGGGTGCTCCCCTAACGCTAGCCGCGTGGGGTGGAGGCCGCAGGGGGGACGGCGCCGGAAGTCCTGGATACGGGTGCATCACCGTCCGTCTCAGTCCGAAAAAAAGCGGGCGGAAGATTTCCACGGAAACGGCCTGATGGCGAATACGGGCGGGTGAGCGAAGCTCACCCGGCGTTCCCTGAAGAACCGCTTCGTCTCAGGACTGGATGTATGCTCGGTGGTTCACTCGCGTTCGTGAGCAAGTGCGATCCCGCCGTTTCCGTGCAGATCCTCCGCCCGCTCTTTTCTGGAGCCACTCGAGGACGTTCCACGTGGGGGCGCACCGGCGATCGGATGCTTTCATGAAGCGTGTTCAGGGGTCACCGCGGAGAACGCGGAGCAAAGCCGCTGCAGTTCCTCCGCGTTCTCCGCGTTCTCCGCGGTTCCAAAAGGTTGTTCTGGGAATTCCGGGATACGGGTGCCTGACCTTTCGCACGGCGGTGAAAGAAAAGAGCCCGGTGAGACGCGCTCACCCGCCGGTATTCGTCATCAGGCCGTTTCCGTGGAAATCCTCCGCCCACTCTTTCAGGAAAACCACTCGAGCACGAGGGGCACGAAGGCCACGAAGGGGCTCTGCGGGAACAAAAAAACGGGGCGCCCGACTGGGCGCCCCGCTCCGTACCACCGTCGATCCACCGTACCCGCGTCAGTTCACGTGGGGCAGGCTCGTGCCGTACTTCGCGTTGATCGCGTCGATGGCACCGTTCGCGATCAGGACCTGGCCGGCCCGGCTCGGATGCAGCCCGTCGAACGACATGCAGCTGCCGAAGGGCGACGTCGTCCCCGACGCCGCGAGGTCCGGGAAGGGCTTGATGCAGCCGCCCGCACCCTTCTGGCCGAGCAGGATCGGGTTCGCATCGTAGTACGCGAAGTTCATCGCGGCCGCCTGCGCTTCGATGTAGTCGTTGTACTCATCCACGGCGGCCGTCAGCGTCGCCTGCTCCGTCGCGTCGAGGATGAAGATCTCCCCGACGAGCGCCGAGGCAGGGAACTGCCCCTTCTCGCACGAGATCACCGGCGGGTGCCCCGATGCGCCGCTGGTCGCCATGTACTTCTTGATCTCCGGCAGGATCGCGAACGACACCAGGGTCGTCGAGTTCGTGCAGTTCGGCAGCACCTGCAGCGTCGTCGGCGAGCCGGTCGCGGCGAAGCTGAAGCCGGCCCGGAAGGTGGGGTTCGCGAAGGCGGCCGACGGGAAGAGGATCGGCGCGGCGCCCGTCTGGAAGGTCGCGAACAGCACGCCTCCCTGGAGACGCGGCGCCCCGTTCTCGAGCTGCGACAGGAGACTGTCGTAGTTCGTCTTGAACGTCGTGAAGGGCGTCAGGCCGCGCGACACGCCGGCCATCGGCGTGAGCACGCCCGTGTACGCTGCCTGCAGCGCGTCGTTCTCGGCGAGCTGGATCGTGACGAACGTCGGATCCGCCTCGAGGGCGCGCTGCGCCTGGGTCTTGCCGCCCAGGATCAGCATCGTCAGCAGGTTGTGGTACGGCGAGACGGCCGCGACGACTTCGGTGGATGCCGCCGACGGCACCGCGACGTTGTTCAGCACCGTCGTGACGTAGTTCTGGTCGCGGAAGGTGCAGGTGCCGGCCGGCGCGCCGCCGACGAGCGCACCCGTCTGCCAGTTGGCGATCGGCGGCGTGCACCCCGGCCGCGGGATGAACGGCACGGCGAACCGCGTCTCCATCGCCTGCGCCATCAGGTAGGGATAGCTCTGCCGCTGGGTGGAATCGTTGATGCCGGTCGACTGCACGCCGGCGGCGATGCTGTTGCCGATGGCGACATAGCTCTCGAACATCGTGCCGTGCGCCGGCGGCACATTGACGGCGGCATCGGGCGTACACGCGGCGGCGACGCCCAGCATCGCGAGGGCCGCTGCACGGCGGGCGAACATTGCACGAGACATCCGTGATTCTCCTTTACGCATGTGTCAGTACGTGGCCGACAGGCTGAGCGAGAGGATGTTCGCCTTCAGCCGGTAGGAACCGGTGTTGAGCTGTTCCGCGGTGATGTCGCGCGACTCGCGCTCCTGGATGCGCCCGCGCGAGCCCCACGTCCCGACGTAGGCGTACGCGAGGTCGAGGGCGAAGCGCGACGTGAGCGGGATGCCCGCACCGAGGTTGAACGTGTAGCGGTCCTGCTCCGGCAGGAGGGGCGTCACCGTCTCCGCCGGCGCCGCGCTCGCGGCAGCGGTGGTGCCCAGGCGCAGCGCCCAGCCGTTCTGGAGACGGTGATCCGCGGCGAGGCGGATGCCCGACGAGTTGTTGTAGTCCTCGATCAGCACGCGCTCCCCAGCCGCCGACAGGTTCACCGGCAGCTCCTTGAACGCCTTCCAGCCGAGCCACACGTATTCCGCGGTCAGCATCGTGTTCTCGAAGCCGGTGTACGTGAACCCGGCCTGCACCTGCGAGGGATGCGTGATACGCGTGCCGACGGTCTGGGGACCGAGCGCCTCGCCGTCGGCGAAGCTCCCGGCGACGACCGCGTCGATCGGCATCCCGGCCGTGAACGGCGTGCCGGGGATGTTCGTCGGGAAGACGAGCCCCGTCTCCACCTGCGTGAAGTCGGCGTCGCCCTCGTACTCGAAGTCGACCTTCGACAGGTAGCGCGCGCCGAACTGCCAGTCCGCGTTCACCTGCCCATGCAGGCCGGCGGTGAAGCCGTAGCCGAAGTCGTCACCAGTCGCGGAGAGGCGGGCGAACTCGGTGCCGCGCGGGATGCCGAGCTGGCCGAAGGTGAGCGTCGGCGTGAGCGCCTGCTCGGAGAGATCGACTGCCTGCTTCAGCTCGAGCGACGAATGGCCGACGATGGGACCGACGCCGACGGACCACGCGGGCGTGATCTGGTACGCGACGGTCGGCTGCACGTAGATGGTCTGGATGGATGCCTTCAGGGCCGAGAAGCGGCCCGGGAAGTCGTCACCCCACTGCGAGGTGAGGCCGTAGGGCACGTAGGCGCCAAGGCCGAACGCCCACCTGCTCTCCTTCGCATGGCGGCCCCAGAAGAGGTGCGGGGGGAACTCCGCCGGGACGTCACCCTCGTAGAGACGGCCGGTGGTGTCCTGCGTGAAGTCGGCCTTCACGGCGATCATCGAAACGCCGACCAGTCCATTGCTGCCATCGAGCGTCGTCAGCGCGGCGGGATTCCAGTAGACCATCGAGGCGTCCCGACACGGAGCACTCGTGTTGGCGAAGCCGCGGGCGATGGCACAGGATCCGATCTCGTTCAGCCCAAATCCCTGCGCTGATGCCGCTGCGGGGAGCGCAAGCGCCCCGAGCAGAAGGTGCCAGGTGGCACGGTGGACCTTCATTGCCTTCCTCCATGGGGGGCGGGCCCCTCCGGCCGTCGCGGAGAGCACCCGGCAGCACGGCATGGGTGGGAGTACGACGCGCTGCCGGATTTCGGGGCCGTGCGAGTGAGTGCTGGTGACGGACGGGCGGTAATATGGTGTCCGACGGTGGTTTCGGCCATGGTGCCATGAAGGCGTCACGCCCGGTGACGCCCCCCGGGGCGCATCGCTCCTAGGGCCGGTAGCCGACCGTCAGGTACGCGGTCAGTCGCCCCTTGTACGGCCGGTCGATCGAGTAGCCGGCGCCGCCGATGACATCCACCCGCGGCAGCGGAACGATCGGCAGGCGGTCGATACCGACGCGACCCTCGACGCCCGCGAGCCGCTGCCACCCGGCCCATGAATCGCCCGGGACGCGCGCGGTCCAGAGGAAGGGGGCGAGCACCCCCGTCCCCAAGTCCACCCGTGCGACGGTGGACGACCGCCCGACGAGCGCGCCCGCCGGCAGCGCCGGCATCGCGATCCGCTGCGGCAGGAGGGAAGCATCGAGGACGGGCGACCCCGCGCCGCCGACCACGATCCGCTCGAACGGCGCCGACGCCGGATCGCTCGCATCGCGCGCGTGCAGCACCGACGCACGGATCGGAGGGACGAATGGCAGGTCCACGCTCGCGGTCATGCGCGTCGTGAGGTGGGCCACGTCTGCATCGCCGTGCCGCCCCGCGTCGCCGAGCGCCTGCGCCGACGCCGTGACGTCGATTCCATGAAGCCGCTGCCAGCCGGTGAGCTCGAGCGTCGCCCAGCCGACCCGCCGCGCGGTGCGGGCGCCCCCGGCCGCATCGCCGCGCATGCGCATGGCCGCGCCACCGAGCGCCGCGCCGCCGCGCCATGCGCTGCCGTGCAGCGTGACTGCCGAGCGCACCCCGGCACCCGCCACGTCGCCGTTCATCGGCAGTGGACGGACACCGTTGATCGGCGACTGCCGCTCGCTGGCCGCGAACGCGTCCATCGTGAACGTCGGGCGCCACCGATGCAGCGATGCCCACGCGCGCCCGCCGCGCCAGCCGCTCGACCCGCTCATCGCGCCGACGACCGCGAGCTCGAGCCGCCCGACCGGATCCGCGTTGATGAGCAGCAGAGACCCGCCGACGCCGCTCGCATCGCTCGTGAACCCCGGAAACCATCGGGTGTGCCGTGGACCGATGCCGTACGGGACCTCCGGCCGGATCGCCGTGATGGGGAGCGGCGGCGCGGGTGTCGAAGGCCGCGCGGGAACGACGGGGAAGAGTGCGGGATCCGGCGTCGGGAGGGCGAGCGGCGAGAGCGGAGGCTGCATCCGGTGCAGGTCGAGGCCGCGCGGATGGAGCGAGAGGAACCAGATCTCCCCCGTCCGCGGGTGGACTTCGGGCGCGAAGACGGCCCCGGTGACGCGCGTGATCGGCTGCGCCGTGGCCGACGGGAGATCGATGCGCTCGAGATTGGCGATGCCGCTCGCATCGGAAACGGCGACCAGCGTCCGGTCATCGATCCATGCGGCATCGAACCGGTTCCCGCCGTCGCGCGGCAGGGCGTCGGCAGCGCGCGACGGAGTGCGGGCGTCCACGATCACGATGCCCCACCGGTCGTCCCGCTGTTCCGCGACCGCGATGTGCGTCCCGTCGGGTGAGTGGCGCGGGCGGTAGTACGACACCGACGGGCTTCCCTCGCGAAGCATCGCCACGCGTCCATCCGCGAGATCGACGCGGACCAGGTCACACCAGCCCCGCAGGCACTGCACCGCGGCCGCCGTGCGCCCGTCGGGTGCAGGATCGGCCTGCCGGACCGCCGCGCCGCGCGTCACGCGGCGCGTCGCATCCCGCTCGATGTCCCACAAATAGAGGTCGGGCCGGAAGGCGCCGCCTCCGATCGGCTCTGCGTGCGACACGAGCAGCCGCTTGCCGTCCGGCATGAACCGCGGCGCATCGAACGCACGGCCGTCGCGCGGCTCGAGTACCGCGACCGGGCGCTTGCGAGGCGGAAAGAACTGGCGGTCCGGCACGTCGAGGGGATCGCGCCTCCGCGCCCGCGCCCGCGCGGAGTCCCGCGCGGCCACCGCGTGCGATGGCACCGAGTCCGGCCCGGTGCGCCAGACGACGACGCGCCCCGGTCGCGTGGCGGATCGCAGGACCGTCGCGATGCGTGCGCCGTCGGGGCTCAGCGCCGGGTCGCCCGTCTCCCACGCGAGTCGCTGCACGAGCTCCCCCTGCACGACGCCGCCGAGAGAATCGATCACGCGCTCGACGGCGAGCGCATCGCCCGTCAGCTCGGCGGTGAACCGCCCATACAGCTCGTCGGGACCGCGTCCGTAGACGCCGGTGAACGCCCGCGGAAAGCTCCGCGAGGTGCGGGCCGTCATGCGCCGCCACAGATGGGCGATGGTGCTGTCTCCCTCACGCGCGCCGAGCCACTCGAGATAGGCGGACCCCATGAGGTACGCGAACGCGCCGCCGTGGTAGGCGTTCCATCCGTTCATCTGCTGATACGTCGGCAGGCGCCCGTCGAGGGCCCACTGCCGCAGCACCGCCGCGCGCTGGGCGTTGTACGGCCGCCCGCTGCCGGTGACGCGCCCTTCGACATACGTCGCGAATCCCTCCGTCACCCAGCGTGGCACACGGCGCAGGATGGGGCTCACGGGAACCGGCAGAATGCGGCCGACGTCGAACGGGGCGCGCGAAGGCCGCGTGAGGTGGGCGAGGTGCGCGAACTCGTGCACCGCCAGCATCTCGCCCCAGTCGCGCGAGTTGCCGATGAACTGCCGCGGCGTCGGCGGCACCGGGAAGAACACCATCGTGGGCCGGTCCAGGAACGGCACCGCGAAGCCATTGGGGGCGTTCACCGGATCGTCCACGAGCACCTGCACCCGCGCGTCGGGTACGAATCCCACGAGCCCGCCGACGGCGCTCCGCGCGGAATCGAGACGCCCGGCGACGGCGCGGCCCCACGCCCGGTATTCCGCGGGGTAGTGCACGGAGAAGTGGTCGGTTTCGGTCGTCCGCCAGTCGAGGGTCGGCCGTGCGACGAACTGCGCCGGCGCTCGTGCAGCCAGGCCGAGGAGAAGGGCGATCGCGAGGGGACGCACGGACGCGGGCATGCGGGCAACTTACGAGCGGCAGCGGCGCGCGACGAGCGGCAACGACAAAGGCGGAGCCGCCGTGGCTCCGCCTTTCATCGTGCATTCCATTGGCTACGGCATCCCGGCCGATTGGCTCGGCCGGGTCCGCGATGGCGACCTACTTGTCGTCGCCGCCGCGCTTCTTCCGCCCCATCCGGTCCTGAAGCCACGTCGCGGGGATCAGGAACAGCGGAGTGAGGAACACCCCGAGCAGGGAGTTCAGCCAGATCAATGCGATATAGAAGCAGATCAGGCCGATACCGACCCAGATCACGCCCAACGGCCCGTGAGTTTCCAAGGGTGTGCTCCTGAACAGTGGTGGAGTGCTCGACAATCTTAGCACCGCCGGGAAGCGACAGGAAGCGGCGGCCGCGCGCCCCTGGCGGAGTGCCCTCATATCACCGGTGGGGTGGGAGCGCCTTAGAATTCGGTATGCCCGCTCCCTCCATCGAGGCTGCCGTCCAGCCGCTCGCCGCCGGGCTGGATCCGCTCGTGCTGGCCGTGTCCGGAGGCCTCGACTCGATGGCGCTGCTCGACGCGGTCGCGGGAGCAGTGCCGGCGCACCGGCTCACCGTCGCGACGTTCGACCATGGCACGGGGGAGGCGGCCCGGCGCGCCGTGGCGCTCGTGCTCCGCACGGCGGCTGCGCGGGGGATCGCAGCGGTGTCGGGGGGCGGGCACCCGCTGCCGCCCGCCGAGGCGGCGTGGCGCGCCGTGCGGTGGCGCTTTCTGCGAGAGACCGCCGCGCCGAGCGGTGCCAGGATCGTCACGGCGCATACCGAAGACGACCAGGTGGAGACGGTCGTGATGCGCGCCCTCCGCGGCGCGGGTGCGCGCGGCCTCGCGGGACTCCAGGCTCCCTCCGACGTCCTGCGGCCCTTCATCCACCTGTCGCGGGCCGCGCTCGAGGCGTACGCGGCAGCGCGGGGGCTGGAATGGGTGGACGATCCGAGCAACACCGACATGCGCTTTCTCCGGAATCGCGTGCGGCGTGATCTCGTCCCGGCGATGGAGCGCGTACGGCCGGGGCTGCGAGGCGAGCTGCTCGCGCTGTCGGGGCGTGCGGCTGCCTGGCGACGCGAGATGGACGCGATCGCGGAGGCATGCTGCCCGTCCGTCGCGGCCACGGGCGGCGGCCTCGTCGTTGCTGCGTCCTCGCTGGTTGGGTATGATGCAGCGTCGCTCGCGGTCCTCTGGCCGTCCATCGCCGCGCGGGTCGGGCTCGCGCTCGATCGCAGAGGAACACGGCGTCTCGCCGAGTTTACAAAAGGGGGCGGTGCGGGGGCGGTGATGCCGCTGTCGGGGGGCTGGCTGGTCGAGCGGACGCCGGTGGCGTTCGCGCTCCGGCGGGTCCCGCAGCCGGCTCCCGGTCCGTCGCCCCTGCCACTCACCGGCTCCGCGACGTGGGGCAGGTGGATCTTCCGGTCGGGCGGCACGGTCGCGACGGACGATCCCTGGGGGGCGGTGGTGCCGGCCGGGCGGCCCCTGATGGTGCGGGCGTGGGCCGCCGCCGACCGGATGCCGGTGGGCGACGCCACGGTGCGGGTTAAACGGTTGCTGGTCGAGGCCGGCATCCCCGCCGCCGATCGGGCGGGGTGGCCGGTCGTGGTGGCAGGGGAGGCGATCGTCTGGATTCCTGGAGTGAGCCGCGCGCGTGCGGCGACCGCGCGGTCCGGTAGACCGGGAGTATGCTTCCGCTGTGAGCCAAGCAACGGATGACCCGCGCCTCGAAGGGCGGGCAGTCAGGCGCATCACCTATTCGGCCGACGTCATCGCCGCCCGCGTGCGAGAGCTCGGTGAGGAGATCACCGCCGCCTACCCGGATGGCGAGCTCCTCGTCCTGGGCCTGCTCAAGGGCAGCTTCATCTTTCTCAGCGATCTCGTCCGCGAGATCCATCGCCCGCTCCAGGTCGATTTCCTCGTCGCGGCCAGTTACGGCGACGCGATGGTCTCGAGCGGGAACGTCCGGCTGGTCTATGATCCGGAGACCGTGCTGGAAGGAAAGCACATCCTGCTGTGCGAGGACATCGTGGACTCCGGCCGCACCCTGAACAAGCTCGTTCAGCTGTTGCAGGCACGGAATCCGCGTTCTCTCGAGATCTGCGCACTGCTCCACAAGCACATTGCCACGGAGCTCACGTACCCGACGAAGTTCGTGGGCTTTGACGCGCCGGAGGAATTCCTCGTGGGTTACGGACTGGACCACGCCGAGAACTTCCGGCATCTGCCTTACATCGCGAGCCTGCAGTAAATGCCTCCGCAGAAAGAGCCGAAGAACACCAAGAAGGAATTCAGCTGGGGACGCGTCTCGAAGACGATCACCTTCTGGATCCTGATCGTGCTGATCCCCGTGTTCCTGATCCAGATGTCGGGTGCACGCGAGGAAGCGGCCAAGAAGCTCGACTACACGCAGTTCCGCACCGAGCTGGCGCGGGACAACGTGAAGTCCGTCATCGTCCACGGCGGCACCGAGATCGTCGGTGAGCTGAAGGCGCCGATCACCAGCAACAACGCCGAGGTGCGGCGGTTCAAGGTGCTCGTGCCCGGGCAGACGCTCTCCGAGGCCGACCAGAACCTCATGGTCGAGAAGGGAGTCCGCATCGAGGGGCAGCCGCAGCGGCAGTCCATTACGGGCTTCATCGTCGCATTCCTGCCCTGGCTGCTGATCATCGGGTTCTACCTCTTCCTGTTCAAGCAGATGCAGGCGGGGGGCGCCAAGGCGTTCTCGTTCGGCAAGTCGAAGGCGAAGCTCCTCACGGGCGACACGCCCAAGGTGACCTTCGCCGACGTCGC
>DASTYL010000214.1:0-8768 GCA_035764975.1 Gemmatimonadaceae bacterium | reverse complement strand
TCGAGACGGACAACGGCTTCGTACCGCGCAACGGCTTCGTGGAGCCGAGCTTCGCCAACCGCTTCACGTACTACGGGCGCAAGGACGCGCTGCTCGAGCGCTACAACGTGTTCGTGCAGACCGGCGCGATCTGGCGCTACGACGATTTCTTCGCCGGCCGGAGTCTTCTGGAGGACCGCTACGCCGCGAACAACCAGTTCACGCTGCGCGGCGGCTGGTCGGTGCAGGTGAATCCGTCGATCGGTACGTACGCCTTCGATCCCGCCGACTATCGCGGCGTGTGGTCCCCGGCGGGAAGCGGCGCGGACCCTGTGCCGTTCATGCCGTCGGATCGCATCACGACCCGGCTCGCCGGGTTCACCGTGAGTACGCCGCAGTATCCGCGATTCGCCGCGTCGGCGGGCGCGAGCGACGGCAGCGACGTGGATTTCCTCGAGACGTCGCGGGTCCGGCGGAGGAACTACACGGCGTCCCTCACGCTCCGGCCGAGCGATCGGCTGCGCGCGCAGGCGACCTACGCGGCCACGACGCTCACCCGCCGGCGCGATGGCGAGCGGACACTCGCGACGCGCATCCCGCGGCTGAAGATCGAGTATCAGATCGCGCGGCCGGTCTTCGTGCGCGTCGTGTCACAGTACGAGTCGTCCGAGCGAGCGGCGCTGCGCGATCCGCGCACCGGCGAGATCCTCCTGCTGGGGCAGTCGCCCGAGGCGCTGACGCCGTCCTCCGCCCGCACGTCGAACACGCTGCGGACCGACTGGCTCTTCTCGTTCCGGCCCTCACCGGGTGCGGTGTTCTTCGCCGGCTACGGGAACACGCTCGCCGAGCCGGAGGCGCTGGCCATTCGCGACCTCCGGCGGGTGAACGACGCGTTCTTCGTGAAGGTGAGCTACGTGTTCCGGATGCGCGCGGGCGAGTAACCGCGGTCAGGCCGTCTGGGCCAGCGGCGCCGGCGACTGCCCCCACGCATCCGAGTCCATCGGCCGCAGGTGCCCGTGGAGATCCTCGGGCGGGATGAGCGTTGCGAAGGGCGCGTACAGGGTCGTGAACGCCTCATCGCCGAGGAGCGAGCGGGTCGCCAGCGCCAGGGCGGCGCCGAGTGCCACGTGCAGCATCGCGGCCGCGTCGGACTCCGGGAGGCACGAGCCGGCGACCTCGACGAAGTTCTGCACGCGTCGCTGCGTCTGCGCGGCCAGGCCCGGCATGCGTCCGACGACGCGACGCAGCGTCGCCTCGGCCGTAGCGGCGTTGCCATCCGCTACCGCCCTGCGCGCGGCGGCGGCCCAGTCGCCGACGGGCAGGCGACGCAGGCGGTTGAGATAGCCGATCACGGCGTCCGGCAGCTCCGCATCGTCGGTGACGAGGCCAAGGACGGGCGAGGCGTGCGTGGGGGAATTCTTCATCGTGCTGCTCCTCCGATGCGGCGGTGGTGGTGCGGGTCGATAGATCGCCGGGGCAGAGGGTCAGGATGACGCGACGGGCCATGCCCGGACGCAACGCAGTCGCGCCAGCGCGAGCGTCCGCGAGTCCTCTCGCGGTGCTCACCCTGGCGCGACGGTGGCGCCGACGCCTGTGCGCACACAGGCCGATGCATGGAGCGTCCGATCATCCTGCCACCCTTCCGTGTGTGCCTGCGGGGTTAGCTGACGGGTTAGGAGCAGGAAGTCTCCCTCTGGCATGGCCAGATGCACCCCGACGTGCCCGGGTCCCCCGTCGTGCGCCTCACGGCGCACGTTCGGCTGTGGATCTACGCGTCCGGCAGCTCAGCCGGACGTGACAATAATATGCAAGAGCACGGCCCGCGTTCCAGCGGCGTCGGCCGTGATGTCGCTCACATGCCACTCACCCGCGCACGCGCTCCAGGAGCAGCATCATGAGGATGCCGAGCAGCACGAGCTCCTCGTGTTCGCCGTCGATGTCGCCGAGTCGCTCCACGCGGAACCTGCCTTCGAAGAGCGCCGGCTGCTTCGTCGCCCGCATCACCGGCGCGGCGCCGGACGCGGGCACCACGACGTACGACGGGTGGAAGAGATAGCCGGTCAGCAGGTTGACGACCGGCAGCTCACCGAGCACGCCATCGAGGATGCGGATCAGGGCGCTCGCCTCCTGCACGCTGTACAGCAGCGCGCCGTTCGTGCCGGTGATCTCGTAGCGCGCCCGCCAGAGCGAGCGCATTCCCTTGCGGCGGATCGTGCCCAGGAGGCGTCCGTCGGACTGCGTGATGGCGTATTGCGCCGACCAGTCGATCATGCGATCGGCGTCGATGCGGTACAGCGCGGTGCCCATCGTCCGGTCGCTGTAGACCGTGACCGCTTCCTTTAACTTGAAGGCCTTCTGCTTGACGTACAGCAGCACCTTGTCGGACGCGTCGCGCACCTCGATCTGGGACGCGATCGCGAGCAGCTTGAAACGGAGATCCAGCGGATAGTGCAGCGGCATCGTAATGGAATGAGGGTGGGTACAACGCCTGCCACGATGGACCGTCTGCCGCGGAGCCTTCCGCATCGCCCGCGGCTGCAAGCGGACGAGCCGTTCGCAATGGCGGTCACGACCCATCGCGCTCCTGCGCGGGGCATCCTCGTCGTTCATGCCATGATGATGAAGCGTTTTACGTCGATCCGGCCTGCCTCCGGTCGATCCGTGCCCGCGACCGCGGGCCTCGCGACCTGTGTCGCGATTGCGTGCGCCCCGGCGGTGCTGGGTGCGCAGGAACCGCGTGACTCGACGCGCTCGGATTCGACACGGCAGCTCGAGCGCGTCGTCGTGACGGCACCACGGGTTCCCGTGACCGTCGGCGGCGCCGGCGCACTCGTCGTCAGCCCTGACTCACTGAAGGCGTCCGCGGCGCCGCTGCTCCACGAGGCGCTGCGCGAGACCCCGTTCGTCCTCGTGCGCCAGAACTCGCGCGGCGAGATGGAGCTGTCGGTCCGCGGCTCCGACTCCCGCCAGGCGGCGGTGCTCGTCGATGGCATGCCGCTGACGCTCGGGTGGGATCATCGGGCCGACCCGTCGCTCGTTCCGCTCTCGGGGGTCGGGACCATCCTCGTCGTGCGGGGGCTGTCCTCGGTGCTTCACGGCCCGAACGTGCTGGGCGGAATCGTGGAGCTGGGCATGGGCGGGAGTGCCTCGAGTGGTGCGCCGCAGCGCCGCAGCTGGGGGGCGGCGGGGCTGGACCAGTACGGCGGGCACGCCCTCTCCGCCGGCACCGCGGTCCCGTTGTCACTCGGCGGGGGCTCGCTCGTGGTGCGCACAGGCGGCGGCTATCGGTGGCGTGCAGGATTTCCGGTGCCCCACGCGGCAGGCGACACCAGCGCAGACGATGGTCTCCGCACGAATTCCGCGCTCCGGCATGCCGATGGCTTCGCGTCCGTGCGCTGGCAGAGCAGCACGGGACGCCACCTCGGCGTCACCGCGTCCGGATATCGCGCGCAGCGCGGCGTTCCACCGGAGCTGCATGTCGCCGAGCCACGCCTCTGGCGATATCCCCATCAGTCACGGGTGCTCGCCTCGATCACGGCGGGCTCCGGCCTCGCCGCCACGCCATTCGGCCTCGGGACGGTGGATCTAACCGGTGGCGTCCAGGCGGGCTCCCAGGAAATCGAAAGCTTCACCGACCGCAGCTACTCGCAGGTGGACGCGCGGGAGCTCGGCGACGAGCGCACCGCGACGGGGCGGTTGGCCGGGCGTCACACGGTCGTCGGCGGTGGCGAGGTGCGCGTGGCAGTCACCGCGGCGGATATCACCTACCGCGAGACGCTGGGCGATGCAGCGCCCAACGACTACCGGCAGCAGCTGTGGAGCACCGGCGCCGAGGCCGAGTGGCCGGTGCACGCCCGCGCCTCCATCGGCGGCGGGGTCGTCTACGACGCGGCACGCACTCCTGAGACGGGTGGCAAGGAGGCGCAGGCGCCGATGCATGCCGTCGGATGGCGCGGCGGCGCGAGCGTGCGCGCCGGCTCGGCAGCCCGGCTCCATGCGAGCGTGAGCCGCCGCGCGCGGTTCCCCGCGCTCCGGGAGCTCTACTCCGGCGCGCTCGATCGCTTTCAACCCAATCCCGGCCTGCGGCCGGAGCAGCTCACGGGCGCCGAAGCCGGGATCACGCTCGGCGCGAATGGCGCGGGCGGTGTCGCCGTGCAGGCGGTGGGCTTCCACCACCAGCTGCGGGACGCCGTGGTGCGCACGACGGTGCCGGGCACGCGCCGGTTCATCCGGGTGAACCGGGACGAGATCCGGAGCACGGGGCTCGAGCTGTTCTGGCAGTGGCAGTCCGCGGCCGACCCGCTGCACGCGGTGGCGCTCACGGGCGACCTGCTCGCCCAGCGCGTACGGGTGCACGATGATTCCGCCGGTGCGGAACGACGTCCGGAGCACCAGCCGGAAGTGCGCGGGACGCTCGAGCTGGCGGCACCGCTGATCGCTGCCGTGCGCGGATCGGTCGGTGCGCGCTACACCGGCCCCCAGTACTGCGTCCATCCGGACGTGGGGGGCGAGGTGCGCCTGGGCGCGCAGACGACGTCGAATCTCGCGCTGGACCGGAGCTGGCCCGTGCGCCGCTGGGGGAGCGCGATCCGCGCGGTATTCGCCCTCGACAACGTCGCCGACGCCGCGGTCTTCGATCAGTGCGGCCTGCCGCAGCCGGGACGGACGATGCGCCTGATGTTCCGCGTGGGGTGATCGACCGCCCGCGGGCCCTCGCGAGGCCGGCCAGCAGATGCCGGCCGGCCTTGCGCGCTGATCAGCCAGCGACGGTCGGCGGGGCGGATCCCACGAGGCTGCGCCCGATCGCCATGACGCCACCGACGATGAGCAGGAGCGCGAGGGCGACGCCGGCGAGCCGCAGGGTGGCGGCGCGGCGTTCATCGGCCGCGCGGCGCGCGAGCACCGACGCGACGTGCGCCGCGACGCCGGCGAGCAGCATCATCGTGAGATGGCCCATCAGCGCGCCGTAGAACATGCCCCCCGCGACGAGCACCAGGCCGAGCACGATCTGCACGTCGAGCAGCCCCGTGAAGGCGAGACTCAATCCCCGCCCGGCACCAACCGGCTTGCGCGCGATCACCCCGTACGCGAGGACGAGCAGGGCGGCGACGCCCGCGAGGAGCACGAGATAGCGAAGCCCGGAATGGGCGTGGTAGAGAGCGGTCATCGATCACAGGAATAGGGTGGCGTATCACAGCGCGCGGACGAAAGGGAGCGTACCCTGCTCGCATCGCGCAGGGAAGCGGCGCCGGTCCGGCGCGACGGCTGGCCCGCCCTGTGCGCCTCTCTTCCATCGTTCGCGCGCACTCCACTCCACACCCGATGTCCAGACCCCGCCTCGCCGACGTCCTCGCCAACCCTGAACGGATCCCCCTCACCATCGGCCGGGAAGCCGCGACCGAGCTCGGCCTCGAGGCGCTCGAGCACATGGAGGGGACGCCGACGGACGCCGATGTGCGCGCGATGGTGGCTTATGCCGCCCGGCACGACGAGGCGGCTCCCCCGCGCGATGCGCTCCTCGCGGTGCTCCTGAACGCCAGCAGGACGCTCCCGCCGGCGCTGGCCGCCAGCGCGGTGGCCGCGATCAGCGAGGCGAACGCGGATGGCCGGGCGAAACCTCCGTTCCCGGTGGACGCGGACCTCTCCCCTGTGCCGCGGCGCCAGGCGCTCGCGGAGCGGCTCTTCGCCGAACGCGCGCGCCGCATTCGCCCCCGCATGCATGCGTTCGTCGCCGCGGTCCTCGCCGGCACGACGCAGCCGGCCGTCCCGTCGTGGTTCCTCGACCGCAACTGGGTGGACCTTCGCGATGCCCTCGTCCAGCGGGTGCGCAACGAGCCCGTGCATCGGGAGGTGATCGCCCGATGGCTGGCGGCCCAGCCGCCCGAGGTCTTCGCCCGGCTGCGCGCCGTGGACGAGGCGCTCGTCGACGTCGCGACGCAGGCCATCCTGCATACGCCGGAGCGCGCCCCCCTTGCACCGTATTGCGGCGACGACCGGGTGGCGGAACGCGTGCGGAGCGCCGTCAGCTTCAGAGGGGAGCCGGCCCGGGCTCGCCTGTCGGGCTACCTCGCGCGGCTGACGCCGGGCACCGCGTGGTACGAGACGATCGCGGCGATCGCGGCGTCGCCATCGCCGCCGGCGCCGCGATCGCACCGCCGAGCCTGAGCGGAGGGGACTCCCCGTCGTCCGGGGAACAGTCGGTGGCGCCGTGGCTTCCGATCATGTAGATGTTGACCGTGCTCACCCCCTCCGCACCCCAGCGCTCCGCGGGCAGCCCCATCAGGGTCGTCATCGCGGATGACCATGCGATCGTGCGCGACGGCCTGCGCACGCTGATCGAGTCCCACGCCGACCTCACGGTGGTGGGGGAGGCGGCCAACGGCGAGGAAGCCTGGCAGCGCGCGCGCGATCTCGCGCCGGACGTCCTGGTGCTCGATCTCTCGATGCCGGGAACCGCGGGGCTGGAGGCCGCCCTTCGGCTGGCCCACGACTGCCCCGGCGTCCGCGTGGTCGCGCTGACCATGCACGAAGAGCGGGGCTACGTCACCCAGATGCTGCGCGCGGGAGTCGCCGCATACGTCCTCAAGCGCACGGCATCGGCGGAGCTGGTCCAGGCCATCCGCACGGTCGCAAGCGGCGGCAGCTACGTGGATCCCTCGCTCGCCGGCGATCTCCTGACCGAAAGCCGCGCCGGATCCCGCTCCGCGGAATCGGAGCTGCCCGCCGACCTCTCCGCCCGCGAGCGCGAAGTCATCCGCTACGTCGCGCTCGGGTACACCAACAAGGAGATCGCGGCCGCGCTGGAGCTCAGCGTCAAGACCGTCGAGACCCACAAGGCCAATGCGATGGCCAAGCTCGGATTCCGCTCCCGCGCGGCCCTCGTGCGCTTCGCGATCCAGCAGAACTGGCTCAACCCGTAGCCGGCGGCGTTTAGCCGCCGACCCGGGCTTTCCCGAAGCCGGTACGTGGTCGCTCAGGGAATTCCCCGAGGACCGATGGTTTTTTCCACGGTACGGCAACGCACATTCCCAATTTCGGCCGGCGGCCCCTTGGCGCAGGTTGCATCAGGAGTGTGAGCCGGCGCCGGGCCATCGGCGCGGCGGGCCACGTGGGAACGCAGCAGATGCGGAGCCCGGGAAATCGTCTGGCCGACGGAGGCGAGCGAATGCAGGACACCGGGTGGCCCCGTGCCGGGGTGCACATGATCGCGATGGAGGACCCCACCTCCGAGCGCTCCGGACTGGCGACGGTCGAAACATGTCTCGAGGTGCTCCGGAAGGCCGCGCTCTGGGATGGTGACGGCTCGGCGATCGCGCACCTCCGCACGGAGATCGCGGAGCTCGCGCGCGCGTCGCGCGCGGCCGGGCTGCGTCCGGAGCAGCTCATCACGATCGTGAAGGAGAGCTGGGGCGCGCTGCCGGAGGTGCGCCGCGCGGCGGATCACGTGGGCATGCGCGACCGCCTGTCCGGGATCATCACGGTGTGCATTCACGAGTTCTTCGGGGAGTGAATCACCCGTCCGGGTGCCCGACCGGAATCAGGTACAAGGGCGCCTCACCCATGTCGAGCCGCAGCAGCTGCGCGACCTGCGCGTCGTCGAATGCGCCGACGGGGACTGCACCCAGTCCCAGTGCCACCGCCTGCAGCAGCACGTTCTGCGCGGCGTGCCCTGCCTCCATCGCCGCGTAGCGGAACGCACGCTCCTCGCCGTACTTCTCGGCCGTCCTGGCGTAGACGGCGGTGATCACGATGACGACGGCCGCATCGGCGACGGCCGATTGCCCGTACGCGGCTGCCGCCAGCGCGCTGCGCTGGTCTCCCGGAACATGTGCGACGAGCCGGTGGACGTTCGGCGTGTAATGCAGCAGCGCGTCCGGCGTCGCGACGTAGCACTCGAGCGGATAGAGCGCGCCGGCCGAGGGCGCCGTCCGCGAGCCGCGCGGATCCGTCATTCCCTGTGCGGCCCAGAGCAGCTGGCCGATCTCCACGGCCGTCAAGGGGGCGTCCGTGAACGAGCGAACCGACCGTCGGCGCCGCAGCGCTGCTTCCAGCGACACGGTGCCGTCCCGCCGCGGCGCGGGCAGGGTGAGCACCGACAGGGAATCCGGCGCGCGCTGGGTCGTCGTCGCGTCGTTGGCCTGCCCGGCCTGGCAACCTGCGAGCGCGAGGGCTCCCATCACGAGTCTCGATCGCGCGAGGGCGGGGTTCTGTCTCACCGGCATCGGCGGTTGATGGTGGGGTTTTCGCGGGCGGAACCTCCCCATCATGCGCGGTGCGCCTTCGAGGACAGTCAGGCAAGTCGGTGGAACTGTCGGGCAGCCTCCCATGAGGACGGCACCGCGCCGCGCCGAACGCCGCGGGCGAAACCGTCGGCTCAGCCCTCGAATGCCGCGCGCAGCACGTAGAGCAGCGCGATCCCCGTCATGAACGCGCCCAGGTGGAACGCGTTCGCGCGCACGCCGTGGGTGCGTTTCACCTCGGGCACCAGGTCCGACGCCGCCACGTACACGAAGCCGCCTGCGGAAAAGGGGAGCAGGAGGGTGACGTCGATCCGGGCGGAGACCGAGTGTGCAACCAGCCCGCCAATGAGGAACGATGACGCCGAGAGCACGTTGAAGAGGAGCGCCCGCTTCGGGCTCCACCCGCCGTGCACGAGGACGGCGAACTCCCCCAGCTCCTGCGGTACCTCGTGGGCGGCGACCGCGAGCCACGCCCCGATGCCGAGTCGGACGTCCGCGATGAACGCCGCCGCCACGGCCAGCCCGTCGAGCAGGTTGTGCAGGGCGTCC
>DASTYL010000213.1:0-8224 GCA_035764975.1 Gemmatimonadaceae bacterium | reverse complement strand
CCTGACGGCGATGATCGCCGCCGGGTAGGTGACGCTTGCGCGCAGCGCCCGGGACCCGCATTCTCGTCGCCCACAGTTGGCCATGGACTGGACTCCATCACCCGAGCGTCGAGCCCACGGGCTCGCGGAGCGTCTCATGCCCCTCCCCAAGCGCAGGATGACCAGGCACGTGCACGCAGTGATGTCGGCATCACTCGCCCTCCTGGCGGCGTGCACCGAATCCCCCTCGCCGATCGCGCCACAGGACGGGTCGGCCGAAGCCGCGAGCTTCGCCGCGGCGTCACTCGATCGCGAGGTGAGCCTGCCGGGGATCGCGTTGCCATCCGGCGGAACGGCGACCCTCGTCGCGAGTGTCTTTGCAGACGAGCGGGGCGGACCGTCGTGCGGCACCGACGGGACGGTGATCGCCGTCAGCGGCTTCACCCACACGGCCGCCACGTGGAAGCCGCTGGCGGAAGCATTGTTCGACGCGAATCCGCGCGTGGTGTGCCGCGTGGTCGCGCTGGACCTTCCGGGGCATGGACGGAGCGGTCTTCCGGACGCGATCCCCTTCGGCATCCTGACGCTCGACGACTATGCCGCCGCGCTGCTCGGCGCGATGGACCAGCTGGCGGCGCAAGGCATCACATCGCGGACGCTGCTCGCGCACAGCCAGGGCGCGCTCGTCGCGCAGATGGCGCAGGAGCGGCTGCTCGCGGCGGGGACCAGCTTCCGCGCGTCGCACGGCGTCGTCGCCGCGACGCTGCTGGCGCCGGTGCCGTCACGCGAGGCCACGTGGTCGTTCGCCGAGAGCGGCGCGGCCGCGGGCGTCCTCCAGGGCTTTCTCGTGATGGACGACCCGGTGCTCGGCCCGCACGTATCCGTGCCGGCCGCAGCCTGGCCGTCGCTGTTCTTCACCACGCCGGGCGGTGTGCCCTCGCCGACGACGCCGTCGGTGAGCGACATCGCCGCGTCGGGCTGGGTGGCGCCGGAGCCCTTGTACAGCAGCCTGCAGCTCGTCGGCGCGCCGCCGTTCAATCAGCGGCCGTCGGCCAGGGCAGGGGCATTCGCGCTCGCGAACGGGACGCTGCTTTCGGTGGCGGCGTTCGAGCACGACCTGCTCATTCCGCCGTCGGAGGTGGCCGCGGTGTACGCGCACCTGACGGGCGATGCGACGAGCCGCGCGTACCATGTCTTCACCGGGGCGGAGGCGATCCACGACATGCACGTGTCGAGCCCCGGCACGATGTTGGGGGAGCTGCGGGGATTGCTACGCTGAAAGCTACGAGCTGCGAGCGAACTGCACTTGCCGTGAGCTCGCAGCTCGCAGCTCGATCGCCGTCGCGTTCGGGATCTCGCCGAACCCCACCGCGCCGCGCTCACCGGCATTACGAAAGCCGGCGACCACACCGCTTCGACGAACTACGAAAGCGCATGATCTGAATTACGAAAGGCCGCGCAAACCGACAGATGTCGCGAGGTGGACACGAGACCTGTCGCGACCCGGACCCTATAGGTATCGCGTCCCGCCACTTCTGAAACGCACGCAGTTCCCGGCCCGGTCGGCACGTCAACAACGTGTCCGGCCGGGTCTTATTTGCGCCTTCGCTCGGGGGTGCCAGCCAGGTGGCTACCGCAGGTATAGGGCGGTCACCAGCGGGAGATAAAGGGGCACGCGTTCCGCGCGCGGGGCGCCGCTTACCCCCTGCGCACAGGATAGCGCAGGTGCGTGACGCCGACGCCCGGTACCACCGTCGGGTTGCCGAGCACCTTCGGCGTGCCGGCGAGGTGGTCGAAGAGTCGAACTCCGGATCCAAGCAGAACCGCCGCGAGGTCGATGTGGATCTCGTCGAGGAGGCCGGCATTCAGGAGCTGCTGGATGGTATCCGCGCCGTGCACCCCCACGGACTTCCCGCCGGCGGCAGCTTTGGCCTGGTTCACGGCGCTCTCGATGCCGTCGGTCACGAAGTGGACCGTCGAATCGGGTCGCGGCCAGCCGTCCGGGACGTGATGGGTGATCACGAACGCCGGACCCCACGCGTGATTCCCGCCCCAGCCGCGTGCGACCTCGAAGGTGCGACGACCGGTGAGCACGGCACCAAGCTCGGACCAGAGCCCGCGAAGGTGTCCCGCGCTGGGCTCGGACACCCTGAACGTCATGGGATCCGATCCTCCGGTGTGGAATTCGACGTCGCCCGACCTGAAGTACCAGTCGAACACTTCGGCCACGCCATCGTCGGGATCGGCGACGTAGCCGTCGAGCGACATGGACATGATTGCGACGACCTTCGACATTGCGATGCTCCGTTGTGGCCGCGGTGGAGGTTCCATACGGTTGGACGGCACACGGGGGAGGAACTCATCGGTCACGCACCGATGCCGTCTGCACCTTCAGCGCACCCGGTGGTCAGGTCGTGGCTGCGAGGCTCCTAACGCAGCCGGCCAGTCAGCGACAATACGGCCAGCAGACCGGCCGCTGTCTCCTGCTCGCCGTATCGGTTGCGCGTCGTTCGGGTGATCCCGAAAGAGAACGCCGGGATGAATCCCGACGTCGCCCCCTTGCGCATCAGGCCGACGCTCTGAATCAACGCCATGAAGGTGGCTGAGTTCTCGCGGTTCGGTGAACGGCCCGACGCGACCACCAGATGCGAATTGGCGGTGAGGTGGGGTCGGGGATCGGTCCGGTAGAAGACGCGGTACTCTCCCCAGCCCGCCGTGGGCACGCCGACTCGGGCACCGATTCCCCGGGGGCGCGAGCGGTCACCGACCTGCCTGTATGCCTCGATGTACGGCGTCACCGGCAACGCGATCCCGCCCTCGACATACCACGCGTGTGTGGAATCGGACACACCGTGTGCGTAACCGATCTCCAGTCCGGGAACGCTGCGGTTGCAGCCGTCCGCACAATCGAAGGACCAGATCCATCCCGGCAGCTCTCCTGGTGGAGCGCTGGCGGCCGCCTGAATGACGACCGACCTCCCAGGCAGCACCTGCGCAGGGCGCACGGACGCGAAGGTGGTGCACGACGCGAGCAGCACAGTCGCAAGAACGCCCGAAAGGCGCGTGATCGCCCGGCCGGCGTCCTTGTCATGACGATGGGCGTCTACCTGCATGGTTCGATGACCGGTCACGTTGGCCTCGCCGTTGTACCAGAGGATCGCGTCCCTGGGGTCGGTCGCTCCCGGGGCTGTCGTCAACGGAGAGGTGACCGCTCGGTCGTTTGACACCCTGATTGCAGTACAATGATGTCCGCACCTGGGCGCCGTTGTCCAGCCGCGGCATTTGCAGGCGGCTACGCGTGCTAGGGCCCCGCGACCCAGCTGCGGTTCCAGCGCTCCGCCGCGAAAGCCTCCATCGTGCAGGATCGACGACGCCCGGGGGACTGCCGGTCACACTCGCCGCGGGTGACGGCCGGCGGCGCGACTCTGAGCTTTTCAGCCAGGCGCCCGCCGCCAGAACCCGATCGTCCTCTCCCCGACGATTCGCGGTTCGTCCGCATACACCTCCTCGAGCGCCGCGTGCAGCGCGCGTGCCGCGTCGCCCAAGCCGAGCAGCGAGCAGCTTCGCATGATGCGAGTGAGGCGGAGGAAGTTGTGGTTGCCCGGAGTGAGCCAGTTACGCGCGGCGTTGGCCCAGTGCGGTGCGCGGACCACGGCCAGTTGTTCGCCAGGCGGCACCACAGTGGAAGGGGTTGTGGCGTTGTGCGATCGCTGCAATCCGAGGCCATAGAAGTCGAGCATCACGTCCAATGACGCGAGCAGCGCACGCCGCAGCTCAGGCCGGGAGTGGAAGGCGGCGATCGCATCGGACGTCAGGCGCGGCGCGTGCGGATTCACGGGGCTCGGCTCCGGGAGCGGGAAGAGCCACTGGATGAAGTCGTGGTGCCGCTCGAGCGCGTCGCGATCGTACGCGTGGATGGCGGCCAGTGTGCGGCCACGATGGTCGGTGCCGGTGCCCTCGTAGAAGCGGATCAGGCGTTCGGCGTCGTTCATGCCACCCACCGCGCGATGGCCTGGTCGATGAGGGCAAAGGCGTGGCCGTCGTCGTCCGCGCGCGTGCGGCCGAGGAGGCCGTCGATCCATCGCTGCGGCAGGGCAGCGCGCCCGTGCAGCGCCCCGACCGCGGCGCCGACGATCGCGGCGATGGTGTCGTTGTCGCGCGTGTCGTTCACGGCGCGCACGATCGCCTCCTCGGGGTCGTGGCCGTGGCGCATGAGGATGTACAGCGCCGACGGCAGCGTCTCGAGGAGGTACGCGCCGGAGTACCAGGAGTTGCCGGCGGTGCGTGCGTCGAGCCCGCGGTCGAACGCAGTCGGGAGCCGTTCCTCGAGGAGGCGCCACAGTGGACCGATGTATCCGTCGCCTGGAACACGGCTCCTGTAGGCGGTGTCGTCACCCTCGAGGGGACGCAAGACGCCGAGGAATCGCTCGAGCCACCAGTGCGGGTCCGGCGGGTCGCTGCGGCCGAGCAGGTCCCAGAGGAGCGAGACGAAGGCGACGCACGACGCCGTGGACGCGCGATCGTTGTGCGTGAGCATCGCGGCAGTGAGGGTGTCCTGCCAAAGCGTTGGTGTCGGATCCGCGACGTGGGGGATGAGCATGGGCGCGATGCGCATCAGTGCGCCGTTCCCTGCAGAGGCGGGCCCGGCCTCATGCCAGGGTTTCTGCTCGACCGTATAGCGCGTGATGAAATCGCGGACGGTGCCGCCGATCCCATAAATGCGATGCTCGCAGAACTTGCGCGCGAGCGCGTCCGGGTCGAGGCGCCCCCTCTCGAGCAGCGACTCGAGGGTCCAGAGCGCCATCTGCGAGTCGTCGGATGGTGTGCCGACACGGCGGTCGCCGGCGTGCCGGTTGGGCGGGTAATCGCGAATCTCGCCGAAGCGTTGGTGCCGCTCGGCCGGGTTCAAGCTCTCGGATCCGTTGCCGAGGCTGTCGCCGATCATGAGTCCGAGGAGCATGCCGGCAACGCGGTCGGCTTGCCGCGCGCGCGGCAGGGGTGCGGGAATTCGGCCGAGGATCGTCGGGTCCTGGGTGAGCGCGATCTGGGGCATACGGGTCTCCGGCGGTTGTTGCGCGCAACACCTCGATGTGGGCGCTGCCCCGGTCCGCTGTGTTGTGCGGCGCAACGTGCCACGGAAAAGTGCAAGCCAATCGCCCTCACGCCTATCCGGGGTGCCCCCAGAGGCGGATAACCAGCGCCCACCGAGGCCGGGTTCTGGATCCGAGACCCCCTCCGCTGGACCGCCCCCACCGCCCGCCCTATGTTTGTCGCCCGCCTCGACCCGGCCCCTCCCCCAGGAGACCAGTGATGCCCGCGACGCCCCCCATCGCACGCGCCGTATCGTCCTTCGCTGTCGCCATTCCATTCGTGTGCGCATTCGGCGTTGCGGCCGGTCACGCCGGCGCACAGGGGCGGGAGCCGGTCCAGCGGCCAATCCCCGGCGCGAAGGACATCGAGGCGGCGCCGATCACCGTCACCACGCGCCAGACGGGACCCACCGAGATCACGGTGACGTGGACCGCGGTGCCCGGGGCGCAGAGCTACTTCATCGGCCGACACGCGCCGCCCGACGGATGGCGGCGCGTGAACACGCCGACCCCCGCGGCCACACGGTACGTCGACCGCGACGTGCAGGTCGGCCGCACCTACCGCTACCAGGTCTCCGCGATCGTGAGCGGCGTGGCAGGTCGGCGGTTCACCTCCGACAGCGTCGTCGTCGAGGAAGGGATCGTGGCGGTTGCCGGGGGCGGGGGAGAGGGAGAGGCCGAAGCGGCCGCACCCGCCGAGTCGCGCGCGGAGATGATCGAGCGGGTGTACGGGCTGCGGGCGCGCAGTGTCGGCTGGTGGACGCGGGGCGCGGGTCGCGCGCGTCCCTTCTGGATCGCGACGGCCGACGTCTCCGGCTTCGACGAGGCGGAGCTCACGCGGCGCTGGACGGAGATCGCCATCGCGGCGCAGCTCTATCAGCACATCTTCCTGCGCCCGCCGACGAAGGACGAGCTGATGCGCCAGCTCCAGGCGCAGGTGCAGGGCGTCCCGTACGACACGCAGTGGCGGACGCTCGCCCAGTCGGCGAAGCGCGAGCGCGAGCACGGCATCTTCGCCCCCGCGCCGATGACGTTGCAGCAGGCGCAGGGCCTCTTCGGCTGGCGCAATCCGCGCCCGGGCGAGCAGTGTTTCGGCGGCCTCGGACCGGGCTGCACCGGCACCATCCCGCCGGTGTTCGAATGGGTGCAGCCGCGCTGGGAGGCGTACTTCAACCTCCCCGACGGCACCGAGATGGCCTACGTGAACATCGGCGTCGCCGTCGGCTCGATCATGCACGACAACGCGTGCCTCGACGATCGGACCGGCAGCGGCGTCGCCTGCAGCGGCTGGGTGGCCATCCAGGACATCACCAAGCACTCCGGCGTTCCGGCGGCGATGGAGTGGAACAAGGCCGCGTGGAACGTGATCGATGGGCGGGGCTGGCGGCACACCTTCGGCCCGTATCCCGTGGACCTGACGCTGCGGCGGAAGTGGTACGACGACCTGCGCCCCGTCCCCGCGCGCCGCGCACACATGGCGAAGGTCCTCGGCACGCTCACGCTGCCGATCCACGACCAGCCCTACCGCGGCCAGGAGCGCAAGGGGAGCGCGGTCCTCTCGGCGCCGCCGGGTACGACGATCGACGGCGGCGACGTGAGCTACTGCAAGAGCAAGCGGTTCAAGCGCACGGAGTCGCCGCTGGGCAAGGCGCCGAGCGGGATCTGCTGGTGAGCGGGGATCCGCCGCCTCGCCTCCGCCATCAGCGAATCCGTCTCCCGCACGGCCTGGTACCGCCCCATCGCGTCCGGCCACTCGTAGGCGTCGCGCAGGGTCACCATCGCATCGCGCGCGCGGCCCTGCGCGAGCTGCGCCTTCGCCAGCTCCACCACGGTGCGCGTCCAGCCCGCCGCCCCCCACCGCGCCCGCTGGAACTCGCGCTCGGCCTCCGCGTAGCGGCGCCCGTGCATGGCGATCAGCCCGCGCACGTGATGATGCAGGGTCCAGTCGCGGCCGAAGTAGCTCGACGGTGCAACGAGCGCGATCGAATCGGCGAGCGCGCGGAGCCGCACGGTGTCGCCGGACGGCGCGATCGCGTCGGCGAGCAGCGCATGCGACCACGCGAAGTTGCGCGCAGCGGTGGCGTCGAGGGGCAGCTTCACCGGACCGGGTTGCAGGTGTCCGTGGGACTCGAGCAGCGTCGTCGCGGATCGGTAGTCCCCCATGCGCCCGTGCAACGTCCCGAGCACGAGCTCGAGCCACCGCATGCGGGGATCCGCCGCGAGCGCGCGCTGCAGCGCGATCACCCCCGGCCGCAGGTCACCGCGCTCGAGGGTGAGCAGCGACCGGATGTCGGGCCGCGCGGCGTCGTAGGCCGGTGAGCCGGAGCGGTCCCACGCGCGCAGGAGCGAGTCGACCGCGTCGAGGTTGCGGGTCATGAGGTAGACGCGCGCGAGCGCCACCTGCTGCCCGGGGTCGCCGCCGGAGAGCGACACCGCGCGCAGCATGTGCCGCTCCGCCTCGGCGCCCCGGCGCAGCCGCGCGAGGACCTTCGCGAGGTGATGATGCGCGTTCGCGGACGCGGGCTGCACCTCCACCCAGCGGCGCGCCGTGCGTTCCGCGCCTTCGCGGTCGCCGCGCCGCCACTGCACCTCGACGAGCCGGCCATAGGTGACGCACGGGACGCACGGGCCGTCGCCGGCCGACATCCCGAGCGAGTCGAGGGCGAGCGTCTCGCGCAGGAGCTGCTCCATCTCCCGCCACCGGCCGGTGACGAAGTAGAGGTCGGCCAGCATGTCGTGGCCGCGCGGATCGCGCGGGAAGCGCACCACGAGCTCGCGGGCGAGCCGCTCGGCGCGGGTGCGATCGCCGGCGTGCAGGGCCTGCGACGCATCCCAGTGGAGGCGATCGCGCTCGGAGAGCCGCGGCCGGACGCGCGCGAGTCGCGTCGTCAGGCGACGCAGGAGGGCCGTGTCGCCATGCTCGCGCGCGATCCCCGCGCGCAGGAGCAGCGCGCTGCCGAACGATGAGTCGAGCGCGATCGCGGCGTCGAGCGCGGCGATCTCCGATGAGGCGCGTCCATCCGCCGAAGCGCGCGCGGCGCGGATGTACTGCTCGAAGGCGGCGGTGCTCGAGGTCTCGAGCTCCGCGAGCCGGGGCCCGTCCCTGCCCACGCCGGCGAGCGAGAGGATCTGCGCGACCGCGGCGTCGGCCGCCG
>DASTYL010000212.1:0-2279 GCA_035764975.1 Gemmatimonadaceae bacterium | reverse complement strand
ATGCATGCCGCCCCGCTGCGTTATTACCTTTCGCGGTTCATGACCGAACCCGCCGAGCGCCTCTCCGAGCTGCCGCCGCAATACGATGCCGCGGCGACCGAACCCGCCATCTACGCGCAGTGGATGGCTGCCAACGCGTTCACCGCCGACGCCGCGCGCTCGTCGCGCGCGGGGGGCGACCGCGACCCGTTCACGATCGTCATCCCGCCGCCCAACGTCACGGCGATCCTGCACGTCGGGCACGGCCTCAATGACACCGTCCAGGACGTGCTCGTGCGCTGGGCGCGCATGAAGGGCGCCGAGACGCTGTGGGTCCCCGGCACCGACCACGCGGGCATCGCGACGCAGAACGTCGTCGAGAAGCAGCTCGCGCAGGAGGGCCGCACGCGGCACGACCTTGGCCGCGACGCATTCGTGGATCGCGTGAAGGCGTTCGTCGAGGAGACGGGCGGACAGATCCTCGTGCAGCTGCGCGCGATCGGCGCGTCGGCCGACTGGTCGCGCACGGCGTACACACTCTCCCCGGAGCTGTCGCGCGCCGTGCGCGAGGCGTTCGTGCGGCTGTACGAGCGCAACCTGATCTACCGCGACTACCGCGTGATCCACTGGTGCCCGCGCTGCCACACGTCGCTGTCGGACGAGGAGGCGGAGTTCCACGACGAGACCGGCGCGTTGTACCACATCACGTACCCCGCGGCGGGCATGCGCGGGCGCGGCGTCACCGTCGCCACGACCCGGCCGGAGACGATGCTCGCCGACGTCGCCGTCGCGGTGAACCCGGACGACGAGCGGTACACGGACCTCGTCGGCCAGCGGGTCGTGCTGCCGATCATCGGGACGGAGATCCCGGTGGTCGCCGACGCGTACGCCGATCCGGCGTTCGGCACCGGCGTCGTGAAGATCACGCCCGCGCACGACGCAAACGACTTCGAGGTCGGCAAGCGGCACCACCTCCCGATGCCCGTCGTCATCGACACGGAAGGCATCGTGCGCGAGGTGTCCGAGGATGCGCGCGGCCGCGTGCCGGCGGCGCTCCAGGGGCTCGACCGCTTCGAGGCACGCAAGCGCATCGTCGAGCTGCTGCGGGAGGCCGGGGCGCTCGTGAAGGTCGAGCAGCACCCCCACTCCGTGCGCCACTGCTATCGCTGCGACACCGTCGTCGAGCCGCGGTTGAGCGAGCAGTGGTTCGTGAAGATGGCGCCGCTCGCCGCACCGGCGCTCGAGGGCGTTCGCAACGGCACGATCCGCATCCTCCCCGAGCGCTGGGAGGCGGTGTACGTCAACTGGCTCGAGAACATCCGCGACTGGAACATCTCGCGGCAGATCTGGTGGGGCCATCGCGTGCCCGTGTGGTACTGCGACGCCTGCCCCGCCCCGGGCAACGTGCACGCCAGCCGCGAGGACCTCACCGCGTGTCCGACGTGCGGCGGTCCGGTGCGGCAGGACGAGGACGTGCTCGACACCTGGTTCTCGAGCTGGCTCTGGCCGCTCTCCACGCTCGGCTGGCCGAACGAGAAGGCGCCGGACCTGAAGGCGTTCTATCCCACCGACATGCTCGTCACCGCGCCCGAGATCCTGTTCTTCTGGGTCGCGCGGATGATCATGGCCGGGTACGAGTTCGTGGGGCAGGCGCCGTATCACACCGTGTATCTCCACGGCACGGTGCGCGACACGCAGCATCGCAAGATGTCGAAGTCGCTCGGCAACGGCGTCGATCCGCTGGACGTCGTACGCCTCTACGGCGCCGATGCCCTCCGGTGGACGCTCGTCGCCGGCATGGGCCTGGGCACCGACGTCATCCTCGATCCGGTCGACCTCGACAAGTCGTTCGCGCCGGGGCGCAACTTCGCGACGAAGCTCTGGAACATCGGCCGCTTCCTGCTGCAGAACGTCGGCGGCGAGCCGGTGCAGCCGCTCGCGGACGTCGATCGCGCGCAGCTCGCCTCGGCCGACCACTGGATCCTCGCACGTCTCGACACGGCGATCCGCGAGTGCGATTCCGCACTCGGACCACTCCGGCCCACATCGCCGGGACCGGAAGGTCGCGGCTGGATGGACTCGGAACGCAACGCGGGCCTGCGCCTGAACGAGTACGCGGAGAGCGCGCGACGGTTCGTGTGGAACGAGCTGGCGGACTGGTATCTGGAATCCGCCAAGGCGCGGCTCTCGACACCCGGCGCCGACCGCGACGTCGCCCGCGCGGTGCTCGTGCACGCATTCGACCGGGCGCTCCGCCTGCTGCATCCGATCGTGCCGTTCATCACGGAGGCGCTCTGGCA
>DASTYL010000211.1:0-16265 GCA_035764975.1 Gemmatimonadaceae bacterium | reverse complement strand
AACGCCTACGGTCGAGGTCGTGAAACGCCCGACGGCGGGAGCGCTGCGGGTGGGGAAGCGCCGGCGCAGCGCCGGGGCGAGAAGCCGGGGCCGCCCCCCACAACGAGAAACGGCGGCTCCGCAGGAGCCGCCGTTTCGAGTACCGCCCGTGTCTCAGTCGCCTTCGTACTCGAACGTCAGGCCATCCGCCTCACGCATGCGCTCGAGCACATTCTCGAAGGGACCGAAGACCGGGGCGGTGAGGCCGACGATCGGGCCGAGCGAGATGTTGATGGCCCGGCGTGCGCCCTCCGGCCAGTCCGGCATCGCCAGTCCCGCGGCGAGTCGCCGGATCAGGCTTCCGCATTCGGACAGGAGCTGCCGCGCCGTCGCATGCAGGATGTCGAGCGGGATCTCGAGATCCGCGGACATCAGCTCACCGGTGGAGGCGTCCCGCCAGGCCGCGTCCCCGACCGCGCCCCGTTCGGGCCAGACGCCGAGGTGGCGGATCGCCTCGCTGCCCCCTTCGCGGCTGCGACGGCATTCCACGGCTGCCGCGAGCGCGAGGGCGAGCGCTTCAGGCTCCGCGGCACCGTAGAGGGTCACGACGTCCCGGGAGGGGCGTTCGACGTCGAGGGGAGACGGTACACTGTTGACGTGCGCGAGCACCGGCGAGTGATCGGTGCTCTCTTCGAGCATCACGAGGACATCCATGGCCGCCTCCTGGGGTGAAACCGTACTGCGGTGAAGCTTTCCACAACTGCAGGATCGGCCTCGGAACAAGCCGGCTTGAGTGTCGCGCCGCCACAGCGAAACCGCTGCGAGTATCGAACCCGTCGTGCGCCCTGAAGTTCCGCACCGCGTGCGACAATACTGTCACCAACCGGCAACAGGTCACCGCATCCGGGCACGCCACGACTATTCGTCGTGCGCGGGTCCTCCAAGGGCAAGCCGCATGCCCACGGCCAGCGTGACAGCGAGCACGAAGTGCAACCCTGCAAGCTGGCCCGGTCCCATCACCCTCGTCGGCTCGCCGAGCTGCGCGAAGGCGGCAGTGCTCAGCATCCACGCGGCAAGCCCGATTCCCGCCGCGATCGCGATGAGCCGCCACCCCCGCGCACCTCCAGCGAGGCGTGCGAAGACGAACCCCCAGCACAGCATCACCGTCACGAGCAGCGTGATGCCGACCGGCGTCACTACTCTATCCCAACCCCACACACCCCGCGCGCGGTCACCTATGACGAGCGCTGCGATCGCATTGAAGGCGCGCGACGGCGTCCCGGCGCGGATGCCGAAGCCCAGGACCGCACCGCTCGTCGCGGCAGCCGCCAGGATCGCGACGAAGAATGCGCGGGACCGTGCAGAGCGCGGGAGCGTGGCGGGGGGCTCGTGCGCGGAGGGATGGTCGGCCCGCGGCTGATCCGGCGAGGGCGCGTCGAACGGCGGGAGCGTCACGCGACAAAACAAATGCGCGCCGCGGGCTCGCTCAAGGGTGCAGATGCACGAACGGACCGGCCAGAGAGGGCCGGTCCGTTCGAATCAGTCAGAAGGTCCGAGCGGTGTCGAATCAATTGCCGCCGGTGCAGTTCTCACCCGTGTTCGGATCGCATTGCGCCTGGTACCCGAGGTTCACGTAGTACCCCGAGAAGTGCTTGAGGCGCCGCAGCAGCCGCCCGCTGCTGCGATCGACGACCGTCGCGAGCGAGGGATCCGTCGCGCCTTCGTCCACGAACGACGTCGAGCCGGTGGGCACCCAGAGAATCGCGTACGCCGCGGCCGACGCGGTCGCACTCGCGACGCTGGGCACCTCCGCAACGAGCGTGACCTGCTTCGAGGGATCCGTCGTCGGCGCGAACCGAAGGTCGCGGCCGAAGTGCACGATGATGCCGCCATTCGCGCGGGACAGCGTCACGGCGAGCGTGATCGGCGCGGTGGCCGGCGCGCACGGGGCGTCCCAGTAGGCCGGCCCGTAGCTGCTGGCCGGATCGCAGATCGAGCCGGCGGGGATGCTGATCGAGTTGACGCCGTCGCTGTACCGGATGTCGCGGGCCGGGTCGAGCGTCACCGTGTATGTCACGCCCTTCGGCTGCTCCGCGAGCTCGTCGAACTGCACGGGGGGAACCTGCAGGTCTACCGGCGTGCCCGCACGCTCGGCGGGGGCGACGGCGGCGTCACGGCATGCGGAAAATACCGCGGCGCTCGCGGTGAGACCGAGCACGAGAAGTACGGACCGACGCATTTGTTGACTCTTCGCGAGAAGGGAGTTCCACGGCCATCGACCCGCGGCGGACGACGGGACCGGGACTGCAAGGTAGGCCCGCAGGCGCCGACCCGCCAGACGGAAAACGCCGATCAGGACGCGGCCGCGAGCCCAGCGTACCGTCTGGTCATGTCCGGGAAGCCGAGCTCTCCCACCCGCCCCGCGTAGTAGGCGACGCGCTCGCGCACGAGCCCGTGGTTGTGCGCCTCCAGCAGTGGCGCGCACTCCGCGGTGAGCCAGGCGGCGCTGTAAAGGTCCGACCCATCGGCACTTGCCGAGGCCCGCTCGAAGCGCGAGGCGGCGTCGGCCGGCCGCCCCTCGAGCAGCGCCACCCGGATGCCGAGGACTTCGATGAGCTCCCGGCCGAGGAACCAGTCGGTCCGGTCCTGCAGCCGTGCCTCGACCGTCCGCAGCATGCTCGCCGCCTCTGCCGTCCGCCCGAGCTGGAGCAGCGACAGCCCCCCGCCACCCAGCGCGCCCGCCTCCACGTCCACCTGGCCGATGCGCTGCGCGAGGGACACCGCCACTTCGTACAGCTCCGCCGCGGTCTGGTGCTCGCCACGCTCGCGCTCGAGGTGCGCGAGGTTGTACAACGCATACAGCTGGAGCTCACTGTTCTTGACGGCGGCGAAGAGGGAGAGCGCCTCCGACAGGAGCTCCCGTGCGCGCTCGTGCGCGCCCGCCTTCATCGTCATCACCCCGAGGTTGAGCGCCGCCGCCCCCCAGAAGTCCGGCATCCCCGCCGTCCGTGCCAGCGAGATGGCCGTGGACAGCTCGCGCGTGGCCTCCTCCTGCCGGCCCTGCAGCTGCGCGACGATCCCGATGTTGTTGTGGATCCGCGCCTGCCCGCGATAATCGGCGCGCGCCTCGTACAGCTCGAGCGCACGGCCGAAGATGCCCTTGGCGCGCTCGGGATCCTCGAGCTCCATCGTGATGGCATAGCGGTTGAGCGAGTCCGCGAGCAGCGCGCGATCATCGATCTGCTCGGCCATGGCGACACAGTCGGCGGCGATGCGCTCGGCGCTGGCACGGTCGCCCAGTCGGCCGTAGGTCTGCGAGACCTGCGTCAGGATCGCCACGCGCTCGCCGGTGAGCCCCTGCTCGGCGGCTTCCCGGTCGAGTGCCAGGAGCGTGTCGAGCGTCCGCCGCGCCGGCTGGCCAAGCTGGCTGCGGAGGCGCTCCCGGACGGCGCGCAGCGCAAGGGAGCGGGAGACGTCGCCCTGCCCCGTGTACCACTCGATGGCGAGGTCGCAGAGCTCTTCCGCCTCGTCGTACTGCCCTGCGAGCTCCGCCAGCGTCGCCAGGCGCGTCCGGTCGGCCGCGAGCTCCGCGGGGGTCCCGGCGGTGCGCGCCGCGAGGCGCAGCAGCTCGCTCGCCGTGGGGCGCGCATACAGCCGCTCTGCGTGATCGGCGGCGCGCAATGCGGCGGCGTGCGCGCCCGCCGTGACACCGGCCTGCTCGTAGTGAATGGCGATCTCGATGGCCCGCGCGGGCGCTGCGCTTTCGTCGCGCATCGCATCGAGGGCGCGCGCCACGCGTTCATGCGCGCGCCGCACGTGCTGCGGCGCCAGGTGGGCGGCGAAGATGTCCGCCAGCTGGTCGTGCGCGAAGTCGTAGCGGACACCGGCCGCGCGACCACTGTTCGCCGCGGGACGGAGGAGTCCCGACCCCACGGCGTCGCGGATCGTGGTCTCGAGGTCGGCGCTCTCGCCGGCGAGGGCCGCGGCGATGAGCCCGACCTCGAAGTCGCGCTGGAGGACCGCCGCCGTGGCGAGCGTGAGCTGCGTCCGGGCGCCGAGGCGCGTGATCCGCCGCATCACGAGCGCATCGAGGCTCGCCGGCACCTGGAGCTGCGAGACAGGCCCCCACTCCCACCGCTCGCCGGTGTGCCGAACGGCCCCCTCCTCCACGAGGCCGCGCAGGAGCTGGCCGATGAACAGCGGGTTCCCCTCTGCGTTGCGATAGATGAAGGAGAGGAATTCGCGGCCGACCTCCTGATGATCGAACGCGGCTTCGACCCAGCGCTTCACCTCGTCGCGCGTGAGGCGGGAGAGCGCGACGTCGTGCGCGCCGGCCTGACGGAGCTTCTGCCGGCGCTCGGCGGTCGCCGGGTCCCGCGGGTCGTCGCGCGTCACCACGAGAAAGGCCACCGGCGCGCCGCCGAGCTTCGCGGCGAGATGATCAAGCGCATCCCACGATGCCTCGTCGGCCCACTGCATGTCGTCGAGGACGAGCACGAGCGGCCGGGGGGTCGCGGCGGACGCAACGTATGCGGCAAGCTCCTCGAGCAGCCGGAACTGGCTGCCGCCGCTGCTGTCGCACGCCGTCGCCGCCGATGTCAGCGCCGGTACGAGGTTCGGCAGCTCCCGCCATTCGCCGGCGGGTGCACCAGGGAGCTGGCGCAGGTCCTCCAGGAGCTCGGCCCACACGCCGTAAGGCGGGCGCACCTGGAGCCGTCGTGCCCGCCCACGGACGAACGCGCCGCCACGGACGGCGATCTCCGGCGCGAGCTGCGTGACGACCGTGGAGCATCCGACGCCGACCTCGCCGTGCACCACGGCCACCTGTGCCCGGCCGGCGACGGCGTCCTCGATGATGCGCACGAGCGTCCGCATCTGGTCGGTGCGTCCCACGAACCGATCCACATCGAGCGGAGGATGGGGCGGCTCCTGCGCCGGCTCGAGCGCACTGACGATGCCGCCCTCTCCGTGGCGCAGGGCGCGCCGGAGCGCACGATCGGCCGCGGCGAGCAGTGCGGGATACGATTCCGCATGCACGGGTGCCGCGGCCACGCCGACCGAGACGGAGACCGTCATCTCCCGGTGCTCGCCGACGGCGAACCGACAGGCCCGCACCGCCGCCGCCATCCGGCCGGCCATCTCCACCCCTGCCGGCGCCGCGCCCGGGACGAGCACCGCGAACTGGCTCCCCCGCCTCCACGACATCCGGTCGCGCGGCCGGAGCACCTCCTCCGCGACCCGCGCGACCGTCTCCAGCACGCGCTCCGCGAACTGGGCGCCATGCGTCCGATCGATCAGGTCGAAGTGATCGATCTCCACCAGCAGCAATGACACCGGCTGGCGTGACATCCGGGCCGCATTGACGGAGCTGGCGCCAAGATCGGCGAACGCGTCGGACGATGCGAAGGGGGGAATGGGATCCTGCTCCGAAACCAGGTGGGCGGCGCCAGGCCGGTAGTCTGTAATAATGCGGCGGGGGGCATCCTGACGACAGCGGCTGGCCACTAGACGACAGGAGCCGGCCCGACGTCGCATCATTCCGAAAGAAAACGCCGATCCGCTATGAGCGGATCGGCGTTTCCCGGGATCAGAACTTCAGGATCTTCTTGAGCGCCCTGCCCACCTCGCGGCGGACGTCGTTCGTCCACGGCTCGTCCGGCCGACCACTCGAATCGTAGTCGCCGTCGGCCTGCCAGATCGGATCCTCGTAGACCGGTGCGTAATGCTCCTGACACGTCTCGTTCGGGGCATCGCTCGGCTTGAACCACTCGTGCTCCCGCGCGGGGCACCACTCGGTCGCGATCAATCCCGTCGTCGGGTCGATCACGCGCATGATCATGCCATCCGGAGGGAGCCATGCGCTGTTGCGCGGTTCCTTCCACCCGTTCCGGTAGAAATCGGCCCACGCCGGGACGGCGTACCGGCCGCCGCTCGCCCGGTCGCCGATGGGGCGGGGATCGTCGTATCCGAACCAGATGCCGGCCACCAGCGTCGGGGTGTAGCCGACGAACCAGACGTCCGCCCCGTTGTTGGTCGTGCCCGTCTTGCCCGCGATCGGCGCCGTGATGCCGTAGTCGCGGATCGCGCGGGCCGTGCCGTAATCCACGACGCCGCGCAGCATCGACGTCACCTCGTAGGCGTCGCGCGGGTCGAGCACGGGCTCGCTCTGCTGCACCTCGGAGCTCCACAGCAGCTTGCCGTCCGGGGCCTCGATGCGCTGCACGAGACGCGGCGTGACCCGCACGCCGCCGTTGGCGAACGCCGCATAGGCGGTCACGAGCTCGAGCGGCGTCACTTCCACGGCGCCGAGGGCGATGGCCGGCACGGGACGCAGGTCGCTCTGGATGCCCTGCCGCTGGGCGGCCTGCACGACCCGGCCCTCACCGATGGCACGGCTCACCCGCACCGTCGCGGCGTTGGACGAGTGCATCAGCGCCTTTCGCAGCGTGACGCGCCCCTGGTAGGAGTCATCGTAGTTCGCCGGGCGCCAGATGCGGCCGCTCAGGTCGATCTCGACCGGCACGTCGTCCACCATCGCGGCGGGCCCGAAGCCGCTCTGGATCGCGGCCGCGTATACGAACGGCTTGAACGCGGAGCCGGGCTGCCGCTTCGCGCGGAAGGCGCGATTGAATGCCCGCTGCACCTTGGTCCGCCGGCCCGGCACGACCGCACGAAGGTCGCCCGTACGCGGATCCATGGCCACGAGCGCGCCCTGGATGCTGCGGCTGATGGCGCCGGCGTGGCGCGTCACGGCGCGGTCGGCGGCGCGTTGCGCGGTGATGTCGAGGGTCGTGTGCACGACCACCTCGCCTTCCTTCAGCACGTCGGGAAGGACGGAGTCGACGAACGCGCGCACGACCTCGAGCGCCAGCAGCTCGTCCGGAGCGGTCGGGCGCCACTCTTCCCTGGCGACGCGCACGCGCTCCTTCTCCGCCCGGGCTGCACGGTCCGCGGTGATGTACCCCTCGCGCACCATGAGGCCGAGCACGACGTCGCGGCGCGAGCGGGCGCGACGCTCGCTCTGCCGCGGGTTGTAGCGCGACGGCGCCTTGGGCAGTCCGGCGAGCAGGGCCCCCTCGGCAAGCGTCAGCTCCTTCACCGACTTGCCGAAGATGTCACGGCTGGCTGCCTCGATGCCGTAGACACCGCTGCCGAGATAGATGGCGTTGAGATAGAGCTCGAGGATCTGGTCCTTGCTCAGCTCGCGCTCGACCAGCCGGGTGATGCGCAGCTCGATGAGCTTGCGGCGCAGGGAGCGGCCGTGATAGCGGTTGGCGAGGAAGGTGTTCCGGGTCGCCTGCATCGTGATCGTGCTGAACCCCTCCCGCACGCCCATCGCGGCCACGTTGCGGGCGGCCGCGCGGACGAAGCCGCGGTAGTCGACGCCACGATGGTCGTAGAACCGCCGGTCCTCGGTCGCGATGAACGCCTCGCGAACATGCTCGGGCACGTCCTCGAGCTCGACGTTGATGCGCGCGACCGGGGCGAGCCGCCCCATGAACTTCGCGTTGCGGTCGACGATCCGTCCGCCTTCCGCCGGCTTGAACGCCCGGATCTCCCGGCCTGAGGGACATCCTGCGAAGCCGCAGGTGACGAGCCAGGCGTCGAGCACGCCGACCCCGGCGATGGCAAGCGCCAGCAGGACCACCCATGGCCACTGCCGGCGCATCCAGCGCCGGGGAGGATCGTTCGGATTCCGCCGAAGCCGCTCCCGGAGCGTTCGGCGTCGCGCGCTGAGATCAAGAACCATTCTTTGCCCGTCGGTGTTTTCTTATTGGTTGGTACGCCGACTGCTCTAGCATGTTTCCGGCCGCGCCCGAATCCGTGCGCCGGCCGGCAGCCAACGACCAATTCCGAAGAATCCGTGCCTTTTATCGAAATGCAGATGCGACGTGGATCACTCGCGGCGGCAGCCGCTGCCTTCTCGCTCCTGGCTGGGGTCGCTTGTTCCCGCGATGCCGGCTCCACCCGACAGGATTCCACGACGGCCACGGCCGCGGTCGTGGACAGCGGCGCGGGCGACACCGCCCCCTCCGCATCCGTGGCGACTACCCCGCCGGGCTCGGAGAACCGCGCCCCGAACGAGATGGGACGGATCCCGGTGCTCGAGTACCACCTGATCGTCCCCGAAGAGAAGGGCGAGTTCACCCGCACGCCGCAGCAGCTCCGCGCCGACCTCGAGGAGCTCTACAAGCGGGGCTATCGGCCGGTGAACATGGTCGACGTCGTCGACAAGAAGATCCAGCAGCTGCCGAAGGGCGTGTCACCGGTGGTGCTCGTGTTCGACGACGCGTCGCCCTCGCAGTTCCGCTACATCGAGCGCAACGGCCAGCTGGAGATCGACCCGACGAGCGCCGTCGGCATTCTCGAGAAGTTCGCGGACGAGCACGCGGACTGGCCGCGGAGGGCGGTCTTCTGCATGCTGCCCGCGGCGCAGGCGGGACGCTCCTTCTTCGGCGACAAGGGCATCGAGGGGCAGAAGACCGAGTGGCGCTACCGGAAGGTGCAGTTCCTTCACAAGCAGGGCTACGAGCTCTGCAACCACACGCTGTACCACGAGCGCCTCGACCGTGCCGGCGCCCGCGCGCAGGAGTTCATCGCCCGCGGCGACATGGCCATCGACTCGGCGGTGCCGGGCTACAAGGTGCGCACCTTCGCGCTCCCCCTCGGGATGTGGCCGAAGCAGCGCGACGTCGCGTGGCAGGGCTCATGGACCGACCCCAAGTCGGGGAAGACCGTTCGCTACGACTACGACGCCGTCCTCGAGGTCTCGGGCAACCCGAACGAGAGCCCGTACGATCCGAAGTTCGACCACCGGAGCATCAACCGGCAGATCATGTTCAGGAACGCGCTGGTGAACACGCTGGACCGGATGGAGAAGCCCGGGGCCGGGAGCCGGTACGTGTCGGATGGCAATCCGGAGACGATCGCCGGGAAGTGAGGCAGTGGTGGCCATGCGGTAATGCAAAGAGGGACTCGCCGATGCGAGTCCCTCTTTCGTTCCACGCCGCCGTGGACCGACGGCCTACGCCTGGCGGACCTTTTCGAGCTCGTTCCAGCGGTCTACCGCGCGCCGCAGGTGGGGGATCACGATCGAGCCGCCGACGATGAGGCCGATCGACGCGGTCTCGAACACCTCGTCGCGCGTGGCGCCCTCCTCGGCGCAGCGCACCAGATGGTACGTCACGCAGTCGTCGCAGCGCAGGACGAGGGAGGCCACGAGGCCGAGGAGCTCCTTCGTCTTCACGTCGAGCGCGCCCGGCTCGTACGCGCGGCCGTCGAGCGCGAAGAACCGATTGATGACGAGGTTGTTCTCGCCGAGGATCTCGGCGTTCATCCGCTCGCGGAACTCGCGGAATTCCTGCAGGGCGGCACTTGCGTCGCCGTCGTGGGTATGACTCACAGCTTCCAGCCCCGGAGCTTGGTGAGGGTCTCCTGGAGGGCGGTCCGGTGTGCCGCGTCCGGTGCCTCGTCGAGGAGCTGCTGATACGTGGCGATCGCGAGGTCGAGGGCCTGCGGATCGTGCTCTGCGCCGGCGAGCGACACCGCGTTGTCCGCCATCGCGGCGCGGGCGAGGCTGTCGCCGGGGAACTGCCGGATGACCTCGAGCCACCGGGCGATGCGCCCGCGGATCTCGGACTCGCTCAGCGCCCACAGGTGCCACGCGCCGCGGTTGCCGGGGTCGATCTCCCGGGCACGGGAAGCGAGCCGGTCGACCGCTTCGGATCCCCGGCCCGTGAGCCAGTAGGCATTGGCGAGCAGCACGTGCGCCTGCGCATCGCCGGGCTTCACGGCGACGATGTGCTCGTACACCGGGATCATCACCTCGGGCATGTCGCGGTACTGCGCCGTCGCCGCGCCGAGGGCATCGGGATCGCTGGTGGCGGCGAGGTGGCGGAGCCGGTCGATCAGGTCGCCGATGTTGTTGTGAATCCGGTATTCCTTGACGGCCGCATCGAGTTCGGCGGCCGGATTGGGCTGCGTGAAGATCATGGGGGAAAAATCTAAGGGCGGCGGGGGCCGGGCATGAACTTCGCACCGTGCCCCGTTCGGCAGCCGGCGGTGGTCGGCAATCCGCGGGTTGCGCGTCGCAGGGGAAGTGGCGATACTCGTAGCGTCCGTCGCCGGGGAAGTCCCCGTCGACCGATGCCCGTCGCGTGGCCGACGATGTTGCCGGGCATCCGCCCCGAGGGTGGATGTGACGGCGGACACGACGCAGGCCGGCCGCGCACGAGATGCATCGTCGCCCAAGTCGCGTGAGGGTTCCGCGCAGTCCGGGCGAGCTTCAGGTCGCAGCCACTTCAGACTCACGGCACTTCGTCTCGTCTATCCGAGCCGGGCCGGCCGCCCTGCCATCAGGGCATCCAGCCGTTGCCACAGCGCGTGACCGCCGATCGCGGTCCGCGAGGACAGCACAGCAATTCCGTTCGGCGTCGCGCGCGGGTTCCGCCGCGCCGCCCCTCTTCATCCAACAGCACTCATCCCACTCGCTGCATGAGCGAACGTCGACGCCCCGCCCGTCGTGGCCGCGGACGCCCTTCCACAAGTACGTCCGACGAATTCACCGACGAGGCAAACCCCTATCGCGAGGGGGCTGACGACGGCGCGGCTGCGCCGGCCAGCGAGGAAGCCGCCCCGGCGCCACGTCCGCGGCGCGGCCGGCGTCCCGCGGCTCGAGCGGATGTCGAGGTCGCAGGCGCCGAGGAAGCAGCGCCGGCGCGCGAGAGCACCCCGGCGCGCGAGAGCACCCAGGCGGAACCGCCCGCCGCTGCCCCTCCGATGACGGAGGCGCCGCAGACGTCGTTCCCCTTCGCCGACTCGGGGCCGGCCCCCGCGCCGGCGCCGCAGGACGAACGCGGCGATGCGCGGCGCGGACGGCACGAGCGATTCGATCGCGGCCCGCGCGGAGAGCGTCCGCCGCGCCGGCCCGACCAGCGCCAGGACCGCGGTGACCGCGGGGAGCGTCCGGACCGTGGCGATCGGCCCGATCGTGGCGATCGCGGAGAGCGCGGCGACCGCGGGGAATGGGGTGGCCGGCGCGGCCGGCGCAATCGCGGCCGCGGACAGCCGCAGGGCGGGCAGCCACGGCGCGAATTCCAGCAGCCGGCGCCGCAGGGGCCGATCACCGTGACGGGTGAGGTGCGCGGCTGGTTCGACACGGGCCGCGACGGCGGCTTCGTGCGGCGCGCCGACAGCAGCTACCTCGCGGAAGCGGGCGACGCCTTCGTCCCGACGGGGATGATGCGCCAGTACGGGCTGCGCCGCGGGGACCTCGTGGAAGCCGGCGTCGGGCGCGACAGCCGCGGGCGGACGGTCGTCGCGGAGATCCGCACGATCAATGGCGCGGAGCCATCCGCCATGCTGACGCGCGCGGACTTCCAGTCGTTGCAGGCCTCCTATCCCGACCGCAAGCTGACGCTCGAGACCGGGCGTCCCTCGCGCGGCGCGGAGCTCACCCGGCGCGCGATCGATCTGATCGCCCCCATCGGCTACGGCCAGCGCGCGCTCATCGTGGCGCCGGCGCGTGCCGGCAAGACGACGCTGCTGCACGCGATCACCGAGGGCGTGGCCACGAACCACCCCGAGGCGGTGCTCCTGATCCTGCTCGTCGACGAGCGGCCGGAGGAAGTGAGCGAAGCCCAGTCCTGGGGGGTCGGCGAGGTGATCTCGTCGAGCTTCGACCAGCCGGCCCAGCGCCACGTCGAGGTGACGGAGATCGTGCTCGAGCGGGCGCGCCGGCTCGTGGAGCTCGGCAAGGACGTCGTGATCGTGCTCGACTCGCTCACGCGCATGGCCCGGGCGCACAACACCGCGGAGCGCGGCACCGGCCGGACGCTGTCCGGCGGCCTCGATGCCCAGGCGATGGCGAAGCCCAAGGCGTTCTTCGGCTCGGCCCGCGCGGTCGCGCCGGCGGTGGGGGGCGGCAGCCTCACGATCATCGCGACGGCGCTCGTCGAGACGGGGTCGCGGATGGACGACGTCATCTTCGAGGAGTTCAAGGGCACCGGCAACTGCGAGATCAAGCTGGACCGGTCGCTCGCCGAGAAGCGCGTGTATCCGGCCATCGACATCGCGACGAGCGGCACCCGGCGCGAGGAGAAGCTGTTCCGCCCCGATCAGCTGGATGCCGTGTACGCCCTCCGGCGCGGGCTGAGCCAGATGCCGCCGCAGGCGGCGATGGAGTGGCTCATCAAGCGCATCGCCGGAACGCCGTCCAATGACGCGCTGCTGGCAGGACTCATCCGGGACTGACCCGGCCACGTCCTCGAACAAGGCCCCCGGCAACACCGGGGGCCTTTTTCGTACGCCATCCCCCGGGCGCGGCGCCGCGGACCGGCGGGCCGGGGTCCGGGCACCCCGTTTGCTACTGCTTGGGCCGCCATGCCCTTCATCCCCCTCCACCGTCTGGTGCTCGCAGGGGCGATTGCGCTGGCTTCCGCCGGGATCACGGTCTCCTCGGAAGCACAGCGCTCGCCCGTCGAACAGGAGCATCCCGAGGTCAAGGACCTCGTCTTCGACGGTGCCGCCAGCATCGACCAGAGTGAGCTGAAGCGGAACATCGCGACGAGCGAGTCGAGCTGCACCAATCTCCTCGCAGAGATCTTCTTCTGCTGGTACTCCCATGCGCCCGCGTTCTACCAGCGCGCGTACCTGGACCGGGAGGAGATGAAGGCCGACATGCTCCGCATCCGCGTCTTCTACTTCAAGCGCGGCTGGCGGGATGCCGTGGTCGACACGAGCGTCACCCCGAACGGCGACGGCGTGACGGTGACCTTTCACATCGACGAGGGCAAGCCGACGCGCCTCAACCGCGTCCAGGTGCTGTACGACAGCACCGTGCTCGACGACCGGCGCGTCCGCCGCCTGGTGCACCCGCGGGCCGGTGACAACCTGAACCTGCTGTCGGTGGACACCGCGCGCGTGCTCCTCGAGCAGGAGCTGTGGAACCGGGGCTATCCCGACGGGACCGTGGACACGAGCACGGTGGTGGATACCGCGCGGAAGCTGGCGGACCTCACCCTGCGCGCCACCCCGAACCGGCGCGCCACCGTCGGGACGATCACGATCCGCGGCACGGACAAGGTGGCGCCGCAGACGATCGTGAACTCGATGACGCTGCGCACCGGCGAGATCTTCCGCCGGTCCGACGTGCTGCTCAGCCAGCGGAACCTGTACGAATCCAACCTGTTCCGGTCGGCGCTGGTGACCGTGCCGCCGCAGCTGGACACCGTGAAGGACATCGAGGTCGAGGTGCTCGAGGCGCCCGTGCGGGAAGCGCACGTCGGCGGCGGCTTCAACACCATCGACTACTTCCAGCTGCAGGGCCGCTTCACGCACTACAACATCCTCGGCGGCGCGCGGCGGCTCGACCTCACCGGCGCAGTCGGCAACCTGCTCGCCTCCTCGATGAACGGCGCCGGGATCTTCCGCCGCATCGAGTCCGACAACCCCGCGTATCTCCAGCCGACCTACCAGCTCAGCGTGGACTTCAAGCAGCCGGCGTTCCTCCAGCGGCCGGAGAATGCCGTGGGCGTCGGCGCGTTCTACAACCGCCGCGCGGCGCCCGACGTGTACATCGAGCGCACGTGGGGCGGGCTGGCCACGTATACGCGGAACCTCGCCGTGCGGGACCAGGCGAGCGCCTCGTATCGCTTCGAGGTGTCCCGCATCGAGGCGAGCGAGGTCTACTTCTGCGTGAACTACGGCGTCTGCGACACGACGACGATCAACACGCTGAACCAGCGCCAGCGGATGACGCCGATCAGCGCGTCGTACCTGCGCGACAAGTCGAACGAGCCGTTCACGCCGACCGCGGGGTACGTCCTCCGCGGCGAGGCGGAGCATGCCTCCGCGGCGACGGGGTCGGAATTCCGGCACAACCGCGTATTCGCGGATGCGGCCTACTACTTCCGCGTCGGCCAGTCGCGGGCGAAGGGGTGGGCCAGCACGAGCGTCTCGCCGGCGGTCACGAACACCGTGCTCGCGGTGCACCTCCGCATGGGCGGCGTGAAGGCCCTCGCGGCGGGCGGGGGCACCGGCGTGCTGCACCCGCGCAAGCGCTTCTATGCGGGCGGCGCCCAATCGGTGCGCGGCTATGCGGAGAACCAGCTCGGCCCGCGCATCCTCACCGTCGCACCGGAGCGCCTGGCCGCCGCGCAGTCGCTGCCTGGCGGGGTCTGCGACGCGGCGACGGAGAACATCAGGTACTGCGATCCGAACTCGCCCGACACGCTCAACCTCGACAACAAGCTGATCGGCGATGAGCACTTCATCCCGCGCCCGCTCGGCGGCACGTCGCTGATCGAGGGCAGCGTGGAGCTCCGGTTCCCGGTGTGGAAGAAGCTCACCGGCGCCGCGTTCATCGATGCGGGCGCAGTGGGCGAGGCCTCCGTCGAGTCGTTCGCGGACCTCGCGGATCTCGGTCGGCTGACGCGGGGCACGTGGGCGGTGACGCCCGGCGTCGGGGCGCGGTACCACACGCGCGTCGGCCCGATTCGCGTGGACATCGGCTACAACCCCGGCCGGCCGGAGTCGCTGCTCGTCGTCACGGAGCTGTGCGAGCAGTGGTCGGCCGACCCGGAGCCGAAGTGTCTCGCGCGGCGCATCGTCCCGCTCGAGCAGCCGCGCGTGTACGATCCCGTCACGCGCTGGTACCAGCGGATGACGCTGCACCTCTCGATCGGGCAGGCCTACTGATGCGCGACGAGTCGCTGGCGCCCGAGCCCGACCGGCCGCCGCCGACGCCACGGCCGGCGCGCCGCCGCCTGCCCCAGCGCCGCGCGACGAAGACGCTGGCGATCGCCGGGGGCGCGCTCGCGATCGTGGTGGCCCTCGCGCTCGTCGCCGTCTTCACGATCACGAATACCGACTGGGGGCGCGAGCGCGTCCGCCGCTTTCTCGTGGGCCAGATCCAGAAGGAGGCGACCGGCGGCCGCGTGCACGTGGGGCGCATCACGGGCAACCTGCTCGAGGGGATGACGGCCCATGATCTCGTCATCACCGACAGTGCGGGCGCCCCCTTCATCGCGGTGGACTCGCTCCGCGCGGGCTACGCGCTGCGGAGCCTGTGGCGACGGCAGATCGACCTCGATGACGTGTTCCTCTACGGTCCCACGGTGGTGCTCGACAAGCAGCCCGGCGGGGAGTGGAACTGGAAGCGGATCTTTCCCGGCGATACGCTGCCGGCGCCCGAGGACACGACGCCGGGGTTCGGCGACTTCCTGCGCATGACCGACGTGACGGTCCTCGACGGCCACTTCGTCGCGCGCTCGCCCTGGCGGCCGAGCAGCAGCCTTCGCGGCGCGCAGCGGGACAGCGCGGTGCGCAGCGTGCTCGCCGGCGGGAGCCGGCTCATGGTCGTGCGCGTCCCCGGCGGGTTCCAGAAGGTCGTCGAGCTCCGCGCGCTCGATGCGCGGATGCCGCTCGTGCAGCTCGCGGATCCGGCGTATGCCGTGCGCCGCATCGACGTGACCTCGATGACGACGCGCGCGTTCCCCTTCCGGCCGCCGGCGGCCGAGATCACCAACCTGCGCGGCACTTTCAGCTTCACCGGCGACTCCCTGTGGTGGCGCGGCGTCGCCGTGGAGATGCCCGGCTCCGCCGTCACGGGCGACGGCATGTACGTTCTCGAGAACGGGGACATGTGGGTCCGCGCCCGCGCGCGGCCGCTGCAGCACGCCGACTTCCGGTGGCTCTACCCGCGGCTGCCGTCGCGCGGGGGCGGCCCGCTCGACCTGGATCTCACGTGGAAGGGTGCGACGCAGACGTACCGCGTGCGCAATGCCGACCTCCGGCTCGATCGCCAGCGCGTGCAGGGCAGCATCGCCCTGGAGCTGGACAAGGACGTGACCATCCAGGGGTCGGCCCTCCGGTTCGCCAACCTGGACACCCGCACCATCGAGCAGGTGGTGGGCGGGCTGGACATCCCGCGGCGCGGCACCCTGGACGGGCGGGCCCGCCTGCGCGGGACGCAGGCGAAGATGCAGGTCGACGCCAACGTGGCCTTCCACGATGCGGGCGGCACCGGAACGAGCCGCGTCGCGATGATCGGGGAGGTCGGCTACGTCGATCGCGGCCGCACGTGGATCCTGCGTGCGCGCAACCTGCGCACCCGGCTCCTCCCGCTGCGCCTCGAGCTCGCGCAGGCCTTCGCGCCGTCGCTGCCCCTCGGCGGCACCCTCACGGGCGATGCCGTCGTGAACGGCGCGACCAACACGGGCCTCGCGGTGCGCGGGGCGCTCACGCACCGCGAGGCCGGCAACGTGTCGCGGGTCTCCGGGCGCGCG
>DASTYL010000210.1:0-11347 GCA_035764975.1 Gemmatimonadaceae bacterium | reverse complement strand
CACGACGCTGCTCGAGGAGGCGGTGATCGTCGCGCTGGTGTGCGTCGTCTTCCTGCTCCACGCCCGGTCGGCGCTGGTGGCGGTGATCACGCTGCCGATCAGCGTGCTCATCGCCTTCATCGCCCTGCGCGCCATGGGCATCAGCGCCGACATCATGTCGCTGGGTGGCATCGCCATCGCCATCGGCGAGATGATCGATGCGGCCATCGTGATGGTGGAGAACATGCACAAGCACCTCGAGCGCCGGATCCCTCCGGGCGAGTCCACCCTCGACACCGCGACGCTCACCCCGGCCGAACGGTGGGAGGTCGTGCTCGCGTCGGCGAAGGAAGTCGGGCCGTCGCTCTTCTACTCGCTGCTCATCATCACCGTCTCGTTCATCCCCGTCTTCACGCTGGAAGGGCAGGAGGGGCGGCTCTTCAAGCCGCTGGCGCTCACCAAGACGTTCGCGATGGCCGCCGCGAGCCTCCTCAGCATCACCCTCGTCCCGGTGCTGATGGGCCTCTTCATCAAGGGCCGCATCGGGCGCGAGACACGCAATCCGCTGAGCCGGGGGATGATCCGGGTGTACCGGCCGATGCTCGCGTGGGTGCTCGCGCGCCGGTGGGGCGTCATCAGCGCCGCCGCGACGCTGCTGATCCTCACGTGGATCCCGTTCCACCGGGTCGGCAGCGAGTTCATGCCGCCGCTCCAGGAAGGCACGATCCTCTACATGCCCACGACGCTGCCCGGCATCAGCGTCGCCCGCGCGCGGGAGCTCCTCCGGCAGCAGGACTCGATCATCGCGAGCTTCCCCGAAGTGGCGACCGTGTGGGGAAAGGCGGGCCGCGCGAACACCGCGACCGATCCGGCGGGACTCGACATGGCGGAGACGACGATCTCGCTCGAGCCGGAGTCCGAGTGGCGCCCCGGCATGACCTACGAGAAGCTGATCGCGGCGCTCGACTCGGCGGTGCGCACGCCCGGCGTCACGAATGCGTGGACGATGCCCATCAAGGGACGGATCGACATGCTCGCCACCGGCATTCGCACGCCGGTGGGGGTGAAGGTCTTCGGCCCCGACCTCGCAGTGCTGGAGCGGATCGGCAAGGAGATCGAGGGCCACCTCCAGATGGTGCCCGGCACCCGAAGCGTCTTCGCCGAACGCGCGCAGTCCGGCTACTACCTCGACATCGACATCGATCGCGCCGCCGCCGCGCGGCACGGCATCAACGTCGGCGACGTCCAGGCGGTCATCGCCACGGCGATCGGCGGGATGACGATCACCAACACCGTGGAGGGGCGCGAACGCTACGGCGTGCGGGTCCGCTACCCGCAGGAGCTGCGGGATACACCCGAGCGGCTTGCCTCCGTGCTCGTTCCCGTGAGCCACGATGCCCGTGGCGCCGAGCAGCCGGCGGCTGCTGCGGGGATGAGCGGGATGAGTGCCGCCGGCGGCGCGAGCCGGGGCGCCGTCGTGCAGGTGCCCCTGGGCCAGGTGGCGAAGATCCGCGAGGTGGCGGGACCCATGGTCATCCGCACCGAGGACGCGGTGCCGTCGGCGTGGGTGTACATCGACCCGGGCGATCGGGACGTCGGCGGCTACGTGGACGAAGCGCGCGGGATGATCGCCGACAACGTGACGTTGCCACCGGGATACACGCTCGTATGGAGCGGCCAGTTCGAGTACATGGAGCGCGCGAAGGCGAAGATGCAGCTCGTCGTCCCGGCGACGATCGCGCTCGTCTTTCTCCTGCTGTACTTCAACTTCCGCAACGTCGGCGAGACGCTGATCGTGATGCTTTCCATCCCGTTCACGCTCGTCGGTGGCGTGTGGTTCCTGTGGGCGCTCGGGTACGAGTGGTCCGTGGCGGTGACGATCGGCTTCCTCGCGCTGGCGGGGGTCGCCGCGGAGACCGGGGTCGTGATGCTCGTCTACCTGAACCAGGCCTGGGAGGACCGCCGGGCCTCGGGGGCGCCCGTGGGCTTGCCCGAGCTCTACGCGGCCGTCATGGAGGGCGCGGTGGAACGCGTGCGCCCGAAGATGATGACCGTGGCCTCCACGATGATCGGACTGCTGCCGATCCTCTGGGCGACCGGCACCGGCGCGAGCGTCATGAAGCGGATCGGCGCGCCGATGATCGGCGGGATGGTGAGCAGCACGGCGCTGACCCTGCTCGTGATTCCGGCGATCTGGTCGCTCGTGAAGGAGCGCGAGCTCCGGCGCGCCGGGGCGGCGGCACCGGCTGCCCCGCCGCTCACAGCGTCACCCGCCGCAACAGCTGCGCGTTGATGGCCACGATGATCGTGCTCAGCGACATGAGCACGGCACCCATCGCCGGCGTGAGCACGATGCCCCACGGCGCGAGCACGCCGGCGGCGAGCGGAATGGCGATGACGTTGTAGCCCGCCGCCCACCAGAGGTTCTGCACCATCTTGCGGTAGCTCGCCCGCGAGAGGCTGATGATCCGCGGCACGTCGCGCGGATCGCTGCGCACGAGGACGACGTCGCCCGCTTCCACGGCGACGTCGGTCCCCGCGCCGATCGCCACGCCGACGTCCGCCGTCACGAGCGCCGGCGCGTCGTTGACGCCGTCGCCGACCATCGCGACCCGCTTCCCCTCGCGCTGGAGCCGCTCGACGTTGGCGGACTTCTGCTCCGGCAGCACGCCGGCGAGGATCACGTCGATGCCCAGCTCCCGGCCGACGGACTCCGCCACCGCACGCGCATCGCCCGTCATCAGCACCACCTCGAGTCCCGCTGCATGCAGCTTCCGCACGGCGTCGGGCGACTCGGGGCGAATGGCGTCCGCCACCGCGAACGCGGCGAGGGTACGTGCATCCTCGAGGAGGTACACGACACCCTGGCCGCGCGCGGCGGCATCGTCCGCGAAGCGCTGGAGCTCCGCGGCCGGCGCCACCCCCCGCTCCGCGAGCAGGCCGGGACCACCGACGGCGATGGTGCGGCCGTCCACGTCGCCACTCGCCCCCCGGCCGGGAAGCGCACGGAAGCCGGTGGCAGTCGCCGGCGGAATGCCGCGCTCCGCCGCCGTCGTCACGATCGCGCGCGCCACGGGATGCTCGGCATCACGTTCGACGGCAGCCGCGAGCCGTAGCGCGTCGGCGTCGGCGAGGCCGTCGGCCGTCCGCATGGCGACCACGCGATGCTCCCCGAGGGTGAGCGTGCCGGTCTTGTCGAAGATGACGGTCGTGAGGTTGCGGGCCTCCTCCAGGCCGCGCCGGTCGCGGACCAGGAGCCCGCCGCGCGCGGCGAGCGTCGTGGAGATCGCCAGCACCAGCGGTACGGCGAGTCCCAGCGCGTGCGGACAGGCGATGACGAGGACGGTGACGAGGCGCTCGACGGCGGTCGCCGCCGGGGCACCGGCGAGCAGCCAGGCGACCAGGGTGACGGCTCCCGCCGCCAGGGCGATCCACGTGAGCCAGCGCGCCGCGCGATCGGCCAGCGCCTGCGTGCGGGACCGCGACGACTGCGCCTGTTCGACGAGTCGCATGATCCCCGCGAGCGCGGTGCGCGCGCCGGTCGCCGTCACCTCGATCCGCAGCGAGCCCCCGCCGTTCACCGTCCCCGCGATCACCCGCGCGCCCTGCTGCTTCTTCACCGGCGCCGACTCGCCCGTGATCATGGCTTCGTTCACCGCGCTTTCGCCGGTGCGCACGATGCCGTCGGCCGCGACACCCGCGCCGGGACGCACGAGCAGGACATCCCCCTCGCGGATCTCGCCGATGGGCACGTCCTCGATCCGCTCGGCGGCGCCCTCGCCGTGCACGCGCGTCGCCGTGTTCGGCAACAGCTTCGCCAGCTCGCCCAGCGCGCCCTGCGCCTGCGAGATGGAGCGCATCTCGAGCCAGTGCCCGAGGAGCATGATCACGACCAGCGTCGCCAGCTCCTCCCACAGCGGCATCCCCGGGAACCCGAGCGTCACGGCGAGGCTGAACGCGAACGCCACGGAGATCGCCAGCGCGATGAGCGTCATCATCCCCGGCAGCCGGGCCTGGATCTCCCGGACGGCGCCCTGCACGAACGGCCAGCCGCCGTACAGAAACACCACGGTGCCGAGCACTGGCGGGATCCAGCGCGTCCCGGGTATCGGCGGCGGCGTGTACCCGAACACGCCGGGCAGCATGTGCCCCCAGACGAGGATGGGAACCGTCAGCGCCAGCGACAGCCAGAACCTGTCCCGGAACATCGCGACGGAGTGCCCGGCATGCCGGTCGTGTCCCGCATCGTGCGCGGCATGCGTGGCGGGCCCGGCGTGCCCGGCGGGCCCGGCGTGTCCGACATGCCGGTCGGGTGCTGCACCGTGCGTCGCGTGCTCCGATCCCGGGTGGGAACCGTGGTGGTTGTGATCGTCGGCCATGGGTCGGGAATGGGTCCAACTCGCCGGTCCGGGCGGCATGTTTGATGCCCGGCACGCCTGCTCGCTCAGCGCCGCGCCTGACTGGCGCGGCACTCGGATCCCACTCCATCCATTGCGCTCATGTCACCGCTACGTCTGATCCTGCCTCGCTTCGCCACCCTCGGCGCTGCCGCCGCACTGGCTTTCACGACCGCATGTGGCGACACCGGCGACGAGGCCGCGGAGGATACCGCCGCCATCGCGGCCACGACGCCCGCCGACACCGGCATGATGGGCGGCATGGACCACTCGAAGATGGCGGGCATGAACCGCACGGCGCCGCACGACTCCAACCAGGTCTTCCTGCGGATGATGAGCGATCACCACGAGGGGCTCATCATGATGTCGGATTCGGCGCGCCTCCAGGGCGCCACGGCAAAGGCCGACGCGGCGAAGCTGAAGGAGAAGCAGCAGCGCGAGCAGCAGGAGATGATGTCCATGCTCCGCGCCACGCACAACGACTCGATCACGCCGATGATGATGCCGAGCAACCGCGCGATGATGGATTCGACGATGCGTGCAGCCGGGGCCGCGGCGGACTCCGCGTACTACCATCACGTCATCAATCATCACCGGGAAGGGATCCGGATGACCGAAGCGATCCTGCCGCACCTCACCGGCGAGGTGAAGGCGATGGCCGAGAAGATGATGGCCGACCAGCGAAAGGAGATCACGGAGTTCGAGCGGAAGATGCGCGGCTGACCGCCCCCCACCCTCCCTCGGTTCTGATCGAGACCCCGTCCCGGTGGCTGCCGGCACGGGGTCTCTTGCAGCGGAACTGTGGCGTCAGCGTTCGTCGTCATCATCCCCGCGCGGACGCCCGGCGGGGGTGACGCCTTCGCCATCACCCCCGCTTGCGACTGCGCCCCCGCTCTTCGTATAGGCGCTCGCCGCCCCCTCCTGATAGACGAGCTTGCCGCCGCTGTGGCCGGTCTGGACACCGGCAGCGACCAGCCCGATCGCACCGACGGCGGTCACGACCCGGGCGGCCGCGCCCAGGGTGCTCGGCAGCAGTCCTCCCGCGGCAACGAGCAGGAGAACGCCCGACAGCACGAGGAAGCGCTCGCCGGCCTCTTCATGTTCATGCAGCGAGGATTCGCCGACGACGCGCTCGACGGCCTCTTCCTCGTTCTCCCCGGTGCGGGTGGCGACGAAGGCGCTCAGCGCGAGCGCCGCCGCGAACGCGAGCGGGACGGCCCAGGAGCGCCGAGGGGTCGTGCCTCGCCGGATGGCCCACATCGCAACCAGGACCGAGATTGGCAGCAGGATCGAGAGCACGACCGGAAAGTGAACGACCAGCGGATGGAGCGGTACGCCGAACATGAGCATCTCCGTGATTGGGTACGGGGCAAGGATTCCGGAATGGCGATCCCAACGCCATCGGACGTTCGACGTACGGCCGTCGGGTGAACGGGCACTCCGGCGAATGACGGATGCCGCCAGCCCCCCGCGACAGCGACCCTTGGACCGATGAACGACGAAATGGAGATGCGGCTTCGCGGCATCCTGACGATCGCGCTGGCCTCGATCGTCGTCGGCGGCGTTGCCGACCTGATCATGGACCGCCCCGAGCACTGGCTGTCCTTTCACGTCGTCTTCGAGACGCTGATGATCGCCGGGGCGCTGCTGATGGCGACGACGCTCTGGCTCGGTTGGCTTCGCTCGGAACGCGAGGCGGCCGGGCTGCGCGCGTCGATCGAGGCGCACCAGCACGAGCGCGATCAGTGGCGGGCGAGCGCCCACCAGGCGCTGGAGGGACTGGCCCGGGAGATCGATGCCCAGTTCGACCGGTGGCGCCTCACCCGCGCCGAACGCGAAGTGGCGCTCCTTCTCCTGAAGGGCTACGGCCACAAGCAGATCGCGGCGCTCACGAGTCGCAGTGAACGGACGGTGCGACAACACGCCGGCGTCGTGTACGACAAGGCCGGGCTCGGCGGGCGTGCGGAGCTCGCGGCGTATTTCCTCCAGGACCTCATGCTCCCGGATGGGGATCGGGAAGCGCTGGGCCTCACGACCCACCTGTCGGAGTGACGCACGAGGGGGGAGAATCTCGCCCTCGGTCCGTCAAATGCCGGATTCCCGGCGGAGGCGGGTGGCGCGACCGTCCAGGGGCACTCTCGATGGATGCGAACCCACAACCTGGAGAACCGATGTCCACGCCAGTCAGGTCGATCGTGACGGCGGCGCTGCTCGCCGCCACGGTCATCCCCGCATCGCGCGTCGCCCATGGGCAGATCACCCCCCAAAAGGACAAACCCGTGCACACCGCCGCCTTCCCGATTCCGGAGTCGCTCCGCAGGGAGCATGAGGAGATCCATCACCGGCTGGAGGACGCCACCCGGGCGCCGGGCGCCGTCGGCGAGGCGGCGCGCGCGCTGGCCGAAGTCCTGCACCCGCACTTCGTCCGCGAGGAGCAGATCGCGCTTCCGCCCCTCGCGCTGCTGGCTCCCCTCGCCCGGGGCGAGACGTCCGCGGAGATGCGGGAGGTGCTGCCGATGACCGATTCGCTGCGCGCGGAGCTGCCGCGGATGCTGGAGGAACACAAGGCCATACGGGCGGCCACGCTCCGCATGGGCGAGACGGCACGGACGGCGGGGAACGCGGAAGTCGCCGCCCTCGCCGACGCGCTGGCCCTGCACGCGCAGTCGGAGGAGGAGCTATTCTACCCCGCGGCGATTGTCGTCGGGGACCTGGTGCGGGCCCGGATGGCCGCAGCCGCTAGCAGGTAAACCACGAAACGGAGTGCCACGATGTCGATGTCCGGATACACCATGCGGTTCATGCGAGGGGTCCTCGCGGGCGCCCTGCTCCTCGCGGCGAGTGGATGCGACGACGACCCGCTCAGCCCCTTCCAGCCCGAGATCGGCAATACCCAGGACAGCTTCCAGTTCCAGGTGACGGCGCTGACCAACGTCACGACGACCGTCGAGTACGACTGGACGCACACCGGCACGGTGGCGAACGTCAACCAGTCCACCGCGCTGTCCGCCGGCACCGCGACGCTCACGATCCGGGATGCGGCGGGCGCGCAGGTGTACCAGCGGAGCCTCACCGACAACGGGACATTCCAGACCACGGCCGGGACGTCGGGCCGGTGGCGGATTCGCGTCGCGCTGCAGGGTGCGAGCGGCGCGGTGAACTTCCGCGTGCAGAAGCCGTGACCGACCGCTGCCGATGACGGCGTCGATCATGGTGCCGCTCGACGGCTCGGAGAAGGATGACCGCGCCCTCGCGGTCGCGGTGGCCCTCTCCGGGCTGTCGGGTGCCGGCCTCCATCTCGTCCGCGTGATGGACGGCGCGGAGGCGGCGGACTTCACGGCCACCGACGCCTGGGTGCCGGCCAGCATCGGCAGCCCCGTGACCACGGAGCTCATCGCGGGAGCTGATCCGGCCGAGGCGCTGGTGCGCCACGCGTCGGAGTCCGGTGCCCGGGTGATCGTGATGGCGACCCGGGCGCCGGGCGCCGTCGATCGCGCGCTCCACGCGAGCGTGTCGGACGAGGTGATGCGCGAGAGTCCGTGCCCGGTGATGCTCGTCCCTCCGGGTACGGACTACATGCGCGACAAGTCGGTGGCGTTCGGCCGCGTGCTGGTGCCGCTCGACGGGTCCGTCGCGTCGGAGGCGGTGATCGACTTCCTGCTGGGGCTGTCCGGCGGCGCCGCATTGGAGTACGCGCTCCTCGAGGTCGTGCCGCGGCATGGCGACCGGGCGGATGCGGCCGCGCGGCTCGAGGCCACGGCGGCGCGGATGCGCGCGCATGGCGTGCAGTCGGTCGACCATGACGTCAGCGAGGCGAACGACCCGGCGGATGCCATCGCGGCGGCCGTGCGCGAGACGCTCGTCGACTTCATCGCGATGAGCTCACGCGGCCGGGGCGGGGTTCGCCGCATGGTACTCGGCAGCGTCGCCGAGGCGGTCGTGCGCACGAGCGAGGTGCCCGTCCTGCTGGTGACGCCGCGGAGTCTCGCGGCGGCGGGCGTTCACGAATTGCCCACCGCGTGACCGAGCCCCAGTCGCTGCCCGCCTGGGGCATCCTCACCGCGATCGCCTATGCGGGATCGTGGCTCATCGTCATCGGTTCGCTCTTCATCATCCCCCGCAATCGCCGTCCCGGCTCGGCCACCGCCTGGCTGCTGCTGATGGTGCTGCTGCCGTACCTCGGGCTGCCGCTGTACTGGCTCATCGGAAGCCCCAAGCTCTCGCGCCGCCGGCGCGCCCTGCAGCGGACGATGGACGCGCGCATCGCGGCCGGTGTGGCAGCCGCCCGGCACGACCCGGTGCTGGCGCCGCTCATCGATCCGCCCATTCCCCCCCGGTACGAGCCGTTCGTCCGGCTCACCGCCAACCTGAGCGGCATGCCGGCGTGCATCGGCAACCGCGTGCAGCTGCTGCCCGGCTACGACGAGGCGATCCGGCGGATGACCGAGGCGGTGAAGGCGGCGCGGAAGTTCGTGCACGTGGAGTTCTACATCGTGGCGGCCGACGCGACGACCGACCCCTTCATCACGGCCCTCGAGGACGCCGTGCGACGGGGCGTGAAGGTGCGGATGCTGCTGGACCATTTCGGCACGCGGAAGTTTCCGGGCTGGCGACGGGTCATCGCGCGCCTGACGGCAGCGGGCGTCGATTGGCACTGGTCGCTCCCGCTGCGCCCCTTCTCGAACCAGTGGAACCGCCCGGACCTGCGGAACCATCGGAAGGTGCTCGTGATCGACGGGGAGGTGGGCTTCACCGGATCGATGAACATGATCGCCCGCTCCTACCTGCTCCGGCGCAATCGGCGGCTCGGGCTCTACTACGTCGACCTGCACGCCCGCGTCACCGGCCCGGTGGTGGCGGAGCTCGATGCGGCCTTCCAGACGGACTGGTACTCGGAGACGACGGAGCTGCTGTCGCCGCCCCGGATCCCGCCGGAAGCGGCGCCGCCCGACACCGACTCGATGTGCCAGGTGCTGCCCAGCGGCTCCGGCTACGACGACGACAACAATCTCAAGGTGTTCGTGGGGCTCATTCACGCCGCCCGCGAGCGGCTGGTGATCACGAGCCCGTATTTCGTCCCCGACGATGCCTTGATGACGGCCATCACGAGCGCGGCGCAGCGCGGGGTCCGGGTCACGCTCTATTCGTCGGCGATCGCGGACCAGTACCTCGTCTACCACGCGCAGCGGTCGTACTACGAGCAGCTCCTCGTCGCCGGGGTGGAGATCCGGCTGCTGCGGAAGCCGGCGCTGCTGCATGCGAAGCACCTCACGGTGGACGACGACATCGCCGTCATCGGGTCGAGCAACCTCGACATGCGCTCACTGACCCTCAACCTCGAGATCACGCTGCTCACCTATGACCGGGACGTGGTCGCGGAGCTGCGCGAGGTGGAAGCGGAGTACGCCGCGCACTCCGACCCCGTGGAGCTGCAGGCATGGCGCCGCCGGCCGCTGACGAGCCAGCTGCTCAACAACCTCGCGCGGCTGACGGCGGCCTTGCAGTAGGACAGGGTGCGACGGCTGCACCGGGGAGGACGTGCTCCGGAGCAGCCTTGCGACATACGTCAAATACAACTATATTCCTATAGAGTATGAGACAAGCCGCTTCCACCTCCGCTGCCGCGTTCACGCCAGCCATCCTCGCCCTCGTCAGCGAGCGGTTCAAGGCGCTGGCGGAGCCCGCCCGGCTGCAGATCCTCAAGGCGCTGCAGGATGGCGAGCACACGGTCAACGCGCTCGTCGAGGCGACGGGGCTCGGCCAGGCCAATGTGTCCAAGCATCTCCAGCTGCTGCATGCGCTGGACTTCGTCACGCGCCGGCGCGATGGGCTTCACGTGTACTACGCGCTGACCGACGACCGGGTCTTCACCCTGTGCGACATCGTCTGCGGACGCCTGGACCGGGAGACTGCGGCCCGGCAGGCACTGCTGATCCGCTAGCACTCGGCAGTTCGCGGCACGAATGACAAGAGACAGCGGCCCGGTGGGAGAATGTCCCACCGGGCCGTCGTCTGCATGTGATGCGCGACGGGTCCCGCCCGCCGGCGATCGTGCCGTCAGCCGGCGAGACGCGACCTGCTCAGATGAACAGGTCGCCCTCGACGCGTGGCTGGGCGCCACGCGGCGTGCATCCGCCCACGCCAAGCCGGCCGAGGATCCGCTCGAGCGGGCAGAACGTCGTGAAGCTCGACTGCAGCAGGTTGAACCCGACGAACGCGGTGAACAGGAACCACGCGGGGTTCACCCACCATCCCAGGGCGAGCGAAAGCAGGACGAAGGTGCCGGCGAATCGGGTGATGATGCGACTGTTGCACATGGCGGATCTCGGTGCTCAGAAGAAGGTTTCGGTCGGCATCACGGCGACGTGGAGCCGTTCGCCAGGTGGGAGCGCAGCGGACAGCGAGCGCAGGGTGTCGGTCAGCGGCGGCACGGCATCCGTGGGGACGACGCTCACGAAGAGCGTCGATTCGCCGGGCCAGGCCCGGCTTCCCTCACGACGGCCCGTCGCGCCGCTTCCGTGCACGCCGTCGAACTCCGTGTAGCCGCCGGCGTGGTGGTCATCCAGCACCGACGAGATCCGGCGCGGGTCGGCGCCGCTGTAGACCAGCATCAGCATCTTCATGGGAGAGACTCGGCGAGGGGACAGGGGATGCCGGCCGGGCCGGCGGCGATGAAGGGATGTCCGCCGGCGCCTGGCGCCGGCGCAGCTCCCAGTAGAGCAGGGGAACGACGACCATCGTGAGGAGCGTCGCGACCACCGCGCCGCTCATCAGCGCGACGGCGAGCCCCTGGAAGATCGGATCGAGGACCATCACGAGGCCGCCGACGACCACCGCCGCGGCGGTGAGGGCGATGGGGCGGAACCGCACCGCGCCCGCCTCCAGCACGGCCTCGCGGAGGGTGCGCCCGCGCGCTTCCGCGAGCTGGATGAAGTCCACCAGCAGGATCGAGTTGCGGACGATGATGCCCG
>DASTYL010000209.1:0-6127 GCA_035764975.1 Gemmatimonadaceae bacterium | reverse complement strand
CCGATCTGCACGTGAACCTCCTCGCCCATCCCGCCGAGCACCTGTCGGCGGACCTCGTCGATGATCGCGCGCTGGTGCTCGAACTCGCGGCTCGTGGCGACGAGCGGGATCATGATCTCCGGACGGACGTCGAGGCCCCGCCGCTTCGCCTTGACCGCGGCCTCGAAGATCGCGCGCGCCTGCATCTCCGTGATCTCGGGATAGGTGATCCCGAGGCGGCAGCCGCGGTGGCCGAGCATCGGATTCGTCTCGCGAAGCCCTTCCACGATCTGCGCCAGCTGCCCCCGCGTGAGGCCGAGCTGGCGCGCGAGGAGCTTGGATTCCTCGCCGCCGTGCGGCAGGAACTCGTGGAGCGGCGGATCGAGGAGGCGAATGTTGACGGGGAAGCCCGACATCGCCTCGAAGATCCCCTCGAAGTCGGCGCGCTGCATGGGGAGCAGCTTCGCCAGCGCGCGCCGGCGCCCTCCCTCGTCGCGGGCGACGATCATCTCGCGCATCGCGGTGATCCGGTCGCCCTCGAAGAACATGTGCTCCGTTCGACAGAGGCCGATGCCCTCGGCGCCGAATCCGCGGGCGATCCGCGCATCCTGCGGCGTGTCCGCGTTGGCGCGGACCTTCAGGCGGCGCACGTCGTCCGCCCACCCGAGCAGCTGCGAGAAGCCCTGGTAGCTCGGCGCGCTGGCCGCGGACCGGGTGCCGCGAATGACCTGCACGACCTCACTCGGCGTCGTCGGCAGGTCGCCCGCGTAGATGTTGCCGGTCGCCCCGTCCACGGTGATCCAGTCGCCCTCGTTGACGACCAGGTCGTCGTGCCCCTCGATCGTGAAGCGCCGATGGTCCACGTCCATCTGGAGCGCCTTCACGCCGACGACGGCGCACTTCCCCATGCCGCGCGCCACGACGGCGGCGTGACTCGTCATGCCGCCGCGTGCCGTGAGGATGGCGCGGGCCGCGACCATGCCGTGGAAGTCCTCGGGGGTAGTCTCCTCGCGGACGAGGACCACGCTCTCCCCCTGCGCCGCGCGCAGCTCCGCGGCGTCTGCCTCGAAGACCACGATGCCGCTGGCCGCGCCTGGGCTCGCGGGAAGGCCCTTCGCGATCGGAATCGCCCGGACCCCCGGCTCGATCACGGGGTGCAGCAGCTGGTCGAGCTGGTCGGCCGGGACGCGGCGCACCGCCTCGTGCCGATCGATCAGCCCTTCCTCCACCATGTCGAGCGCGACGCGGACCGCTGCCGCGGCCGTGCGCTTGCCGGTGCGCGTCTGCAGCAGGTAGAGGCGCCCGCGCTCCACCGTGAATTCGATGTCCTGCATGTCCCGGAAGTGCTGCTCGAGGCGATGCTGCGTCGCCAGCAGCTCCTCGTATGCCCCGGGGAGCTTGTCCGCCATCTGCTCGATGGAGAGCGGCGTCCGGATGCCGGCGACGACGTCCTCCCCCTGCGCGTTAACGAGGAACTCGCCGTAGAACTTCCGTTCGCCGGTGGACGGGTTCCGGGTGAACGCGACGCCGGTGCCGGAGTCGTCGCCCATGTTTCCGAAGACCATCGCCACGACGTTGACGCCGGTGCCGAGCGTCTCGGAGATCCCGTTGACGCGGCGGTAGTCCACCGCCTTCTTGAGCGTCCACGACTTCCACACCGCCTCGATGGCGCCCCAGAGCTGCTCCATGGGATCCATCGGGAAGTCGGTGCCGGTCACGTTGCGGACGAGGGACTTGTACTCCTCGACGAGATTGCGGAGCGCCTCCTCGGGCAGTTCCGCGTCGGTGCCCGCGCCGTACATCACCCGCTTCGCGCTCAGCAGCCCCTCGAACGCGTGATGCGGGACGTCGAGCACGACGTCGCCGTACATCTGGATGAACCGGCGATAGGAGTCGTACGCGAAGCGGGCGTCGCCGCTCTCCTGCGCGAGGCCGTGGACGGTGCGGTCGTTCAGGCCCAGGTTGAGGATCGTCTCCATCATGCCGGGCATGGACACCGGCGCGCCGGAGCGGACGGAGACGAGCAGGGGATTCCGCGGGTCGCCGAAGTTCCGACCGGTGGCCTCCTCGACGCGCTTCAGGTGCTCCGTGACCTCACCCCGGAGCGACTCCGGGAACTGCCGCTGCTGCAGGTACTCGACGCAGACCTGGCATGCGATGGTGAACCCGGGCGGCACGGGCCCACCGAGATTGGTCATCTCGGCGAGGTTGGCGCCCTTGCCGCCCAGGGCGGCCTTCATGCCGCGATCGCCCTCGGCCCCGCCGGGGCCGAAGAAATAGACGCGCTTCATCGCGATGCCGGCGCGGTCAGCACCCGCATCCGAGTCGGAGCTTGTCGGGGTCTGCGGGGGGTGGAGTCGGGTAGTCCCCGGAGAAGCAGGCATGACAGAAACCCTCCGGGCCGCCCGGAACCGCCGCGAGCATGCCCTCGAGCGAGATGTAACCGAGCGAATCCACGCCCAGGTGCTCGGCGATTTCAGGGATCGACAGGTTCGCCGCGATGAGCTCTTCCCGATTGGGGGTGTCGATGCCGTAGTAGCACGGCCCCGTGATCGGCGGCGAGCTCACACGCATGTGCACTTCCCGGGCACCGGCGCCGCGAATCAAGGACACGAGTCCCCGGGTCGTCGTCCCGCGGACGATGGAATCATCCACCATGACGACGCGCTTGCCCTCCAGCACTTCCCGTACCGCGTTGTACTTGACCTTCACCTTCGCATCGCGGTTCGCCTGGCTGGGCTGAATGAACGTGCGTCCGACGTAGTGATTGCGGATCAGCGCCAGCTCGTACGGCAGCCCGCTCGCCTCCGCGAAGCCGAGCGCCGCGGAGTTGGAGGAATCCGGGACGGCGAAGACGAGATCCGCCGTCGGGGCCGGAGCTTCCGTCGCGAGCCGGTGGCCGAGCGCGCGGCGGGCGCGATCCACCGACCCGCCGAAGATGCGGCTGTCCGGACGCGCGAAGTAGACGTGCTCGAAGACGCAGCGCCGCAGCTCCTTCCGCTCCAGCGGGAAGCTCGAGGCGATCGTGCCGTCGGGAGCGACGGCGACGACCTCGCCCGGCTCCACCTCGCGCTCGTAGGTGGCACCGACGATGTCGAGGGCGCAGGTCTCCGAGGCGAAGAGCACCGCGCCGTTCAGCCGGCCCATGACGAGCGGCCGCCACCCGCGCGGGTCGCGCGCGGCCAGCAGCGTATCGCCCAGGATCACGACGAGCGAGTAGGCACCGTCCACGCCCTGGAGCGCGTCGGCAAGGCGCTCCGCGGGCGACGTCGCGGCCGAACGGGCCAGCCGGTGCACGATGACTTCCGAGTCCATCGTGGACGCGAAGATGGACCCGGCATTCTCGAGGTCCATCCGCAGCTCGGCGGCATTGGTCAGGTTGCCGTTGTGAGCGAGCCCGATGTGGCCGCCCCGCGACCGGACGAGCACCGGCTGCGCGTTCTCGATCGTGGACGACCCGGCGGTGCTGTACCGGGTGTGCCCGATGGCGACGGGGCCGGGCGCCGCGGCCGCGTCGGGCGCGTCCGACACGAGCCCCATGGAGCGGACGGCATGGGACCCGCCCTCCGCGTCCACTGTGACGATGCCGTAGGACTCCTGTCCGCGATGCTGCAGCGAGTACAACCCGAGATGGGTCAGGTAGACCGCGTCAGGATGCCCTTGAACGCCGAATATACCGCACATGATGAATACCGAAGACGGTGAAACGAACTAGGTGACCGAGCTTTCGAGCCCGGCCGCAGTCACGGCGGCGACGCTCGCCGGCCGGGCCATCGCCGCGGGAATCGCGTCGTGATACGCGGCGGCGAGGCGGCTCAGCGGGGCGACGATGTGGCGCGCGCCGATCGCGATCTCCAGCGCGCCGCTGGAGGCGGCGACGCTTCCGACTACGCGCGCCGGGACGCCGTGCGTGCGCGCCACCTGCAGCACCGCGTCGGGATCGGGGGTCGAGACGACGACGCGCCCCTGTGCCTCGCCGAACAGCAGCGCGCGCAGCGGCAGTCCGCTCCACGCCGAGAGGTCGATGTTCGCGCCGTGCTGTGCGTCGCGCTGCATCATGCAGCACTCCGCCAGGGCGACGGCGAGCCCGCCTTCGCTGCAATCGTGCGCGGACCGCACGGAGCCCGCCGCGATGGCCGCGAGCAGCGCGTCGATCAATGCCCGCTCGCGCGCCAGGTCACACGCGGGCGGCGCGCCGGCGACGACGTCATGGATGCGGGCCAGGTACTCGCTCGCGCCAAGCTCGTCGGTCGGCTCACCGAGCAGGACGACGGCGTCGCCATCGTGCGCGAACGCGGATGTCGTCACGTGCGCCAGCGATTCCACGAGGCCCACCATGCCGATCACCGGCGTGGGGTAGATCGCGCCGGTCGGGTTCTCGTTGTACAGCGAGACGTTGCCGCCCGTGACGGGAGTCCCGAGCGCCTCGCAGGCCTCCCGGAGGCCGGCCACCGCCTCGCGCAGCTGGAAATAGACCTCCGGCCGGCGGGGATTGCCGAAGTTCAGGTTGTTCGTGATGGCCAGCGGCCGGCCGCCGGCGCACGCGATGTTCCGCGCGCTTTCGGCCACCGCGATCCGGGCCCCGACGCGCGGGTCGAGGTGCACGTAGCGGCCGTTGCAGTCCGTCTTGAGCGCGAGCGCCTTGTCGGTGCCGCGCACGCGAACGACCGCCGCATCGCCGCCCGGTCCGACGACGGTGTTCGTGCGCACCGTGTGGTCGTACTGGCGGTACACCCAGCGCTTGCTCGCGATGGTCGGCGAAGCGAGCAGCTGCTCCAGCGTCCACGCCGGATCGTGCTCCTCGTCCCGCTCGGGGATGCTCGCGACGTCGCGTCCGCGCGCGGCGGCGATCGTCGCGCTTTCCCGCGCCTCGGGCGTGTACTGCGGGCAGTCCGTGACGAGCCGCGTGCCGGGGAATTCCGCGACGACGCGATCGCCTTCGGTCACCCGGTACACCGGCTCCGCGATGACTTCCCCGATGACCGCCGCGGTCAGGTCCCACTTCTCGAGGATGGCCCGCACGTCGTCCTCGTGCCCCTTCTTCGCGACGACGAGCATGCGCTCCTGCGACTCGCTGAGCAGGATCTCGTAGGGGGTCATCCCTTCTTCGCGCACCGGCACCTTCGTGGTGTCGATCGTGACGCCGACATCGCCGCGCTCGGCCATCTCCGCCGACGACGACGTGAGGCCGGCGGCGCCCATGTCCTGGATCGCGACGATGTAGCCGCTGCGGATGAGCTCCAGGCTCGCCTCGAGCAGCAGCTTCTCCGTGAACGGGTCACCGACCTGCACCCGCGGGCGTTTCGCGTCGCTCGCGGCGGAGAGATCCTCGGACGCGAACGAGGCGCCGTGGATCCCGTCGCGGCCGGTGCGTGCGCCCACGGCGATGATCGGGTTGCCGACGCCCTGCGCGACGGCGCGCATGAGCTCCGACTCCTTCATGAGCCCCACGCACATCGCGTTCACGAGGGGGTTGCCCTCGTAGGACGGGTCGAACATCACGTCGCCGGCCACGGTCGGGATGCCGACGCAGTTGCCGTAATCGCCGATCCCCTTGACGACGCCGGCGAACAGGTAGCGCACGCGGGCGCCTTCGAGCGGGCCGAAACGCAGCGAGTTGAGCATCGCGATGGGGCGCGCGCCCATCGTGAAGACGTCGCGCAGGATGCCCCCGACGCCGGTAGCGGCGCCCTGGTACGGCTCGACCGCGGACGGATGGTTGTGCGACTCGATCTTGAACGCGACGGCGAGGCCGTCCCCGATGGAGATCACGCCCGCGTTCTCGCCGGGGCCCTGCAACACCCACGGGGCCTTCGTCGGCAGTGTCTTCAGCAGCGGCCGGGAGTGCTTGTACGAGCAGTGTTCGCTCCACAGCGCGCTGACGATGCCGAGCTCCGTGAACGTCGGCGCGCGGCCGAGCATCGCCACGAGGCGGTCGTACTCGTCCTGCGTGAGCCCGTGTTCGGCGACGAGGGCCGGGGTGATCGCCGGATCGCCCGGCCGCGGGTGGACGGTCACTTGCGGGCGCGGAAGAAGTCGAGGAAGTCCTCGACGAGGTTGGGATGCTCCTCATGCGCCTGGCGCACCAGATCGAGCTCCCCCGCGTCGAGCCACATGCCCTTGCAGTCGGGACAGACGTCGACGGCGA
>DASTYL010000208.1:0-26278 GCA_035764975.1 Gemmatimonadaceae bacterium | reverse complement strand
GCCTCGTAACACCTTGCCGTTGCAGTACTTGTGGCGTGGCGCTGGAGTCGGCCGCCAGGGTCGGCCGGCGCTGGGTGCTGTAAAAGTCTGGCTCGTTTGCCCGGTTTTCGGCGCACTGGTGCGTTAGTTGCGGAAGCCGCGCGCCGAAGCGTCATGTCGTAAAGCATCCGATGTCGCAGGGTGGGGCGAGGTCGTGAGACGGTGAGATGCGTCACCACTCGCGACCGAAACGCCCGGATCGCCGCGCTACGGCACGGGGGATGCTTGCGAACTGGCGCGGTGCCACGACGAAAGGCGTCGTACGGGGTGCGGGGGGTCCGCATCCTGCCCGCCATCCGCCCGCGGGGGCTCGCGAAGTCTGGGCGGCGCAAGCTAGAAAGGAGATTTTCGTATGCACTTCCGTACCTCGTCGACGTTCGCGCTCCTCGCTGCGGCGCTCACCCTGGGCGCGGCTGCCGAGGCGAGTGCGCAGCAGATCCCCCGCGGTGGCAAGGAGCCGCCGTGCGTGTGTGACACCGTGCGTGTCACGCGCGTGGACACCGTGACGGTCTGGCGCCGCGACACCGTCCGTGTCACGCAGTACGACACCGTGCGCGTCGAGCCGGTGCCGGTCGTCATTCCGCCGCTCGTCGGCGGCCCGTATGTCGGTCTCGGTGGCGGCCTGACCTTCCCGCAGGGTGACTTCGGCAACTACGAGATGGGCTGGAACGCGACGGGCATGTTCGGCTACGACTTCCGCACGAACCCGTTCGGCTGGCGCATCGACGCGTCGTACGATCAGTTCGCGGAGCAGGAGAACACCGCCGGCGGCGCCGCTGACCCGACGCTCTGGACCATCAACGGTGACCTGAAGTTCCGCATTCCGTTCGGCGCGACCCGCCGCAGCCACATCTACGCCCTCGGCGGCGTGACCTACGGCCGCTACAAGGACATGATCATCGGTCCGCAGACGGATGCCCGCTGGGACAGCCCGTCGGCTCCGGTTCCCGCCGGCCTGGACGTGTCCACCATCGACAACTGGACGGATGAGTTCGGCTGGAACGCGGGTGGCGGTGTCTCCTTCGGCCTCGGCCGTCGCACGAACCTGTTCGTCGAGTCGCGCTTCATCGACCTCGAAGGCAGCTTCGTCCCGCTCATCGCCGGCCTGACCTGGACGCTCGGCAGCTGACGTGATCACAAGTTCCGTGTGACGTGATCGACACATGGAACCTTGTGTGGCACAAGAGTTTCTAACGAAGGGTGGGGTGGCATTGCGCCGCCCCACCCTTCGCGTCTAGTTGCATTACCATCGCATCACCCAGTCGTCGCCATGCCGCTTCGTCGATTCACTGCAGCCTCCAGTCCCTTGCACAGAGCTACCGCCCTCGCCCTCCTCCTCGCCGGCGCGTCCGCCTGTCACCGCGTCGTCATCGCCCAGGAGCCGCCCGCCCAGCCGGCGGGAACCGAATGGGTGACGCTGTCGCCGAACAGTGGGCGGATCACGTCCACCGAAGGCCGCATCGCCACCGGCGAAGCGCGCGGCACGCTCGATGACAAGAAGACGGAGCTGAAGTTCACCTCACGCCGCGACAGCATCGCGTGGGCGGGGGCGCGGCGCACGGCATGGCGCGCGAAGAACTTCCGGGTCGTGGTCTCCGTACAGGACCGCCAGCTCTGGGTCGTCGACGAATACGGTGATACCCTCCGCTCGGCCGCGGTCGCCGTCGCGAAGGACGAGGCGCTGGAGTACGCGGGCCGCACGTGGACCTTCCGCACGCCGCGCGGCCAGCGCACGGTGCGCTTCAAGCAGGAAGATCCGGTGTGGACGCCGCCCGACTGGCACTACGCCGAAGTCGCGCGCGACTACGGCTTGAAGATGCGCCACCTGCCGAAGAGGGGCTCCGTCAAGCTCAAGGACGGCTCCCGTCTGTCGGTGCGCGACAGCGTCGTCGGCATCACCAAGCCGGGTGAGGAATGGGAGCCCCTCCCGATCGACTACGAAGTCGTCTTCGAGAAGACGCTGTTCGTTCCCCCCGTCGGCACCAAGAACCGCATCATCGAGGGCCAGCTCGGCAAGTACAAGCTCGATCTCGGCGAGGGCTACATGCTGCACGGCACGCCGTATCAGAGCACCGTCGGCACCGCGGTGACGCATGGCTGCGTGCGCCTGCGCGACGATGACATCGAGTGGCTGTACGAGAACGTCCCGGTGGGGACGAAGGTGTACATCTACTGACGCGCAGCGCGCGTCGGGATCCGCACTGCATCGAGCGCCGGCACCCCGCCGGCGCTTCTCTTTTGTGGGAACGCTACCGCCCTGCCCTTGCCGCATGCGACTTCTCTCATCCCTCGCCGCCCTCTGTCTCGCGATCGGTTGCGCACCGATGCGCCCCGCGCCGGCCAGCGAACCGCTGCGTGTGCTCGTGTACAACACTCACGCAGGCAAGGACGCGAGTGGCGCCGACAACCTCGAACGACTCGCCGCGCTCGTGCGCGAGACGCGCGCCGACCTCGTGCTCTTCCAGGAAGTGGACAGCGCAACGACGCGCTCCGGCGGCGTGGACCAGTTGTCGGTGGTACGCGCCGCGACGCAGATGCACGGCACCTTCGGCGGGACGCTCGCGTTCCAGGGGGGACGATATGGCCTTGGCGTGCTCTCGCGATTTCCCATCCGCATGCGGCAGGTCGTGATGCTGTCGGGGGACACGGAACCAGCAACGGGCCGGAGCCGCGAGCCGCGCGGGGCGCTGCACGTCGTCGTTGCCCGCCCGGCTGGGGATCTGCATGTCGTCAACACGCACCTCGACGCATCGGCAGACGACACATGGCGCCTGCAGGAGGCCACGCGGCTCGTGGCGCTCGCCGACTCCCTGCGCCGCGCCGGCGCGCAGGTGATCATGGGGGGCGACCTGAACGCGATACCCGGCAGCGCAGTGCATTCGATCTTCCGCAGCGCGGAGCTCCGCGACGTCTGGCCGGAGTGCGGCACGGGGCCGGAGGCCACCTATCCCGCGCATGCGCCCGCGAAGCGCATCGACTACCTGCTGCTGACGGCCGCGATGCGCTGTACCGGCGCCTCCGTGATCGCGACTGACGCGTCCGACCACCGTCCCGTGCTGATCGATGTGAGCGTGAGATAAATCACAGAGCTTCAATGACTTAGCTGCCTAGCGCGCGCACGCGCGCGTTTATATCCTCCTCGGCAGGGACAACGGGGAGGGGTGGTTGGGTTCACGTCGAGAGTCGTTCGCCCTGACACTGGGGCTGTTGGTCGTCGCCACGAGCGCCACGCCGCGCGTCGCTGAGGCGCAGCGCGCCGTCGAGTCGCAGCTCCTCATCGGCGCCGGGAGCGGCACCGATGCGATGGGTACGCGCTCGAGCGCGCTCACGATCGCGCCGACGCTGCAGCTTCGTCCCGGCACCGGATTGGCGATCGACCTCGGTGCGCAGGGCACCCGCTTCGCGAATGAGCAATGGGCTGCGTCAGGGACGGGTGCGCTCGGCCTCCGCCTTCCGATCGCGCACTTCGTGGCCGCGACGCTGGGAGCGAACGCCGCGCTCACCACCACTGCCCACGGCGCGCGGTACACGAGCGCCGACGTCACGCCGGCGCTCGAAGTGCCCCTCGGCCGGCTTGCCCTGTTCGCTGGTGCACGCCTTGCGCACGGCGGCGTGCACCTCGACCGCGACGTGACGGCGCCGTCGCTCCCCTTCCAGCAACCGGCCAGGACGGCGGGATACTCCGCGTCGCAGGCGCTGCGCGCCGGCGTCTTCGGCGGCGCACTGCGGTTCGACGGCACGTCCGCCACCGGCTCGATCGCCTATCGCGAGGAGCGGGGCAGGATGGATGATGCATCGCTCGTCGATCGCGGACTCACGACATCGGTGACGCAGGGGCGCGCCAACCTTACGGCCGCCGCGGGACAGCGGACATTCTCGGGAGAAACCGAGATGTTCGGCAGCGCGGCCGCGTCGTACGCGGTCCGTCCGGGATTGACGGTGCAGCTCGCGGGTGGCCGCTACGCGGCGGATCCGCTCACGAACGCGATGGGCGGGAGCTACCTGAACGCCGGGATCATTCTCTCGACGCAGCGCGCGCCCGGATCCCTCGAGCGTCCGGCGCCCATTCGCCTGCGCGGGGCACCGGCCCCGGAACCCGGCACGACGCGGCTCGCGATCCATGCGCCCGGCGCGGCGAAGGTCGAGATCGCAGGGGATTGGTCGGCCTGGCGGCCGGTCGCGGCGCAGCGCGCCGCCGGCGGGCACTGGTATGCCGACGTGCGCCTGGCGCCGGGGCGATACCGCTACGCGTTCCGTGTGGATGGAAATCAGTGGACCGTGCCCGCGGGCACGAAGGCTGTCGACGACGGATTCGGCGGCAAGTCGGCGTGGCTCACCGTTCCGTGAGCCCGCCGGGCGCGGGCCGCATGCCCGTACCCAGCATCACTCCATGGAGGAAGCACATGAAGAAGACGACCATTGCACTGGCTCTCTCGTTCCTGCCTGCCGTTGCCGTCGCGCAGTCGGCGTCGGTCTCCACCGGCGCCAGGGCCGACGCGAACGCGACGGCGGGGCATGCCGTGAGCGCGGAGACGTCGGTGAATGCCGGCGCATCGGCGGAAGTCTCCCCGAGGATGTCGGCCGAGGCGCAGGCGCGGATCGATGCACTGATCGAAGCGGCGGCGGCGCGTGGCGTCCCGCAGGCCCCGCTGCGTCAGCGGGCCGCCGAAGGGCAGGCCAAGGGTGCGAGCGAGGCGCAGATCACCGCCGCCATCGCACGGGTCGAGGCCAACATGCAGGCGTCGAAGAGCGTCTTCGCGCGCTTCGGCCGCGCGGCGACGGACGGTGAGATCGCGGCGGGCGGCGAGGTGATCGCGCAGGGCGCGAGCGAAGCGCAGCTCGGGAAGCTCGTCGAGCGCGCCGACAAGGCCCGCGGGCTGGAAGTCGCGCTGAATACCCTCGCGTCGCTGACGGCGAACGGCGAAGGTGTCGCGACGGCGATCGCGAAGATCGAAGCCAAGCTCGCCGAGCGCGCATCCGACGCGGCCATCGCTGCGCTGGCCGGTGCGAACGGTGCGGCACACGCCGCCCACGGTGCACACGGCAACGCGGCGGTGGGTGCCGGCGCGGCCGTCGGCGGCGCGGGCGCGAACGCGGCGGGTGCGGTGAGCGGCGCGGCGGGTGCAGCTGGCGCAGGCGTCACCGGGGCGGCGACGGGCGTCCTCAAGGCAGGCAAGCCGTAACTTCCGGCAGCGCCCCGACACGAGCGGCTGCGCCAGGAAAGTGAGCAGACAGGCCGACCTCCATGCGCCGTCCCGGCATGGAGGTGGGCCTTTCGCTTCAAAGGCCTCTGCCGTCGTGTCCGCTGTCCTGAAGCAAACACATGGAACGTCGCTTGCCTTGCGAAGGGAAAACCTTTCAAGGCACACCGAACTTCCATGTCTCTCAGCACAAAGGCCCGCCGCCTGATCGTCGCCGCGGTCATCGCGACCCCCATCCTGGCCGCCGTCGCAATTCCCTCGGCGCGGCAGGCCACCTGGCGCCTCGTCGCTCCCCGCGCTGACGCGGGGGCGACGGCGGTCGAGCTGGAAGCGGTGCTAGCGGATCGCAAGCTCCATGTGACGATGCCCGACGGCTCCGTGAAGACGTACGCCGTCGCGATCGGGACCCGGTCGTATCCGACCCCGACCGGCTCGTTCACCATCCGCCGGATCGTCTGGAACCCGGCCTGGGTGCCCCCCGCGTCGCCGTGGGCCCGGCGTGAGCGTGCGCGCGGCCCCGGCGATCCGCGCAACCCGATGAAGGTCGCGAAGATCTTCTTCAAGGAGCCGGATTACTACATCCACGGCACCGGCCACGTCGCGTCGCTCGGCACCGAGGCCTCGCACGGCTGTCTTCGGATGCATCCCGAGGAAGTCGCCGAGCTCGGTGCGGTCGTCATGCAGGCCGGCGGGGTATCCCATGACTGGGATTGGGTGAAGCGCACTTTGCGTGTCGGGCGCGCCCGGACGATCAACCTCAAGCACCCCGTGCGCATCAGGGTCGTGTCGAGTCGCCCGGAGTCGTCGCTGGCTCCCGAGCCCACCGATGGCGCGGCCACCGACTCGGGCTCGTCGGCGGGAGCCGCCGCGGTCCCCGACTCTGCGCCAGTTGGTGACACCGGCGCACCCGCCGGCACCGCATCATCGGCGTCGCCTGCGCCGTCACACGACTGACTGCTTCGAACCAGGAGAACGCATCCATGCACTTTCGCCTGACCAGGTCCCGGCTGATTGCCGCGGCGATTCTCGCGCCGACGCTCACCCTCGCCATCTCGCGCGATGCCCGCGAGAGCGTGGCGGAGCTGGTCGCCCCGCGTGCCGAAGCCGCCGCCCCGACCCGGCTCACCGCCGACCTGTCGCAGCGCAGGCTGTTTCTCTGGCGCAATGGCGACGTCGCCCGCACGTATACCGTGGCCGTCGGCACGAAGAAGGATCCCACGCCCCGCGGAACGTTCCGGATCAGCAAGGTGATCTGGAACCCCGGCTGGGTTCCGCCCGAGGAGGATTGGGCGCGCAACAAGACCGCGAAGCGTCCCGGGCAGAAGGGCAATCCCATGCGCGTCGCGAAGATCTACTTCCGCGAACCCGACTACTACATCCACGGCACGCCGCACGTCAGCTCGCTGGGCACCGCGGCATCGCACGGCTGCCTGCGCATGAGCCCCGATGCCGTGGCGCAGCTTGCGCACGAGGTGATGCTGGCGGGCGGCGTGGCGCGCGACTGGAGCTGGGTCAAGTCGACACTGCGGCTCGGGAGCACCCGCACGGTGCATCTCAAGCGGCCGGTGACGATCACGATCGTCGGCTAGGCCCGCTCCCGCGCGGAGCGGCGGGGTGGCGCGAGCGCGCGCACCTCGTCGGGCGTGAGATGTCGCCACGCGCCCTTGGCGAGCGTACCCAGCGCCACCCCGCCGATGGCGACGCGCACGAGGCGCAGCACCGCCACGTCGAGCGCCTCCAGCATCCGACGGATCTGGCGGTTGCGCCCCTCATCGAGCACGATCTCGAGCCAGCCGTGCCGCGCACCCGCGCGCAGCACGGCTGCATGCTTCGCGGCAAGGCGCTCGACTTCTTGCGCATCCGGCGCGGACGGGACGTCGACCCCGGCCATCAACCGTCGTGCGAGATCCTCGGTCGGGACCACGTTCACCTGCACGTGGTACGTCTTGTCCACGTGTGACTCCGGTGCGGACAGGCGCGCGCCCCACCGGGTGTCGTTGGTGAAGAGCAGCAGGCCTTCACTCGCCTTGTCGAGTCTCCCGACCGGCGTCACGAATGGCAGGTCGGCGCCGGCGAGGCACGCGTAGACCGTGTCCCGGTCGCGCGGATCGTGGCGCGTCGTGACGAGGCCGCGCGGCTTGTTCAGGGCGAGATAGACCGGCTCCGCCGCCGCGACGTCGGCGTCGTCGAGCGCGAGGCGGTCGCGGGAGAGGTCCACCCGGCGCGCGGGATCCCGGACGATCCGCCCGTTGACGCGCACGCGGCCCGCGAGGACGTGCCGCTCGCCCTCCGCGCGCGAGCAGATGCCGAGCTTCGAGAGGGCCCGCGGCAGGCTGACACCAGCGGGCGACGATGGGCGCGAAGCGATGGCCGGACCGACGGATATCGAGGAGACGGGCGCCGCACCACGCGGGCGCGGCCTCGCTGGCCGGGGCGTGCACCAGGGAGAGCTCGCGCACCGCGAGTGCGTCCACCACACGCGCGTCCCCGGAGACGTCGCGCTGGTGAGCGAACACTGCGCGCATGATACGCATCGGGGCGCGTTTGGAAAAGACCGGCGCCTTCCTGTTCGCTACTCGCGCACCGCGCCCAGCACACGGCGGAACAGTTCGTCGAGCGCGCCATTCTCGATCCACCGCGCCACCACCACGAGATCGTGCTCCGGGCTGGCCCACACGATGTTGGTGCCGTTCCCGATGTGCCCGAAGCTGGATGCGGGCGCGCTCGGCCACTGCTTGCGATCCGTGTTGAGGTACCAGTTCATGACGCCATAGTTCGGCTGCACGCTGGTCGGCGTAAGCGCGTATCGCACCCAGTGCTCCGACAGCACCTGCCGGTCGCCCCAGCGGCCGCGCCGCAGCGTGAGCAGGCCGAACCGGCCGAGGTCCCAGGCGTTGATGAACATGCCGCCACCCCAGTGGCCGCCGCCGCTCACCGCCTGCACCTCGGCACCATCGAGCACGATCCAGGCATCCTCATAGCCGAACCACTGCCACGTGGACGACGCGCCGATCGGGTCCATGACGTGTTCGCGCAGCACCTGCGGCAGCGGGCGGCGCCAGACCGACGTGGCGGCGAGCGCGAGAACGTTCACGCGCACGTCGTTGTATTCGTAGGCGCTGCCGGGTGCGACGCGGGCGCGGGTCCGCCACTCGGCGGGATTCTGCGCCGGACGATCGGCCCATTCCGCCTTGCCCCACAGCGTTCCCTCCCAGTCGCTCGTCTGCCGGAGGAGATGCTCCCACGTGATGGTGCGGTTGTGCGGCGTGTCGAACAGCGCGATGAACGGGCTCCGCCCGAATTCCTCCGCGCGATCATGGCGCGTCGCGTTGCGCACCGGCAGGATCGGCGGCACGTAGTCGTGCACGCGGTCCCCGGGATCGCGGATCATCCCGCGATCGAACGCCACGCCGACGACGCTGGACAGGAAGCTCTTGGTGACGCTGAACGTCATGTCCACACGATCCGGTTCGCCCCAGGCGGCGACCACGTACCCGTGGCGGATGACGAGGCCCGTCGGCTCACCGCGAGGCCGGAAGGGTCCGACCGCTTCGCCGAATGGCTCGCGGCCGAAGCTCTGATAGTGCGCCGCCTCGAGGTCGCGGGGCGCGCGGCTCTCCCGGCTGATCGCGAAGGCCACCGCCTCGGCAAGCGCAGCGGAGTCCATTCCGGCGCGCGCCGGCGGGCGGCGCTCCCAGCGGCCGGGCGGCGGGACGTACGCGGGTTCGGTTCGCTGCGCAGGAAGTGGCGCGGCGGAGAGGAGGAGCAGGAAGGCCGCGGCGGCGTGGCGGAGTGTCATGTCGGAGGGATCAGGTCAGGGGCCGACCGGTGCGCCCCGCTGCTCGCGCAGCACGCGATGCCCGGCGGCGTGCAGCGCCGCCGTCGCTTCGGGGAGCTGCGATTCCCGGATGAGCACATAGTGCGTGTCGAAGGTCGCCACCACCAGCATGCTGACCTCCGCATGCGCCAGCGGCGCCGAGATCGACTCGAGGATCCCGGTGAGCCCGTGGTGAAACTGGCCGTGCAGCTTCAGCGCCCGCCAGTCGTAGCTCGCGTCGGTGCCGCGCGGCACGCGTGACGACGCGCAGATGATGGAAAGCTCGTCGGCGGTGCGCGTCACCGAGAAGAACGGCGCGACCGTCGCCCACCAGGGCATCGCCGCATCGGGCTCCAGCCGGCAGACGGCGAGGGTGTCGGGGATCAGGCGGAGAGTGAGGTGGGAAGTCATCACGTCGGGCGTCGGGCTTCCGGCTCCGGGCGCGTCTGCGCCGTCGCCGCTGGGCCATTACCGCGACAACCTAACGTCGTGCATGCGCCAGGGGCCCCGGGGAAATCCCGGAGCCCCGTGTCCGCGTTGTCCCTGCGCGGGACGCCGCGGTACAGCCACCGCGCCCGACGCGGCGCGCCGGGCTCTGGCACCTTATGGCGTCATCCGGAACTGGCTCACGTCGGCGCCCACCTGCGCGGAAACCTCCCGCGCGCGGGTCAGGTGCATGCGGATCGTCGGGATCAGCTTGCCCTCGAAGTCCTCCTCGATGTCGTCATCGCGGGAGTTCTCGGCCATCCACGTCAGCGCCGCCACTTCGGCGTCGTGGTGTGCGACCTGCGCCCGCATGTACGCCCGGTCGAACTCTTCCCCGGTGAGGCTGTTCAGTCGCGTAATGGCATTCATCGCCTGGTTCGCGATGGGGTCGTTCACCATCGGCGCGATGCCGATGCTCTCCTTCGCCTGCATCTCCGTGAAGTACGTGCGGTTCTGCGAGTGCTCGGTGATCATCATCTGTGCGTATTCGCGGACCGCCGCATTCGATGCACGGCTCAGGGCGAGCTGCGACATCTCGATCTCCAGCGAGTCGTCGACGAGCACGTGCGAGATGATGTTCGCATCCGTGGCACCCCGGTACAGCTCGAGGTCGCCCGACGATACTTCTACGACGCGCGTCTGCGTGTCGACGGGCGCCATGGCCGCCGGTGGCGGTGTCACGGCGGGCTGCATCGTATCCACCGGCGCGGGGGCAGGCGGGGGCGGCGGCACTTCCTTGCTCACGGGAATCTGTGCCCCCGCGACTACAGGTACGGCCAATCCGATCGCGAAGAGAAGCGCGAGGCTTCGTGCATGTGGGATCATGATCTGTCTCCTTCCGGCTGAGTGCGCGTTGATCCTCCTGTAGCGGTATCGGCACGGTGGCAAGACGTCTGCCCCTGACGTCCGGATTGCACGACTTCTCGCTCGGGCCCGCTCGAAGCGGCAGCCTCGCCCTTCCACGGCTCCCCGCAACGTGCAGATTGCCACCGATGACACGACGAGAACTGGTCGGCAGCACCGCCACCGAGCTCACCCGGCTCGTTCACGCGGGCGCGGTGGCCGCTTCCGATGTGCTCCGGCAACACCTCGCTCACGTCGAGGCAACAGACTCGACCTACGGGGCATTCGAATGTCTTCGCGTTGACGACGCGATGCGCGATGCCGGCCGTCTCGACGCCCTGAGCCCCGCCGCTCGGCTCGCCCTCCCCCTCGCGGGCGTTCCCGTGGCGGTCAAGGACAACGTGGCGGTGGCAGGCCTCGTCACCCGCAACGGGTCGGCGGCGGTCACGCGCCCTCCCGCCGCCGACGATCACCCGGTCGTCGCACGCCTTCGCGCCGCGGGAGCCGTCATCGTGGGCAAGACGCGCGTCCCCGAGCTCGCGCTCTGGGGCACGAGCGACAATGCGTTCGGGACGGCGCGCTCCCCGTGGGACCCCGGGCGAACAGCCGGCGGGTCGTCCGGCGGCAGCGGCGCAGCCGTCGCCGCCGCCATGGTGCCGGTCGCTCATGGCAACGACGGGTTCGGGTCGATCCGCATCCCGGCCGCGTGCTGCGGACTCGTCGGAATCAAGCCCGGGCCGGGGGTCGTCCCGGCGCAGATCGGCGTCGACGGGTGGTACGGTATCGCCGAGAACGGCGCACTGGCCACGACGGTCGCGGATGCCGCGCTCACATTGTCGGTCCTGGCCGGCGATCCTTCCATGGCGGTCGTGACGCCGCCCGCGCGCCCGCTGCGGATCGCCCTTGCCGTCGCGCCACCAGTCGCGGGGCTTCCGGTGGACGGTGAGCTGATCGCCCATACCCGCAACGTCGGGGAGGCGCTAGCGGCGGAGGGTCATCACGTCGAGGAGGTTCGGCCTCCCATTCCCGACCCGCTCCTCTCCCTGGCCATCATCGGGACATGGACGTCCGGCGCGCGGATCGAGATCGGCGGACTGATCGAGGGGGATCCGGACGCATGGAAACGGCTCGAGCGCCGAACGCGCATGCACGGCCGCGTCGGTTCCGTCGCGCGGCGGCTCGGCCTGGCCGAGGAGCGGCATCGCCAGCGCTGGCGCCGCGCGATGGACGCATTCCTCGAGCGGCACGACGTGTTGCTCACCCCGACACTGGCCCAGCTCCCGCTCCATGCCGATGCGTGGCGCTCCCGCAGCTGGATCGCGAACCTCGTCGCCAACACGCGCTACGCGCCGTACTGCGGCCCGATCAACTTCGCGCGGCTTCCGGCCATCGCCGTGCCGGCCGGCGTGCACTCCCGGGGGGCCGCGACCTCCGTCCATTTCGTAGGCCGCCACGGAAGTGAACGGTTGCTGCTGGGGCTCGCCGCCGTGGTCGAGCGCGTCCGCCCCTGGACACGCTTTTCACCGCGCATTTCCCACGCGCTCGCGGTGATGCACGACACACGCGGCGCAGCCGGACCGGACTAGATTCCGAATCGACTCGAGGAATGTCCCGTCCGGTCTCAAGCCGTTGCATGTCAACGGCTTACACGAAGAGACGCGGAAGGCGCGACCGACGAGACGCGGGGCGCATGGGCCGACGAAAAAGTTGCCCGGACGCCCCTTTCCCTGTCCGTGGTGCGAGCCTGCAATTGGAGTAGCGCTGATGAAGTTGAAGTTCGGACGCCAGAAGGAGAAGTCACAGCCTGGCAACGAGGGGTACTCGGTGCTCGACGCGCACATCGTCGTTCGCGGCGACATCGATACCGAAGGAACCCTGCGAATCGACGGGCGGCTCGAGGGCAATGTGCTCCGTGCAGGCTCGCTCGTGGTGGGGCCCACCGGCACGATCGTCGGAAACGTGCGCGCGACCGAGACGGTCATCTGCGGCACGGTTCAGGGCGACATCGAGGTCGAGGGGCGCATCGAGCTCGAGGCGTCGGCCACCGTGGTGGGCGACCTCTCGGCGGACACGATCCTGGTGCACGAGGGCGGTACGGTCCGCGGTCGCCTCCTCGTCCGCTCCCAGGTGACCCAGGCCATTGCGGCGGCGCCGCAGGGCCTTCGCATTCCACCGGCGCCGGCCGCCGAAGCTCCCTGAGGTAGCCCCCCGTGGACCGCCCTCCCCGCAATCGGCGCAACGAGACGCCAGTCGTCCCCCTGCACGCGCACCGGCCGCCGCAGTCGCTGCGCACGGTCGGCGGGCTCGCCCTGGCGGAGCCCATCGTCGCGCCGCCTGCGGAGTCGCCGGCTCGCGCGCCGAGCAGCCCGAGCGCGGTCCGTGGTGCTCGCGCCCGCCGAGCCACAAAGGAGCGGCTCGCCCACGACGGCTGGACGTTCGTCGTCGTTCCGCCGGGCCTCGACGCCCGCCCGCGCACCCTTCACGTTTCGGTCCGGCGCTTCCGCGTGTTTGCGATGGGCCTGGCAACGATTGCCGGAACGGCCGTCGTGTGCGGGATGCTGCTGGCGTTCATGCTGAGCGTCACCCCCGCGGTCCAGGATGAGTCGGCAGGTGTCGCCCTCGGCCTCTTCGCCGACGAGCCGCCCGCTCCGCAGACCTATGTCCAGCAGGACATGGATCTCATCTCGCTCCTGGCTATCGGCCCTGCAGCGGCAACGGTGGCGACGCCCGAGCCGTCGGCAGCGCCGGCACCGAGTGCCGTCGAACGTCCGCTGGCGATGAAGACCGGGACCGTGAAGCGCACCGCGACCGCCGAGCGTCGGCGCGTCCTTGCTCCGCCGAGCGTCTCCGGTGCTCGCGAGTCGCGGGCCTCGGTCGCGGCGGCGGCAGCGGAAGGCATGCCGGTGATCGGCCGCATCACGAGCCGCTTCGCCAGCTCGCGCCGCCACCCGGTCCTTGGCGTCGTACGGCCGCACCGCGGCCTCGACATCGCGGCGGCCTCGGGGACGCCGATCACCGCCCCGGCACCGGGCCGCGTGGTGTTCTCGGGCCGCAAGTTCGGGTTCGGCAACGTCGTGGAGCTCGACCACGGGTACGGCATCATCACCCGCTATGCGCACGCCCGGTCGTTGCGGGTCAAGCGCGGCGAGCAGGTCGAGGCAGGTGCCACGATCGCGACCGTGGGCCGTACCGGACTCGCATCCGGCCCGCACCTCCACTTCGAGGTCCTGGTGGACGGCCGCAGCGTCGATCCCCTCAAGCAGCGGGTCCAGCAGCTCATCGTCGACCGGTCACCAGCCCGGGCGGCCGCGCCCGCGGCGGCGAGCATCTTCGTCCCGGGGCTGCCCGTGACGCCGATCGCGCCGGCCGAGAACGCATCCGCCGACTCGGCCAGCGCCGCCACGGGCAGGGCCGCCGAGGCAACGGGCCGGGGTGAGGAACGGGACGCGGGGCGCGAGTAGCACCACGCCCGCACCGACGAAGGCAGGAGATCACATACGAAGGGCCGGAACCCGATGGGGTTCCGGCCCTTCGATCTTTCGCGGGCGACGATCGTGACGTCGTCGCACTCCGGCGCCCTAGGGACGCAGCGCGTCGACCTTCTCGCGCTCGCTGAGGAGCTTCGCGGTGAACCGCTGGCCCTCGGAGATGCGCTCCACTTCCACTGCGACGGTCTCGATCGCCTGCTCCATCCGATGGAGCTGCGACTCCAGCTCCGGAGCCAGGCGCTGCGGGGGCGCTGCACGGCGCTCGAGGATCCGGCCGAACGCACGCATCAGCGGGAACAGGATGATCGCGGCGGCCGTGCAGACGAAGAACGCGATGGAGATGTCCACCGCCCCCGGCGGGATCCCCGGCGTCACCGGGAATGGCGGGGTGGGCGGGACCTCGGTGGTGCCGACCTGGGCGAGCGCGCTGGCGGCCATGTCCTGCGCGGCGTCCTCCATCGCCTGCTCGTGGCGCCGCTGCTCGAGCTCACGAAGCTTGCTTGCCGATGCGAGAAGCTGTTCCCGCGCCTTGCCGACGGCCATCCGGCCCGCGGCCGTCTGCTCCGCGCCGGACTCGACGAGCCGTTGAAGTCGGTCGGTCCTTTCGGTGATCTCGGCCCGAAGCTGCTGCGCTGCCGCTTCCTGCGCCTGCTCCGACGGCGAAGGGCCGTCGCGCTGCACCCGGACGAGCGTCCCACCCCTCTCCACACGCACCTGCATGTCGCTCTCTCCCTCTGGAGTCCTGGCCTGCGTACGGCCGTCGGAGCGGAAAAGTGTCACCGTCGCCGGCCGCGCCCCTACATCATGCTACGCCGGAGACGGAGCGCCAATACGAGCGCGTACGCGACCGCCAGGAATGCCCACACGCCCCCGACGATCCTGAACAGCCCGACGGCGTCCGGTGCCGTCGCCGAAAGCCGCGCAGGCACGAACCGCGCGAGCAGCAGGGGGAGCGCCCAGCCGCCGAAGATCACCGCGTTGCCGGCGGCCCTGATCCAGGGATGTCGCATCGCGGATTAGACTTCTTTCCATGTCTGCCGATAACATCGCGGCACTCGGCGATCCCCACGCGGGGGCGCCGACCCTCCGGGCCGGGGCTCCGCTCCCCGAGGCACGGAGCGCCATGATCATGCTGCACGGCCGCGGGGCGACCGCCGAGAGCATCCTCTCGCTCGCCGCGGAGTTTCGAGTCCCGGGGGTCGCGTACATCGCGCCGCAGGCGGCCGGCAACGCCTGGTACCCGTTGAGCTTTCTCGCCCCGCTCGAACGGAACGAGCCCTTCCTCACTTCGGCCCTCGCGACCGTGAGTCGCGCCGTCGCTGCCGTGGAAGCAGCGGGAATTCCATCCGAGCGGACCTTCCTCCTGGGCTTTTCCCAGGGCGCCTGCCTCGCGTCGGAGTGGGTCGCCCGGAACGCACGGCGTTACGGCGGCCTGTTCGCCCTGAGCGGCGGCCTGATCGGCGACGACCAGGCCCCGCGGGACTACCCCGGCAACCTGGCGGGGACGCCGGCGTTTCTCGGCTGCAGCGACGTGGATGCGCACGTCCCGGCGTCTCGCGTGGAGGAGACGGGGCGGATCCTGACGGAGCTCGGCGCCGTCGTGGACCTGCGGCTGTACCGCGGGATGGGGCACACGGTCAACGCGGATGAGATCGAGGCCGTCGTGGGGGTGCTGGAGGCCGCGGCGGTCGGCTGATCCCCGTGTCAGGGCTTCTCCACTAGCGCTGTAAAGGTAATGCCGAGTATTTTGGTGGTGATTCCGGGGCACCCCCATCCGGCTGCCTCGGTTAGTCTCGGATCGAGAACAATTCCACGTGTCGTTCGCCGGCGATTTCCGGTCCGACGCTCATTCCGCAGCCAAGCCGATGCTCCGCCGTCTCCTCACGCGCCGCCGTGCCCCATCCGCTGGCGCTCTCGCCTGCCAGCCGGGCGTGTGCGCGCCGATGGCCGAGGTGTGCGGCGAGTCGTGCCCGCTGATGGCGTGCAAGACCGGCCACCGCGCGGTGGTGGTGCGGGTGGGATGTGACGGCACGGAGGCCTGCCGGCTTCGCGCGCTCGGTCTCTACGAAGGAGCTCGCGTGAGTGTCGTCGACTCACGGAACGGGCTGCTGTTGCAGGTGCGGGGCGTGCGGTTAGCGATCGGGGCGGCAATGGCTGCATCGATCACCGTGATTCCGCTGCCGCAGTGACCGTGGGGGCGGCTCCGGACGCCGCCCGCGGGACCGACACGACATCGGCCCCGCCCGCTCCGAGTGCGCCGCTTCGCGTCGCGCTCGTCGGCAACCCAAACACCGGGAAGAGCACGCTCTTCAACGTGCTGACCGGGCTGCGCCAGCGCGTCGGCAATTTCGCGGGCGTCACCGTCGAGCGCGTCGAGGGCACCTACCGCGACGAAGCCGGCCGTTCGGTGACGGTGCTCGACCTGCCCGGCACGTACTCGCTCGATCCGCACACGCCGGACGAGGCCATCGCACTGGACGTCCTCGCGGGGAGATCCGATTCCCCCGTGCCCGACGTGCTCGTGATCGTCGCCGATGCCCTGCACCTTGAGCGCAACCTCTACCTCGTCAGCCAGCTCGTGGAGCTGGGACTGCCGACCGTCGTTGCGCTCAACCAGGTGGACGCCGCGAACAAGCGCGGCGTGCAGGTGGACATCGTCGAGCTCATTCACGAGCTGGGCGTCACGGTGGTCCCGACGGTGGCGACGAAGGGAGAGGGGATCGACCGCCTCCGCCGTGCGATCTCCCGCGCGCACGAGCTGCCGCGGCCCGAGCGCCGCTTCGACATGCCCACCGTGGTGCGCGATGCGCTCGCGCCCATCGAGGCGGCACTCGTCGCCGAGGGGGTCTCGCCGCATGCGGCCGGGCTCGAGGCGCTGCTGCACATCACCGCGCCGGCTCACGATCACGGGCCCGCGGTGCACGACGCAGTGGCATCCGCGCGTACCAAGCTGCTCGACGCCGGCCTGAATCCCGAGAGCCTCGAGGCGGAGCTGCGCTACGGGTGGATCACCGGCGTCGTGCATCGCGCGGTGAAGGATCCGGATTCGCGCGAGCGTACGACGAGCGATCGCGTGGACCGCGTGCTCCTGCACAAGGTGTGGGGAATGCTCATCTTCCTCATGCTGATGGGCCTCGTGTTCCAGTCCGTGTTCTCATGGGCGGCACCGTTGCAGGATGCGATCGAATCGTCGCTCACCTGGGTGGGTGGCCAGGTCGGCGCCCTGATCCCGGAAGGCGACCTGCGATCGCTCGTCGTCGACGGCGTGATCGCCGGCGTGGGCGGCGTGCTGGTGTTCCTGCCGCAGATCGCGATCCTGTTCCTGTTCATCGGGATCCTCGAGGACAGCGGCTACATGGCGCGCGCCGCGTTCATCATGGATCGGTACATGCGCAAGGTCGGCCTGCACGGCCGGAGCTTCATTCCGCTCGTCAGCGGGTATGCGTGCGCGGTGCCGGCGATCATGGCCTCCCGCACGATCGAGCGGCCGCGCGACCGCCTGGCGACCATCATGGTCGTGCCGCTGATGAGCTGCTCGGCGCGCCTGCCCGTCTATACGCTGCTCATCGGCGCGTTCGTCCCGGCCCTGCAGGTCGCGGGCATCATCGACCTGCAGGGTCTCGTGCTGCTCTCGATGTACCTGCTTGGGACGCTCGCGGCGCTCGCGGTGGCGTTCGTGTTCCGCCGCACCCTGCTGCGCGGGCAGACGCAGCCGCTCATCCTCGAGCTTCCGCCCTACCGGATCCCGTCGGCCCGGGCCCTCGCGACCACCGTGGCCCACCGCTCCAGCCTCTTCGTGCGGCGCGCGGGCACGGTGATTCTCGCGCTGTCCGTGGTGCTGTGGGCGCTGGCGACGTACCCCAAGTCCGTGGCGCCGGCAGGCATGGCCGACGAGGCCGCGCAGGAGCTGCAGCTCGCCAACAGCTTCCTCGGTCGTGCCGGCCACGTCATCGAGCCGGTCATGCGGCCACTCGGATTCGACTGGAAGATCAGCGTATCGATCGTGTCGAGCTTCGCCGCGCGGGAGGTGTTCGTCTCGTCGATGGGCACGATCTACGGCGTCGGCGGTTCGGAAGACGGGGCGGGCCTCCCGGAGAAACTGAAGGCGGAACGCGATCCTGTGACGGGCGCGCCCGTCTATACCGTGGTCACGGCGCTCGCGCTGATGGTGTTCTACGTCTTCGCGCTGATGTGCATGAGCACCGTGGCCGTGACGGTGCGCGAAGCCGGCGGCGGCGCCACCGGCTGGCGCTGGGCTGGCGTGCAGTTCGGCTACATGTTCGTGCTCGCGTACGCCGCGGCGTGGCTCGTGCGGGTCGCGGCCACGGCCGCCGGGTGGGGAGCATAGATGACACCAGCCATGCAGACCGTCATCGTCGTCGCGATCGTCCTCATCGCGCTCGCGTACGTGGGCCGTCGCGCCTGGTCGACGCTGGCGAAGGGGAAGCAGGCGGAAGGCGGCTCGTGCAAAGAGGGCTGCCACAAGTAGCCCATGCGGGCCATCGTCATCTCCCGCCCGGGGGGCCCTGAAGTCCTCGAGCTCCGCGACGTGCCGCGGCCCGATCCCGCTCCCGGCCAGGTGCTCGTCCGCATTCACGCCACGGCGGTCAATCGCGCCGACCTCCTGCAGCGCGCGGGCAGGTATCCGGCGCCGCCCGGTGCGCCGGCCGACATTCCCGGTCTCGAGTTCGCGGGCGACGTTGCCGCGCTCGGACGAGGCGTCACCGGATGGACGCCGGGGGACCGCGTGTTCGGCATCGCCAGCGGCGGGACCTATGCCGAGTACGCCGCCGTGCACGAAGGGGCGCTCGCAGCCATCCCGCCATCGCTCGACTGGGCGTCCGCGGCCGCGGTGCCCGAGGCGTTCATCACGGCTCACGATGCGCTCATCACCCAGGCGGGGCTCCAGGGCGGCGAGTCGGTGCTGATCCATGCGGTCGGGAGCGGCGTCGGACTCGCCGCCGTCCAGATCGCCCGGTGGCGGAATGCCTCGGCCTATGGCACTACGCGAACCGCCACGAAGCTCGAGGCGGCCGCGCGACTCGGGATGTCGGACGGAGTCCTCGTCGGCGAGGATCTCGCTGTCGTCACCGAGGCAGTCGATCGCTGGACCGGAGGGCGCGGCGTGTCGGTCGTCCTCGACCTCGTCGGCGGGGCGTACGTCCCGGCCGGGATCGCTGCGCTCGCCCCGCTGGGACGGCTCATCCTGGTGGGGACGGTCGCCGGTCACCGAGCGGAGATCCGCCTGGATCACCTGCTCCGTAAACGGGCGACGCTGCGCGGCACCGTACTGCGCTCCCGAACCGACGCCGAGAAGGCCGCCGCCACGGCAGCATTCGTCCGCGACGTGGTCCCCGCGTTGGCCGATGGGCGGATGCGGGCCACGGTGGACCGCATCCTGCCACTGAGAGACGCGGGCAGGGCGCATCAGATCGTGGCCGCGGACGAGAACACCGGCAAGGTGGTGCTCGCCGTAGCGTGACGCCTTCAGCCCGGCGCCCAGTTTGCGTCTGTGGCCGGGCATGTCGAGAGCGTTCGTGAACGAGGACGCCGGCGGGGCTCCCCTCCGCCGGAACTATCATCTTCCGCCACGCGACGACCCCGGCTTCGATCGCGCCGCCGCACGGGCGATGCTCGAAGCCGCCCGGGTCGGCGAAACGGAGAGCGCGGAACAGGCCACCGGCTATTTCTGGGGCGAGCCGCGTCTTCACCCGTACGTGCACGAGGTCCTGCTCGAGGCCGTTCGCGAGGGCGACGACCGGCTCGAGCAGGTTGCCCGGAGATTTCTCCGGTAAGTTCCGTTCGTCAGCAGACGTGGTCTCACGACCATGTATTCAGGGGTACAGTGAGTAACTCGCGCAGTCTCGAGTCTCGTTCTGCGCTCGCGCAGCGGTACGCCATGCCAGAACACTCCGGCTCGGATACCTCCGGGCCCACGGATCCGGTGCCGACGGTCCTCATCGTCGACGACCGGAAGGAAAATCTGCTCGCCCTCGAGGCGGTGCTCGACCCGATCGGCATCCGGGTGGTGCGCGCGAGCTCGGGCCTGGAGGCCGTCGCCCGCTGCCGCGAGGAGGAGTTCGCGGTCGTCGTCCTCGACGTGATGATGCCCGGGGCGGATGGCGTGGAGACGGCGCGGCGGATCAAGGAGCTCGGGGCATCGCGGCTCACCCCGATCATCTTCCTCACGGCGGCGGAATCGGACCGCCGGCGCATCCACGACGGGTACGCGTCCGGTGCAGTGGACTACCTGTTCAAGCCCATCGACCCGGACGTCCTGCGCGCCAAGGTCGCTGCCTTCGTCGAGATGTACCGGAATCGCCGGGCCGATCACTGGCTCCAGCGCCGTCGCTATGCCGACCAGGCCGCGGCGGCCACGGCGGCGGCCCATCGGGAAGGCGAGCAGCGCTTCCGCCTGCTCGCGGAGTCGGTCCCCGCCATGGTGTGGACCGCGTCCGCCGACGGTCGACCGGACTCGATGAACGCGTTCGGCGCGCGGTACGTCGGCGCCGGGACGGATCGCGTCTCCGACGTTCAGTGGACGGACCACGTCCACCCGGACGACGTCGCCACGGCCCGCCGCGAGTGGGTGCGGTCGGTCCGCACCTCGTCGCCCTTCGAGGTGGAGGTCAGGATCTGGTCCGCCGAGCGGAGCGAGTTCAGGCGGCACATCGCGCGGGCGGCCCCCCGGCGCAACGCGTCCGGCTCGGTGCTCGGCTGGGTCGGCGTGAATTCGGATGTCGAGGAATCCAAGCTCGCCGAAGAGGCCGCGCACGAGCTCCAGCTCACCGCGGAGCGCCGGGCGCGCATCGCCTCGGACGATGCGCGCGTGGAGCTCGCCCGGGCGCTCGACCGCATCGCACGGCTGCAGGCGCTCACCGCGGCGCTGTCCGAGGCGGCGACTCCCGCGGAGGTCGCGCGAGCCGTGGTCGTCCACGGGGTCGCCGCGCTCAACGCGTCGGCGGTCGTCGTCGCGATGCTGGACCGCGACGAGCACGGCACGGCGCAGCGGCTTCGCGTCGTGGCGACGCACGGTTACCCGCAGCGCGCGACGGATCCCTGGCGCGAAATCCCGATCGATGCCGAGCTGCCGATCAGCCAGGCTGCGCGCCTTGGCAAGCCGGTCTTCGTCGGCGATCCCGAGGTGCGCGTGCGGGAGTTTCCGCTCCTCGCCGGGGTGGAGGCCGTGCACGCCTCGGCGTACGCCATGCCGCTCACCGTCCGCGGCGAGGTGATCGGCGTGCTCGGCCTCAGCTTTCCCACTGCCGACGAGCTTTCTGCCGAGGATCAGCGTTTCGCCGACGGCATCGCCCGCCAGTGCGCGCAGGCCCTCCATCGCGCGGAGCTGTTCGCGGCCGAGCGGCGGGCGCACCAGGAGGCGGAGACCGCCCGGCGGCGCGTCGAGTTCCTGTCGGAGGCCGGCGCCGTCCTCAACGAGTCCCTCGACTACCAGCAGACGCTGCAGGCCCTCGTCGAAGTCGCTGTGCCCTTCCTGGGCGACTATGCGCTGGTCGACATGCTCGGCGCGGACGGCACGCTCCAGCGCCTCGCGCTGATGCACTGGGATCCCGCGAAGCGGGAGCTGCTCACCGAGTCGGTCCAGCACATCGCGATGTCCCCCGACGCCGCGCACCCGATCCATGGGGCCATCGTGGATGGCACGTCGCGGCTCTTTTCGCCGTGCGGCCACGACGTGATCGCCCGGATCGCGCGCAGCCCGCGCCATCTCGAGCTCCTCGAGGCGCTGGAGCTCACGTCCCTGCTCGTCGTCCCGCTTCGCGCGCGCGATCGCACGCGCGGCGTCATGGTCTTCGGGCGCACCACGCCCGGGCCGGGATACTCCGCGGCCGACCTCCAGCTCGCCGAGGATCTCGTGCGACGCGCCTCGATCGCGATCGACACGGCGATCCTGTACGAGCAGGCGCAGGAGGCGAACCGCGCGAAGGCGAGCTTCCTCGCGGCGATCTCGCACGACCTCCGCCAACCGCTCAACGCGTCCCTCGGATTCCTCGAGATCGCGCTCATGGGGATCCGCGGCGACGTCTCGGCCGCCCTGCGCGAGGACCTCGAGCGCGTGCGGCGCAACCAGCAGCACCTCCTCGCGCTGATCAACGACGTGCTGAGCTTCGCGCGCGTGGAGGCGGGACAGCTGCTCGTCCGCCGCGACGTCGTGCCCCTGCGTGAGGTGCTCGATGGGCTCCCATCGCTGGTCTCGCCGCAGGCGAATGCCAAGGGCATCACCCTCTCCATCCGCGGCTGTCCCCGTGACGTGACCGTCCTCGGAGACCGGGACCGCGTGGTGCAGATCTTCACGAACCTGCTCACCAACGCGATCAAGGCGACCCCCTCAGGCGGGCGCGTCTCCGTGGAGTGTGAGCCGGGCGGCGACGTCGTGCTCGGCCACGTGCGCGATACGGGCGTCGGCATCCCTGACGAGATGCGCGACCGCATCTTCGAACCGTTCGTGCAGGTGGCGCGCTCGCTCAACAAGCCGGAGGACGGCATCGGGCTCGGGCTCTCGATCAGCCGCAACCTGGCCCGCGCGATGGGCGGCGACCTCACGGTGGAAAGCGCGTTGGGGCAGGGATCGGTGTTCACGGTCCGCCTGCCGACTGCCGCGCTGGCGACGCCGTCGCTCTCGGCCGCCGCGATCCCGGGCTAGCGACGCTCGCGCGCCGGGGGGCGTCCTTCGCTTAACTTGGGAGCTGATCCTCCGCTCAGCTCCCGGACCCGACATGCTCCCACTGCACCGACTCGCCGCGACGATCGCACTCGGCGCGAGCGCCCTGGTCGCCTGCACGCCGTCGCCGCCGACGCAGCGTGGTGGGCGGTACAATGGCATCGAAGTCAAGCCAGCCAAGGCGAAGGGGGACTTCCGCCTCACGGACACGGACGGCAAGCCGTTCGACTTCCGCGCGCGCACCGACGGCCACGTCACGCTGCTCTTCTTCGGCTACACGTCGTGCCCGGACGTCTGCCCCGTGCACATGGCGAACATCGCCGAGGCCCTCGATCGCCTCACCGCCGGCGAGCGGGAGCGAATCCGCGTCATCTTCGTGTCGACCGATCCCGATCGCGACACGCCGGAGCGCATGCGCACCTGGCTCGCGCACTTCGATCCGTCGTTCATCGGCGTGCGCGGGCCGCTGGCCGACGTGAACCGCATCGAGCAGCAGTTCGGCCTCGCCCCGTCCGTGACCAGCCCGGCGGCGCCAGGCGACACTGCCTACGCGGTCGGCCATGCGGCGCAGATTCTCGCGTTCACCCCCGACGACAGCCTGCGCGTCTACTATCCGTTCGGCACGCGGCAGCAGGACTGGGCGAAGGATCTCCCCCGGCTCATCCGGGTGGGAAGCGACTGATGCGGGCCTCCAGCAGCATGGCGCTCGCACTCGCCTCCACGGTCATCATCGCGTGCAGCGATGGCAGCACGCCGCGCGACGGCGGCGATCCGCGCGCCGCGACCGGCAGGGGCGCGGTGGTGAATACCTTCCGCGTCGGCGGCCTCGTGGTGGAGAACGTCGTGGCGCCGGCGCCGATTCCGGCGGGAGAGGGTGGGGCACCGATCGCCGTCTATTTCTTCATCAGGAACGAGGGACCGCTGGCCGATACGCTCGACACGATCGAGATCACCGGCGGCATGGCATCGCTTCACCAGCAGGCGGGCACCGGCACCGGCATGGAGACCATGGTGCCGCTGGCCTTTGCCGTCCTGCCGCCGGGCGAAACCGTGCGGTTCGTCCCCGGCGGCCGGCACGTCATGGTCCAGGGCGTCGCGGCCCCCGTCACCCTGGGCGACACACTTCCCGTCACGATGGTGTTTCGCGTCGCGGGACCCGCGCCGGTGTCGGCGCGGGTCGTGTCGTACGGTGACCTGGAGAGCATCCTCTCCACCGGTGCCGCCGCCCACGTCGCCCACTGAGGAGCGCGTCGATGCAATGGTGGTGTTCAGCGACCGGGGAGCCGTGGACATGGAGCTGGCAGGCCTATCCCGGCGTCTGGCTGTTCGTCGCGGTCGTCGCGTATCTCTCGTATCGCGCGCAGCGCGCGGCTGATCGAACGCCCGCGGGGCGCGCGTCGGCCATCGCCGCCCTCGTCCTCCTCTGGATCACGCTCGACTGGCCGGTCGGCCCGCTCGGCACGGGATACCTGGCGAGCGTGCATGCGCTGCAGTTCATCGCGCTCGGCATGGTCGTGCCGCCGCTGCTGCTTCGCGCGCTGCCCCGCGAGCGCGTGGACGTCGCCCTCGCATCGCGGCCGCGGCTTGCCGGGGCGATCGGCGCACTGACGCAGCCGCTCGTCGCGGCGCTGCTGTTCACGCTGGTCATGGTCGTCACCCACGTCCCGCGCATCGTGGACGCCGTGATGCGCTTCCAGCTGGGGGCCTTCCTGCTCGACCTGGCGTGGCTCGTGTCGGGACTCGTCTTCTGGTGGCCCGTCGTCGTGCGGCGGCCGGCGCTGCCGGGGTTCAACCCCATCCTGCGCATCCTCTACATCTTCCTCGGCACGCAGGCCCATCTGTTCATCGCGATGTGGCTGCTGCTCGCGGACTTTCCCGTCTACGCGACGTATGAGCTCGCACCGCGGGTGACGGGGCTCTCCGCGCTGCAGGACCAGCAGCTCGCGGGCGGGTTCATGATCGGCGTGGCGGAGCCTATCGTGTTCGCGGCGATCGCGATCGTGTTCTTCCGCTGGGCCGGGGAGCAGGAGCGGACCGCGCGGGGGCAGGAGGTCGCAAGCGAGCGACGGTGAGCGGCCGAGGAGGATGCGCTCCCCTGGAAGAAACGACGAAGCGGCCCTGGAAGGGGCCGCTTCGTCGTTCAGAGGCGCCGGCCGGAATCGAACCGGCGAATAGCGGTTTTGCAGACCGCTGCCTTACCACTTGGCTACGGCGCCATCGTTTCCCAAGTTATTGCCCCAGCCGCACTTCCTCAAGTTGCGCCCGCGGCGCGGCTCTTGAGTGACAGGGAGGAGATGCTACGACGACACACTGTCCCCCCCGCGGGGACCCGGCCCATGCTCCGCTCCGAGCGCCGCGCGACGACGCGCGGACACTGGAAGCTGTTCTGGGACCTCGTCTTCAGTCTCCTGCGCTTCATCGGGAGGCATGCGCACGGGTTCTACACCACCGTCGGCATCTTCCTGCTGGTCGGCGCGATGGTGGCGATCCTCGGGGTCGCGCTGTTCGCGAACCTCGCGGGGAGCGTCCGCGAGGGCGGGACGCAGGCCTTCGACGACGCCGTGATGCACTGGGTCGGAGAGCACCAGATGCGATCCGCGCTCGAGCCGCTGATGGTGGAGATCACGATGCTCGGCACCGGCAGCGTCGTGCTGGCGGTCGTCGCCGTCTCGGGGATGTTCCTCTGGCTCACCCGCCACCGCTACTCCGCGGCCCTCCTGCTCGTGTCCACCGGCGTGGGCATCATCCTCAACAACCTGCTGAAGATGGGCTTCGACCGGGAGCGCCCGCAGGTATTCGAGTGGGGAACGCATGCGATGACGTCGTCCTTTCCCAGCGGCCATGCGATGAGCGCCGCCACGGTGTACGTGACGGTCGCCTATCTCGCGGCTCGCCTGCAGCGGCGGCGCCGCGCGCGCTGGGCGACGGTCATCGCGGCGCTCGTGCTCGTGGTCCTGATCGCCCTGAGCCGGGTGTATCTCGGGGTGCACTACCCCTCCGACGTCGCCGCCGGGGTCGTGCTCGGCACGGCGTGGGCCGGGTTCTGCATGGCAATGCTGGAGGCGATCCAGCTGTTCGCGCGGCGGGAGGCCACGGTCGCCCAGCAGGCGCAGGAGGAACGCGCGCCAGGCGGCCTGTAGCGCGGTCGGCGAACGGTAGAGGTCGGTGACTCGAAGGACGTGCGGATTTTGTAGTCTCAGACGTCCTTTTGCGGGAATTGCACGCCAAAAACTGCAAACTGTTCTGAGATTCGTGCAGATGTTGCACAAATCCGGGAACGGCGCGTAGATTTGGGGTGGAGCAGGACCCGAACCCGAACCCCCGACACCACGATGCCGCAGACCCCGACCTCGCGCCGCCTCATCCTCCGGGACATCCCGGGCCGGACTTCGCCAGCAGCGGGTACCGGCAACGGCAATCCGATCCCGACCTCCGAATACTTCGGGATCAACGCCTTCGGCGCCCGCCAGATGCGGGACAAGCTCCCGAAGGCCGTCTACAACAAGCTCAAGGAGTCGATGCGGCGCGGGAAGAAGCTCGACCTGGAGATCGCGCCCATCGTCGCGCGCGTGATCCGGGAATGGGCGGTCTCCCGCGGCGTCACGCACTTCACGCACTGGTTCCAGCCCCAGACGGGCCTCACCGCCGAGAAGCACGACGCCTTCCTCACGTTCGACGAGGACAAGCAGCCCATGGAGGCGTTCACCGGCGCGCAGCTCGTGCA
>DASTYL010000207.1:0-8476 GCA_035764975.1 Gemmatimonadaceae bacterium | reverse complement strand
CGACGGATCTCATCGCCGAAGGCGTCGACCTGCGGGATGCCACGGTCGTAGTGCACCTCGATCTGCCGTGGAGCCCCGCGCGTCTCGAGCAGCGCGTCGGGCGCGCGCGGCGGCTCGGGTCCGCGGCGCCGCGCATCGCCGTGTATGCGTTCCGACCTTCCCCCGCCGCAGAAGCGCTGCTGGCGATGGAACGCCGGCTGCTGGAGAAGAGCGCGCTCGCACGCCGCGAGGTCGGCAGTTCCATGCCGACGACCCTGCCGGCCGCCGACGCGGAAGTCTCGGACGCCGAGCGACTGTCGCGGCTGATGGATCGTATAGCTGGCTGGGTGGAACGCCCTGCGCGTATACCGAGTCGGGAGCCCGTCCATGCGGCACTCGCTGCGCCCGTCGATGGCTGGATCGCCGTGGTCGTCGTCAGCGACGAACCGCGACTCGTCACCCGCCTCGAAGACACGACAGGCGACGACCCGGCGCTACTCGAACGGGCGATCGCGATCCTCGAGCGTTTCGTCGGTTCGCGGGATGACCGGACTCGCGTGAACCTCGGGGGTCCGCTCGCGCCGCCGGCATCACATTACCCTGGCGCGCGTAAACAGGCCGAGCGATGGGCTGCCGAGCGCGAAGCGGATGCCTGCGCACCCATGCGCCCGCCGCGTCATCGCGGAGTGACGCACCGGGCGCTCGATCGGATCGGCCGGCTGCATGCACGCCTCCCGCACGAGAAGCGCGCTGCAGTAACACCGACGCTCTCGGCGGCACGCCGGTTCCTCTCGCAGCGGCTCACGGCCGGTGTCGTGCATAGGCTCGAGGCGCTCGAGCGCGATGCCGCACTCGACGACATGGGCTGGCTGCGCGCAGTGACGGCAGTCGCCGGCGGAGGCGACGACCCGTCGCACGAGTCGGATGCCCCGGATGCGGCGTCAGGGCTCCACGCGCCCGAGACGCCGGTGCGCGTCCTGATCGTCTTCCGCCGTGCGTTCCCCGCCGACGAAGACGCTACTTCGCCTTGTCCAGCTTCAGCGACGCCGAGTTGACGCAGTAGCGCATGCCGGTGGGACGCGGGCCGTCGGGGAACACGTGGCCGAGGTGTGCGCCGCAGCGCGAGCAGGTGATCTCCACCCGCCGCATCCCGTGGCTGTCGTCCGCATGCTCCTCGATCACGTCCGGCTTCGCCGGCGCGTAGAAGCTCGGCCACCCCGAGCCGGAATCGTACTTCGTGTCCGACGAGAAGAGGACCTCGCCGCACGCGACGCAGCGGTACGTCCCGTCCGCGTGCTCGTTCACATATTCGCCCGTGAAGGCCCGCTCGGTCCCCTTCTGGCGGACGATGCGGTACTGCTCGGGGGTGAGCTCCTTCGCCCACTCTTCGTCGGACTTCCGGATCTTCTCTGTCATGCCAGCCCTCGCGACTGCGGCGCCACCGATGGCCCCGCGATAGTTTCCTGAAGGTACCCCGTCTGCGGCCCGGGCCTTCCCTACCATATGAAAGCGATCCTCTTCGACCTCGACGGCACGCTGATCGATTCCATCGACCTCATCGTGCAATCGGCTCGCCACGCCTTCCAGAGCTGCGGCGAGCCAGTGCCGTCCGACGCTGAATGGCTCGCCGACCTCGGCATGCCGCTCAAGACGATGTTCGGCCGCTTCGGCCCGACGGGTGACCGGGTGGACCGCCTGATCGCCGGCTACCGCGAGTTCCAGATCGCCAACCACGACCGGCTCGTCCAGCCCTACCCTGAGGTGGACGCGACGCTCGCGCGGCTGCACGCCGAGGGGTTCAGGCTCGGCGTGGTCACGAGCAAGTTCGAGCCGATGGCGCGGCGGGGGCTGGATCTCTTCGGCCTCACGGAGCGGTTCGACACGATCGTGGGCGTGGAGTCCTGCGTGAACCACAAGCCGCATCCGGAGCCGGTCGAGACCGCGCTCCGCCGCCTGGACGTCGCGCCGCACCAGGCCGTCTTCATCGGCGACTCCCCTCACGACATGGCCGCCGGCCGCGCCGCCGGGGTCCGGACCGCGGCCGCGCTCTGGGGACCCTTCACCCGGGAGCAGATCGGCCCGTCCGAGCCGGACTGGTGGCTGGACTCGATCGCGGACCTCCTCCCCCTCCTCGGCCTGAAGCGGTAAGGTCGCACGCCGCGAGGCCGTAACTCGAAGCCCGGCCTCGACGTACGGTGGGGTCGAGCCGGCCGTGGGCCGGGACACGAGAGGCGTTCAAACCTTTTGGGGCGTCGTGCCATCTCATCCGGTGCACGGAGGATGATCACGACGACATGGCAGTGTCCATCATCGAAGCGACACCACTCGCAGCGGCGCAGGACCTTCCCGAACCGGACGTGGCCCTGGCCGCGGCGGGGGACCGGGACGCGTTCGAGCGCCTGTATCGAGGCCACGTCAACCGGGTCTACTCCCTCTGCGTCCGGATGTGCGGCAGCCGCACGACGGCGGAGGAGCTGACACAGGACGTCTTCGTCCGCGCGTGGGAGAAGCTGCACCTCTTCAAGGGCGAGAGCCAGTTCGGCACCTGGCTGCACCGGCTCGCGGTGAACGTGGTGCTGAACGCGCGCAAGACCGATGGACGGCACGCGTCGCGGATCGAGGACGACGAGGACGGAGCAGGGCTGGATCGGATCGCGTCGGCGCCGCTGGCGCCCGGCGACCGGATGGACCTCGACGCCGCGATCGCGAAGCTGCCGCCGGGCGCACGGCGGGTGTTCACGCTGCACGACGTGGAAGGCTACAAGCACGAGGAGATCGCCGAGCAGCTCGGCGTGACGACCGGAGCGACGAAGGCCCAGCTGCACCGGGCCCGGATGCTCCTGCGGGAGGCACTGACGCGATGACCATGACGCCATTCACCTGCGACACGTTCGCCGAGCACCTGGCGGATCATCTGGAAGGCGATGCCGACGCGGTGACGCGCGCGGCGATGGACGCCCACGCCGCGCAGTGTGCGGAGTGCGCGGCGCTGCTGGCGGATCTCGCGGCGATCCGCCGCGACGCGGCCGCGCTGCCGGAGCTGGTGCCGGCGCGGGACCTGTGGTCGGGCATCAGCGCTCGGATCGAGACGCCGGTGGTGGAGCTGAAGCGCACCGGACGGCAGGCGCCTGGTGCGACGACCCGGTCCGCGTGGCAGCGCCACCGCCGGACCGGTCTCGCCGCCGCGGCGCTCGTGGGCATCACGGCCGGCGTCACGTACTACGCCACGCGGGAAGCCCTCCGGCCGACGGCCGCGACCCCGGTCGCCGTGACGACGCCAACGGTGAACGTGGACGGCGCGACCATCGAGGCGACGGCACCCGTGCAGGTCGCGGAGGGGTCGCCGGCAGCATCCGATCCCGGTGAGGCGCGCACGCCGGCCCCGGAGCGCAACGCACCGGGCGCGGCGCCAGCCGTCGTTCGACGCCAGACGCCCCGGGCTGTCGCCGTGTCGTATCGCACCGGCGATCTCGCGGCGCTCGACTCGCTCTACTACCGGGAGATCATCCGCCTCCGGCGGGTCCTCAACGACCAGCGTGGGCAGCTGGATTCCAGCACGGTGCAGGTGCTCGACCGCAACATGCTCGTGATCGACCGGGCCATCCAGGAGTGTCGCGCGGCACTCGCGGCCGACCCGGCCAGCAGGTTCCTGAACGAGAAGCTCAACGAGGCGCTCGAGACGAAGATCGAGCTGCTGCGCACCGCAGCCGCGATGTCGGTCGGGGCATGAGGAGATACGGGACGATGGAACGACACATGGGAATCGCACGCGCCGCGACGGCAGCGGCACTGGGGATCGCACTCCTCGGGCTCGCGGCGACCGAGGCCGCCGCGCAGCGCATCGCGCGCGGCCAGCAGATCGACACGACCTTCGCCTTTCCGGCGGATGGCGACATCGAGATCCGCATGCCGCACCTCGGCAGCGGCTCCGCGGACGTCACCGTGACCGGCTGGTCGCGCAACGAAGTGCGAGTCGTCGGCGAGGCGAACCGCGGCGAGCTGTCGGTCGATGTCTCCGGCCGTCACCTCGATGTCGGCACCCGCAGCGACGGTGGCAGAACCCGCGTGGAGCGCCTGGAGGTCTCGGTCCCCGCCGGTGCGCGCGTGCGCATCAACAACGGGGGTGGCGACATCACGATCCGTGGACTCCGCGGCGGCGTGGAAGCCAGCTCGTTCAACGGCGACATCGAGCTCTCGGACCTCGGCGATCGCGTGGAAGTCAAGACGTTCAACGGCGACATCACCGCCTCCAACGTCACGGGCCGGGTGTCGGCGAACGCGAGCAACGGCGACGTCGCGCTGCGCGACGTGCGCGGCGAGATCGAGGTGGGCACGCTGAATGGCGACATCACGCTGACCGGCATCACCTCCAGGGACGTGCGCGCCAAGACGATGAGCGGCACGATCCGCTACGACGGCAGCCTCGAGTCGGGCGGGGAATACAGCCTCAACGCATTCTCCGGCGAGATCGACATGACGATTCCGCGAAACACGGGCGCGACCCTCAGCGTATCGACGTTCAGCGGGACGATCGACAGCCCGGACATCCCGCTGATCCTCACGCCCGGCACGCGCGCCCGCGAATCGAAGGGCCAATCGATGACCTTCCAGCTCGGGAACGGCGGGGCGCGCATCTCGCTCGAGTCGTTCAGCGGGGAGATCCGCATCCACGAGCGCCGCGCCGGCGGCTCGACCAACTGACCACCGACTACAGGACGACCCCCATGTTCCCGTCACAGCTGCGCCGGCAGGCGCTTTTCGCCGCAGCCCTCGTCGCCGCCGGCACCGCCCCGCTCGCGGCCCAGAATGCGTCGCGCCCCGGTGAATCTGAGTTCCGCTGGTCGGGGGTCGCGGGCGGCGACCACCTGCGTATCAACAACATCTCCGGCGACATTTCGGTGACCGCGACGGAGGGGGACCGCGTCGAGCTGGTCGCGACGCTGCACGGGGACGGGCCGGATTCCGAGGTGCGGGTCGAGGTCAAGGAGCACGCCGGGGGCGTGACCATCTGCACGCTGTACGGCGACGACGCGTACTGCGACGCGGACGGGGCGCGCCAGGAGCGGCAGCTCGGCTGGGGGCGCAGCCAGCGCGGTCACTACGATCTCCAGGTGCGCGTTCCGCGTCGGATGCGGATCACCGCCGGCAGCGTGAGTGGCGACGTCCGCGTGAACGGGGCGACGGCTCAGCTGCGGGCGACCTCGGTGAGCGGAGACGTGACGCTCGAGCGCATTCGCGCGGCCGGCGCCCTCGAGGCGACTTCGGTCAGCGGTGACGTCCAGGCGCGCATGGAGGCCGTGGAAGCGAACACGGATCTCGAGCTCAAGTCGGTGAGCGGCGACGTCTCGGTGTCGATGCCGCGGACGACGGGCTTCGATCTCGACATGTCGACGGTGAGCGGCGATCTCGTCAGCGACTTCGCGCTCCAGATGCAGGGACGCTTCAACCGCCGCCACGTGCGGGCGCGGGCGAACGACGGCGGCGCCGACATCCGGGTCTCCACGGTGAGTGGGGACGTCCGGCTGGCCAACAACTGACCGCGGAGCAGAGACCATGCGGCGCAACATTCGAGCGGCGATCCTGGCGCTTGGGACCATCGGGCTGGCGCTCGCCGGTGCGACGGGCACGGCCGGCGCGCAGGAACGGCAGTCCGATGACAGCTTCCACTGGACGGGCCGCGCTGCCGAAGGCCAGTGGCTCTTCGTGCGCAACCTCAACGGCAACGTCCGGATGGAAGCGACGAGCGGCAGCCAGATCGAGGTCCGCGCGATCAAGCGCTGGCGGCGCGGCGATCCCGACGCCGTGCGCATCCAGGTCGCGCGCTATGGCCCGGGCGACCGGGACGTGGTGGTCTGCGCGCTCTGGGGAAGCGAGTCCGTCTGCCGCGAGGATGAATACCGCAACCGGGGCTCCGGCAACCGGTCGCGCTCCAACGACGTGAGCGTCGAGTTCATCGTCGCGGTGCCGCGGGGCCTGAACCTCCGCAGCGAGACGGTGAATGGGAGCGTGAACATCACCGGCGCGACCGGGCAGGTTCGGGCGAATTCGGTGAACGGAAACATCAACGCGACCTCGACCGGCGGCCCCGTCGTCGCCCGCGCCGTGAATGGCAACGTGCACGCGACGATGGGCAGCGCCCGGGGCACGGAGGACCTGAGCTACACCTCCGTCAACGGCAACGTGCTGGTCGAGTTCAGTGGCGACCTCGATGCCGAGCTGGAGATGTCCACCGTGAACGGCGGGTTCGAGACGAACTTTCCGCTCGCCTTGAAGGGGCGCATCAATCCCAGGCACATCAGGGCCACGCTGGGATCGGGCGGGCGGCAGGTGAAGCTCTCGACGGTCAACGGGAACGTCGAGCTGCGGCGACTGCGGGACTGATCGGCGCTGCCGGCCGCGGGGGAATCGACCTGCGGTCGCGCGACCGCATGGCTCGGCTGCTGCGTGGCGCTCTCATGCGCCACGCAGCAGCTCGCGGACCGAGCCGCCGACTCAGTCGGTGAGGATCGCCGCCCACGCGGCAGCCTGCACGGCCGTCGCTGCCGCGGTGCGGCTCTGCATCGCGGCGGGCGTCAGCCACAGCTCCGAGTTGAGGTCCCACACGACGCGCGCGTTCGTACCCGCTGCCAGCGTGACCGGCTGGATCTGCTTCTGGATCACGACCTGGCCGCTGCCGAGCGAGACGATGGTGCCGTTCGCGGTCGTCCCACCGACCTGGCCGCTCACGGACGCCTGCGCGCCCGACGAGAAGACGAGGCGCACGTAGGCGTAGGCGCCCACGGGGACGCTGGCGTCCGCCGACAGCGTGGTCACGTTCGCAGTGCTCGCGAGCGCGATCGACACCTGCCTGGGCTGGCCGACCGCCACCCATGCCTGTCCGTCCGTGGAGATTTGCACCTGCGCCGTGCCGGTGAGCGTGCCCTGGTAGGTGGACGGGTTCGCGCCGCCGGTCGACGGGCTGCTCGTGCTGCTCGGGTTGTCGGCAACGGTCGCGGCGCTGACCTCCGACGTGCTGCCCACACCAGTGGTGGAGTCGGAGCAGGCGGTCATGGCGCTGAAGGCGGTTGCAGCCGCCGCGATCGAGAGAAGACGGATTGCGGTCATGAATCAGGTGATGCTCGGGTGAGTCTAGTGCGCAGGATGCGCTGGCGACACGCGGCAGCTTCACCGCGTGCTGCACAGATGTTTCGCAACCTGTGTGCCCGCCTGAGCTCCCCGACGGCTGCATCATCCGGCGCAGTAATCATCACCGCCGGCAGCCAATTGTGCTGTCGATCACCTACAGCCCCTCGAACAGGTCGCTCACGACGTCGTCGAGCTGCGGGATCCCCGACGCGAGCGTGTACCACTCTTCGTCGGTCGCGGCCAGCTCCTCGAACCGCGGCTGGTGCACGCGCTGCGTCGCATGGACGAGAAAGGCTTCCCGCTTGCGGGGGAGCCACGGGCGCGCATCGAGGCGCGCCGTCGGCGGCAGCCCCACGCGCTGCAGCTCGGCGTCAGGCTTCGGCGGGTAGAAGGTCGCGTAGTAGAGCCGCGCGGCGCGGTGCGGCGTGCCGGCCTGCGGAAATTCCGTCGGCAGGCCGGCGAGAAAGAAGGCCGCCGTCGCGGCGCGAGAGAGCGCCCGGTGATCCGGATGCCCGGTCGGCGCGCCTTCCGGGCCGAACGTGATCACGACATCCGGCTGCGCGTGTCGCAGGAAGGCGACGATGTCGCCAGTGAGGGCCTCCGGATCCAGCGCTGCCAGCCCCTTGTCGGGATGGCCGGCGGTCACCACGTCGCGAATGCCGAGGTGGCGTGCCGCGGAGAGCAGCTCGTTGCGGCGGATCGTCGCGAGCTCCTCCGGCGAGCCGACGGGAACCGACGAGCTCACGCCGGCATTGCCGTCGGTGGCGCAGAAGAGGGCGACGTGGACGCCTTCGTGCGCGTAGCGCGCCACGGTCGCGCCGACCGCGAACGTCTCGTCGTCCGGATGCGCGAAGACGAGGGCCAGCCGGCGACCGGCGTGCGCGCTCATGCCGCCCCCGCGATCTGCTCGACCTGCTCGGCGAGCGTGAGGTCGAGCTGCGTGATGCCACCGGCACTGTGCGTGGAGAGGGCGATCGTCACCTTCGTGTAGCGGATGTCGATGTCCGGATGGTGGTCCATCCGGTCCGCGGCGGTGGCGACGGCGTTCACGAAGGCGATCCCGTCGCTGAACCGCGCGAAGGCGAAGGTCTTCGTGAGGGTGTCGCCCCGGCGCGTCCAGCCGGGGAGCCCGCCCAGGGCCCGCTGAATCTCGACGTCGGAGAGCTTCGATGGTCGTGGCATGGTGGAAATAGGCGGTACGAGGGGCCGGGTTGCCACTTCGGTGTTTCTTCGGTATAGTGCTATGAGCCGTTCCTCAGTGGTGCCTGATGCCATCCGCCCAGCCTCTTCTCTTCACCGACGCCGCGAGTCCGACGGTCCGTCCGCTCCCGGTCATCGGGGAGCAGAGCGACATCAGCTATCTCGGGTCGAC
>DASTYL010000206.1:0-5980 GCA_035764975.1 Gemmatimonadaceae bacterium | reverse complement strand
CATCCGCGGCCTCACTCGCGATCGCGCCGCCGGCGGCGCCGGCCGGCGGCGTCGCCGGCAGCGGAGCAGTCGTTCCGCCGGCGAGCCCGGTGGCTGCAGCCGACGCCGCGCCCACGACAGAAGCGGCGGAGCAGGGCGCCGGCGGCGACGCGCCGCTGGTGTCCGGCGAGCCCGCGAGGGATGTGACGGACGCCGAGCACTTCGATGAGCTCGCGTTCCTCCGGGACGTCACCGGTGTGACGCCGGCCCAGTCGATCGCGCCTCCCGCGGAAGCCGAAGGCACCCCCTCCGCGGCGTCGCCGGAGCGCCCCGTCAACGATGCGCTCGGCCTCGTGCTCCCCAGCGACGCCCCCGCCATCACCGCCCCGCGACGGGCGAGCACGGAAGCCCCGCTGGGCACCGCCCCCACCGTGACGAAGCCGGAGGTCGGCCGCCAGGGCAAGACGCTCAAGTGCACCGACTGCGGGTCGCTGAATTATCCCACCGAGTGGTACTGCGAGCGCTGCGGGGCGGAGCTGTCCGCGCTGTAGGGGACGCCGGTCGGGCAGGGTGCAAAAAGGCCCGGGGCATGTCGCCCCGGGCCTTTGACATCTCTGGTGCAGCGCGAGCTTACTTCGCGGCGGCGGCGTTCGCCTTCTTCGCGAGGCGGCTCTTCTGGCGCGCGGCGTTGTTCGGATGCACGAGGCCCTTGCGAGCGGCACGATCGAGCAGCGTCACGGCGGTCGTCTGATCCTCGGCGCTGGCAGCGGTCGCGTGAGCCTTCTTGACGGCGGTACGCAGCGCCGAACGCTGGGCGCGGTTGCGGACGGCGCGTGCGCGCGACTTGCGCATGTCCTTCTTCGAGGAAGCGAGATTCGGCACTTGAGAACAGTCTCCAGAATACACGTGGCTCCGCCGGGGTGGCGAAGTCGCTGACAAGTCCCAGAAGCTAGGCGGCCACAACCCGGATGTCAAGCCGCTGCACCGAGTTGAGCGCTCCGCCCGCTTTGACACCGTCTCCGGCCGCGGCTAGGTTTCGCCCGGATTGCACCCCCCTCCCCGCGCCCGTCGCGCGCGGGATGCCCGCCCCTTCCGGCCGGACCCGTTGGACACCTTTCAGACGATCCTCCTCGTTGCGCCGGTCCTGCTGTTCTCGGTGATCGCGCACGAGGTCGCACACGGCTACGCCGCGCTGTCGCAGGGCGATCCGACCGCAAGGACCCTGGGCCGGCTCTCCTGGAACCCCATCCGCCACATCGACCCCTTCATGACGGTGATCCTGCCCGTCATGATGCTCGTCGCATCGGGCGGGCAAATGGTGTTCGGCGGCGCCAAGCCGGTGCCCGTCGACCCGCGCAACTACCGCCGGTATCGCCTCGGGGACATCATCGTCTCGCTGGCCGGTGTCGCCACGAACCTGCTGCTCGCCCTCGCCTTCGTGCCGCTCATCTGGCTGACCGGCACGCTGGGGATGTCCGTCCCGGCGCTGGCGCCGAGTGCAACCATCCTGCAGGGGATGCTGGTCATCGGGGTGCAGCTGAACCTGCTGCTCATCGCCTTCAACCTGATCCCGATCCCGCCGCTCGACGGCTCGCACGTCGTGCAGCAGCTGCTGCCACGGCCCCTCGCCCGCTACTATGTGCAGGTCGGCCGCTTCGGGTTCCTGATCCTCATCGCGCTGCTGTTCTACGGCGGCGGACTGATCGCCGCCTGGATGCGGCCCGCCACGATTGCCGCGGCGACGATGCTCGGCTGGGTGCGCGGCGCGATGCTCCCCGGACTTCCCGTGCTGCTCTCGTGATGCCCCTGGTGATCCGATGACCGCCCCTGATGCCGCCTTCGCGGGCGCCACCGACGAGTCGTCCTCGTTCGTCGTCGAGCTCCAGGAGTTCTCCGGGCCGCTGGAGCTGCTGCTCACGCTCATCCGCGAGGAGCAGGTCGACATCTACGACATCCCGGTCGCGCGGATCGCGCAGCAGTTCGTGATCCGCATCCGCACCCTCGGCCTCAACGAGGCCGCGGAATACCTGGAGATGGCCGCGCGCCTGCTGCGCATCAAGGCGCAGATGCTCCTCCCGCGCACGGACACCGAGGAAGCGTGGGAGGATCCGCGGGCGGAGCTCGTCCGCCGGCTCCTCGAGTACCAGCAGATCCGGGAAGTGGTGGATCACCTCGAGCGCCGGGGCGAGGAGCGACGCAACCGCTTCGGCCGCACGTACCTGCCGAGTGCCGCGGCGCCGCCCCAGGCCCCGCTCGCACTTTCGCTGTCGGAGCTGCTCTCCGCCGTCGATCGCGTGCTGCGGGCGACGAAGCCGCCCATGCTGCACGAGGTGATCTCGCGCTCGCTCGACGTGCCCAACGCGATGATCGTCATCCGCGCCGCGCTGCAGCTGCGCGCGCGCCTCATGTGGACCGACGTCCTGCACCGCGGCGCCGAGCCGTGGCAGGTGCTCTCGACCCTACTCGGCCTGCTGGAGATGGCGAAGCTCGGAGAGCTCCGCGTCCACCAGCCCAGGCCGTTCGCCAACGTGGAGATTACCAGTGACGCCGCTAGCGAAGCTGCTTGAGGCCGCGCTCTTCGCCAGCGCCCGCCCGATTCCCGCCGACGAGCTTGCGACGCTCGATCCCGAAGCCTCCCCCGCGGCGGTCGCCGCCGCCCTCGACGAGCTGCGGGAGCACTACGACGTGGACGGCCACGGCGTGGAGCTCGCGGAGCTCGGCGGCGGCTGGCAGATCCTGACGCGCGCGGAGTACACGGAAGCCATCGAGCGCGCGCAGCTCGCGGCCCGCCCGCAGCGACTCTCCGCCGCGGCGCTCGAGACCCTCGCCATCATCGCCTACCGCCAGCCGATCGGCCGCGGGGAGATCGAGGAGATTCGCGGTGTCGCGGTCGGCGGCGTGCTCAAGTCGCTGCACGAGCGGGGCCTCATCGACGTCACCGGCCGCGCCGAGGGACTCGGCCGTCCGCTGCTGTACGGCACCACGCCGTTGTTCCTCGAGCACTTCGCGCTGCGCCATCTCGAGGAGCTGCCGCGCGCCGACGAGCTGGCGATCGCGCTGCGCGCACAGCCGAAGGCGGACGCACCCGCGGCACCCGCGGCGGAGGAGGCGGCTCCGCCCGCCAGGTCGAACGGCGGAAAGGGCCGTGGCTCGAAGAAGGAGAAGGCCGAGAGCCAGTCCGCCCAGGCATCCGACGCCGAACAGGGAGAAATGGCGATCGGCGCCGGCGAGGCCGATGCTGCCGGCGGCGAGGGCGACGCGTCCGAAGCCGTGCTGGTCGACGAGGACACCGCACGGCCGACCGCCGACGAGGTTTGATGTCGGAGCCCATGCGCATTCAGCGCGCGCTCGCGCGCGCGGGCGTCGCGTCCCGACGGCACGCCGAGGAGCTCGTGGCGGCGGGCCGTGTGCAGGTCAACGGCAGGACGGCGACGGTAGGGCAGAGCGTCGATCCCGCGCGCGACACGATCACCGTGGACGGAGCGCCGGTCGCGGCGCCCGCGGCGGAGAAGGACGCCGTCTGGCTCGTGCTGCACAAACCCGCGGGCGTCGTCACGACCCGGCGTGATCCGCAGGGTCGGCCGACGGTGTTCGAGCTCGTGCCCGATGCGCCGGGGCTGACGTACGTGGGGCGGCTCGACTTCATGACGGAAGGCGTGCTGCTGCTGACGACGGACGGCACCGCGGCGCACGAGCTGACGCATCCCAGTCGCGCCGTCGAACGCACCTACGTCGCCACCGTCCGCGGCAACGTCGCCCGCGCCATCCGTGAAGCATCGCGCGGCGTGGAGCTCGAGGATGGCATGGTCAACCCTGTTTCCGTCGACGCACGCCCGTTGGGCAAGGGGCGCTACGAGTTCGTAGTGACCATCACCGAGGGACGCAATCGCGAGATCCGCCGGCTCTGCGAGGCGGTTGGACTCGACGTGGAGCGCCTGGTGCGGACGCGGTTCGGGCCGGTGGAGCTCGGGCGGCTGCAACCAGGTGAGTACCGTCCGCTGAACAAGGCGGAGCGCACCGCGCTGACGAAGAAGGGTGGCGCGCGTCGTGCGCCCGGCGGGCGCTAGCGCCACGTGCGCCGGCCCGGTGAGCTGGCGCACACAGACGACACGGGGCTGCTGAGCGGAACCCGCGGCAGCCCCAGCGGTACCGAACTTGTATCGGCAGAGCCGACATCACCGTTATCCGGAGAACAGGCGTGGCAACCCAGGCGTCACCCACGGCAGACAGCCGGCTGGTGCAGGACGTCGCGCAACAGGTCGCGCGGCGCGTGGTGGGGCAGGACTACATGGTCGACCGCCTGCTCATCTCGCTGCTCACCGGCGGCCACGTGCTGCTCGAGGGCGTCCCCGGCCTCGCCAAGACGTTGACGGTTCGCACGCTCGCCGAGACCATCGACACGAGCTTCCAGCGGATCCAGTTCACGCCGGACCTGCTGCCCGCCGACGTCCTCGGCACCCAGATCTACGACCAGTCGACCGGCCAGTTCCTCGTCAAGAAGGGGCCGATCTTCGCGAACATCATCCTCGCGGACGAGATCAACCGCGCGCCGGCGAAGGTGCAGGCGGCGCTGCTCGAGGCGATGCAGGAGAAGCAGGTCACGATCGGCGGCACGACGTACCGGCTCGAGGAGCCATTCCTCGTGCTCGCGACGCAGAATCCGATCGAGCAGGAAGGCACCTATCCACTGCCGGAAGCACAGGTCGACCGCTTCATGCTGAAGCTGCGGGTCGGCTATCCGACGCGCGACGAGGAGAAGGAGATCATGCGCCGCATGGCGAGCGGCGAGGCGATCCCCATCAAGCATGTCGCGTCGCCGCAGGCGGTGCTCGAGGCCCGGCATCGGATCACCGAGCTGTACATGGACGAGCGGATCGTGGACTACATCGTCGACATCGTCCACGCCACCCGCGAGCCGAAGGCCTACGGGCTCGGCGACCTCGTGCCGCTCATCGAGTTCGGCGCGAGCCCGCGCGCGACCATCGCCCTCGCGCAGGCGTCGCGCGCGCATGCGTTCCTGCGCGGGCGGTCGTTCGTCACGCCGGACGACGTGAAGGCAATCGCGCCCGACGTGCTGCGCCACCGCGTGCTCACGACGTTCGAGGCGGAAGCGGAAGAGGTCACGAGCGACGACCTCGTGCAGCGCATCCTCGGGAAGATCGAGACGCCGTGAGCTGGAACCCGTTCGGCGATCGTCGGTCGGCGATCGGCGAGCCCCCGGACGCCGAACGGCGGCCGCCGGCCGCGATCCCTCCCGAAGTCCTCCGGCAGGTCCGCCTGCTGGAGCTCCGCACGCGGGGACTGGTGAACTCGCTCTTCGCGGGCGAATACCGCTCGGTGTTCAAGGGGCAGGGGATGGAGTTCGCCGAGGTGCGCGAGTACCAGTCGGGCGACGAGGTGCGGAGCATCGACTGGAACGTGACGGCGCGCATGCGCCGGCCGTTCGTGAAGCGCTACATCGAGGAGCGCGAGCTCACCGTGATGCTGGCGGTGGACCTCTCGGGCTCCGAGCGCTTCGGCACGCGCGATCGCTTCAAGAGCGAGCTCGCGAGCGAGCTGGCCGCGGTCCTCGTCATGTCGGCGATCCGCAACAACGACCGGGTCGGGGTGCTGCTCTTCACCGATCATGTCGAACACGTCGTCCCGCCACGCAAGGGGCGGCGGCACGCGCTGCGGGTCATCCGTGACATGCTCGCGTTCGAGCCCACCGGTCGCGGGACGGACGTCGCCGGCGCCAGCGACTACCTGCTCAAGTCGCTCTCGCACCACGCGATCGTCTTCCTCGTCTCGGATTTTCTCCAGCCCGACCTCGAGCGGCCGCTGAAGCTGCTCGCGCAGCGGCACGATCTCGTGGCGGTGACGGTCGAGGATCCTGCCGAGGCGGATCTGCCGGACGTGGGGCTCGCCCGGTTCATGGATCCCGAGACGCGGGAAACCGTGGACGTCGACACGAGCGATCCGGCGGTGCGCCGCGCGTTCGCCGACGCGGTGTCCACGGAGC
>DASTYL010000205.1:0-2476 GCA_035764975.1 Gemmatimonadaceae bacterium | reverse complement strand
GCGCCCCGGGGTGCCGGGTGGGAATACGTGACCGGCCTCGACATGCCGACCAACGGCGAGAAGTGGGCGGCGCTCGCCGCCGAGAAGCTCGGCGCGAAGTCGGTGGACGTCGGGCGCTATGATCTGGTGCTCGACCCGCGCAATCTCTGGCTCACGATCCACGAGTCGGTGGGCCACCCCACGGAGCTCGACCGCGCGATGGGCTACGAGGCCAACTACGCGGGCACGAGCTTCGTCGCGCCGCCGGAGGCGACGATCAACAAGCTGCAGTTCGGGTCGGAGCTCATGACCATCCGCGCCGACCGCGTGCAGGAAGGGTCGCTGGCGCGTGTCGGGTGGGACGACGAAGGCGTGCCGCCGGATGACTGGACGATCATCGAGAAGGGGACCTTCAGGGACTACCAGACGACGCGCGAGCAGGCGGCCTGGATCGCGCCGCTCACGGGTGTCCGCACGTCGCACGGCTGTTCCTTCGCGCAGTCGTGGGCGGACGTGCCCTTCCAGCGGATGCCCAACATCTCGCTGCTGCCGAACGAGAAGGACGTCTCGCTCGACGACATCATCGCCGCGACCGATCGCGGCATCATGGTCACGAACCGCGGCTCGTACTCGATCGACCACCAGCGGTACAACTTCCAGTTCGGCGGGCAGGCCTACTGGGAGATCCGGAACGGCAAGGTCACCCGGATGGTGAAGGACGTCGCCTACCAGGCCACGACGACGGATTTCTGGCGCTCGCTCGACATGCTCGGCGGCAAGAGCACGTACTTCCTCGGCGGCAGCTTCAACGACGGCAAGGGCGAGCCCGGCCAGTCGAACTCCGTGAGCCACGGCTGCCCCGCAGCGCGGTTCCGCAACATCAACATCATCAACACGGGGCGGGCGGGCTGATGGGGCACTCACTGGACATTCGCGCCGATCTGGAAGCGATCGCGCGCCGCGCCCTGTCGTTCGCGAAGGCGGACGAGACGCGCGTCATCATCAGCAGCGACTCCCTCGGCCAGACGCGGTTCGCCGGCGGTGAGATCACGACGAGCGGCGGCTCGAGCGACCGCACCGTCACGATCCGCAGCAGCTTCGGCAAGCGGAGCGCGTCCGCATCCACCAACGTCACCGACGATGAGAGCCTGCAGCGCACCGTGGACCTCGCGGAGCGCCTGGCGAAGCTATCGCCCGAGGATCCCGAGTCGCTTCCCGAGCCCGGCCCGCAACAGTACGCGACGATCCAGGCCTACGACCAGCGCACCGCCGATCTCGACGCGGAGCAGCGCGCGGCGGCGGTGTCCGGGCTGATCTCCGCGGCGAAGGCCGTGGATCCGAAGCAGGAGCTGTTCGTCGCGGGGTATCTCGAGGCGACGGCGAACCACGGCCGTCTCATCGCCAACTCGAAGGGGCTGACGGCGTTCCACGCCAGCACCGAGGTGTCGCTCTCCAACACCGTGCGCACGCCCGACGGAACCGGATCCGGGTGGGCGTCCGCCGGCGCGCGCGACTGGGGCCGCATCGACGCCGTCGCCCTCGGGCGGCGGGCCGCGCAGAAGGCGGTCGCGTCGCAGAACCCGGTGGCGATCGAGCCGGGTCGCTACACCGTGATCCTCGAGCCCCAGGCCGTGGCCGACCTCGTGCCGTTGCTGCGCGGCGCTCTCAGCGCCCGCACGGCGGAAGAAGGCCGCAGTCCCTTCTCACGCCGCGCGACCGGACAGGCGCCCGCGCGCGGAGAGCTTGCGGAGACGCTGCTCGGCGAGAAGATCGCGGACGAACGCGTCACGATCTTCTCCGATCCCGCCGATCCCGAGATCCGCGGCACGCCCTTCGACAACGAGGGGCTCCCGACACGACGCCGTGTGTGGGTCGAGAACGGGGTGCTGAAGAGCCTCGCGTACGACCGGTTCTGGGCGCAGAAGCGCGGGGTGCCGGAGACGGAGGTCGGCGGCTTCGGCGGCGGGCTGAAGATGGTGGGCGGCAGCCAGTCGATCGAGGAGCTCATCGCCAGCACGCCGCGGGGGATCCTCGTCACCCGCAACTGGTACATCCGCGCGCTCGACCCGCGGACGGCGAGCTACACCGGCCTGACGCGCGACGGCACCTTCCTCATCGAGAACGGGAAGATCGCGCGCAGCGTGAAGAACTTCCGGTGGAACGAGTCCCCGCTGCTGATGCTGAACCGGGTGCTCGCGATCGGGCAGGCGGAGCGGGTGGCGGCGGGGATCGTGATGCCGGCGCTCAAGATCGCGGATTTCAACTTCGCATCGATCAGCGAAGCGGTATAAGACAACAGAAGTACTCGGTACTGGGTACTTCGTACCGGGACCGACATCCGGCCTTCGCCAAGGCGTCCCTTCCGACAACGACTGTACTCGGTACTCAGTACTCAGTACTGCAGTTGTTGGCAGGACCGCCTTAGCGTGACCCGGATGTCGGTCTGCGTACTCGGTACTCGGTACGCAGTACTTCAGTTGCTGTGATACAAGGAGAC
>DASTYL010000204.1:0-11920 GCA_035764975.1 Gemmatimonadaceae bacterium | reverse complement strand
TGATCTTGCCGGTGATGTCGGAGCTGATGTCGACCTTCGTCTGCGGCCGCACCTGTCCGCTCGCCGTCACCGACGCGACGAGGTCGCGCGCTTCGACGGGCTCGATCCGGACTTCGACACCCTTCTTGCCGCTCTTGGCAGCGGACAGGGCGCCGACCGCGACGATCACGGCCACTCCCACGCCCGCCAGGGACCACTTCGTGCGCTTGCTCATGTTCGGGTTCCTCGGTCTCAGCGGAGTGGGCGGCCCACGGCGTTCTCGAGCGCCGCGAACGCCTTGTGGTAGTCGTAGATCGAGTTGATGCGGTCGATCTGGGCCTTCTCATACGTGCTGCGCGAGGTCGTCACGTCGAGGAACGTCGCCGCGCCCACCCGGTACCGCTCCTCCGCGAAGGCGAGCTCCTCGCGCGCCTGCCGCGCGGTCTGCTCCTGCAGCGCCACGGTGCGCGCCGCGGTGACGAGCGTCAGGTAGGCCTGCGTGACGTCGGAGGTCGCCTGCAGCTCCCTCGCACGCACGGCATAGCGCGCATCCTCGCGCTGCACCTGCGCCTGCTGGACCCGCAGCTCGCGCGACCAGTTGTCGAAGATCGGGAGGCTCAGCCGGGCGGACACCCCCCACGGCGACCGGTCGAAGTTGAACGGGAACGCGCTGTTGTCCGCGCGGATCCGGTCCGCCATCTCCGGCGTGAACTGGTACTGCGTACCGGTGCAGTTCAGGCTCGACATCCCGACCGCGGTCCGGATCGAGTCGTTCATGAAGCACTGCTGCTGCGCGCCGGCGACGGCCGCCTGCGCGGCCAGCACCGGGTAGTCATCGTCGGTGTACTGATACGTGCGGCCGCCCCAGCCGGTGCTCATGGACAGCGTCGGGGTGTACGCGCTCCGCGCCTGCTTCACCGCGACGTTCGTCGCTCGCTCGCGCTGCCGCATCGCCTCCAGCGCCGGATGACGCCCGCGCGCCATCGCCACGAGCGAATCGACGGAGAAGTCGGGCTCCCGCACCGGGAACTCGGTCGCGAGCGTGACCTGTGACGCGGCCTCCACGCCCATCTGCTGGAACAGCCGCAGCCGCTCGATCTCGACGGCATTCCGCGCCTGAAGCGCCTGCACCTGCGCCTGGCCGAGCCCGACCTCCGCGCGCCGGACGTCGAGGATCGTCCCGGCGCCGGCGGCCTGCTTCGCCTTTGCCAGGTCGAGCTGCGCCTGCGCCGTCGCGACGAGGGTATCCTGCACCGCGGCGCGGGACTGTGCCTGCAGGACGGTGAGATACTGCTGCGTCACCACCGCACGGAGCTGCTCGGCGGCTCCCTCGATGTCCGCGTCGACCGCCTCGCTGTTCGCCCGCGCCGCCCGCGGCGCCATCAGCGTCGCGCCGTTCACCGAATAGCTGACGCCAAGGCTGTAGCTGGACGAGATCGCGTTGGAGCTCGACGAGACCACGGCGCCGCCGAGATACTGGCGGCCGCCCTGGTTGTAGTCGGTGCCGAACGAGCTGCTCACCGACGGCAGCAGCGAGAGCTGGGCGTTCTTCAGGCTCGCGTCGGCGACGCGACGGTCGTTGGCGGTTTGCAGAAACGCCGGATTGTTGCGGCGCGCCGTGGCGACTGCCTCGTCGAGCGTCAGCACGGCGGGTGGCGATGCCGTCACGGGGGCCTGCGCAACTGCGAGCTGGCTCGCGGTCGCCAGGAGCGCAGCGGAGAACAAGGAGCGCATCGATGACTGATCCTGGGGTGGGGGACTGCTGGCATTACGCCCCCACCGGCGCTCCGGTTTCAGCCGGCCTTGCATCGGGCAAGGCAGGGCGGAACGTGCGGGTGCGACTGGCCGCACCGCACGTCATGCCGGCACGATCTGGTGGGGACCTGCCCGGAAGCTACAACGTCCCGGAGGTCCGGGACGTTGCACACTCGCGGATCGGTCGCGGACGGCTCAGCGGGGCAGTTCCTCACGGATCGCCTCGACCGCCCGCGACGGGATGGCGACCTTGAGCAGCCGGCCGGATGCATCGACCCAGAGCTCATGCGCCTCGCCCGGCAGCTGCAGCGTCAGGTGCCGCGCGGTGGTCGGCTGCCCGCCCACCGTGATCGACTCATTTCCCCGGTCGGCGATCGTCGCCTGCCGCTGCTCGCCGCGTCTCGGGATGACGACCGTGACGGTTCCCTTGCGGCCCGTCAGCGAAAGCATGGCATAGTGATGATAGACGTCTTCCTCCAGGATCACGGCGTTCCCTGGAAAGACGTACTCCTTCGCCGCTTCGCCGCCGGCACGCTGCGACACCGCGCTCAGTCGCCCCGGCCGGCCGGTGGCCTGCAGCCGCTCGACGCCGCGGTCGGGGGACCGGAGCTCGATCCGGTACAGCACGGGCGCGCCGGAGGCGGAGTCGACGCTGAGCGCCGGGGTCACCTTCAGGCCGCCGTAGGAGGCCTGGGACGTCGCCGTGAGGTACCGGCCGTTCTCGGCCACCTGAACGCGAAAGGCCTCGCGGCCGATCTGCGATCCGTCCCGGCTGATGAGCAGGGTACCTTCGTCGATCAGCGGCCGCTGCGCAGCCGCCGCCGAGGGGAGGGCCAGGATGAGGAGCGCGAGAGCGCGGAGGGTTGGGCGCATGCCGGCTGATACCCGAGGGGAGGGGCCGGGGTTCACGGCCCCGAGTCGTCGTCGTCCTGGGGCGGTGCCACGAAGACCCTGTCCCGGACGATCTGATAGATCCGCCCGTACAGGGCGGCGCCCTTCTCGGCGGAGGCCAGGGAGGGGCGCCCGATGGAGCCGGGACTGTCCTTAGGGACGCGAAGCCAGCCTCGGCGGTAACGCCGGAGCTCATCCCGCGACATCATGTAGTCGCGGGCGTCGTCCATGTCCACGAGGTGCGGTGCGAGGTACAGCAGCAGGGAGGTATCCACTTCGTCGCCGTGCATCGGCTCCGACTGGCCCTCCAGCAGTGCGGAGAAATCGATGCCGAAGATGTCCACCGCCCGGACCCTGGCGCCCGAGGTGACGAGGGTGGACAGGGCCTCGAGATGCGGATCGTTCTCGTGGGCCGTCAGCATGATGAACTCGCGGATGCCGCTGGCTTCCCAGGAGCCGACAAGGTCGTTCAGCAGCCGGTGGAGCGTCTTTCGCTGGAGGGACGCGTTGCCGGGGTAGGCCTGCGCGGTGTGCGCATTTACGCCAAATTCGAGCGTCGGCGCACGCAGCACTCCGAACTGGGCGGAGAGGTCGTCCGCCAGGCGCTCGACGATGATGGTGTCGCAGCCGAGGGGCATGTGGGGGCCGTGCTGCTCGCACGTCCCCACCGGGACGATGAGCCGCGGATCCGCGGCCATCACGGCGGCGACGTCTGCTGGACGCATTTCCTTCAATCGGCGCGGCCCTGCTGCGCGGAGTGGCTGACTCATCTCGCGAACGATACGGGACTCGGAACGCAGCAAGCGCTGGCGGTCCGTCTGGGCAGCAGCCAGCGCGCTGGCGTTGCTGGCGACGAGCCAGTGGCTCGACTCGCCACGCGTAGAGTACCTGGTGGCATCGCTGCTCGCCACGGCTGGTGCAGGGGCGCTGGCATGGCGCGAGCGCCCCGTCCCGCGCCGCTGGGGCATGACCACGGCGATCGCCGCGTACGTTGCCGTGGTGCTGGCCGGCTTCGCGCAGGGGTCACTGCGAGAAGTGGAGCGCGACTGGCCCGCATTCGAGCGGTCGGTGGCGACGAACGCCGGTCAGCTGCTCAAGGGCCGCATCCGCGCGATCGAGGACGAGCTGCGGCAGGCTGCCGTTCGCGCCCTCGACACCCCGGCCGACCCGGTGCAGGCCTTCACCTTTCTCGACCCCCTCGACGACGCGCCGGAGGAGCGGGCGATCGTCGTCTACCGCGACACGCGGCCGATGGCGTGGGCCGGGCGGGTTCGCGTGCTGCCGCGCGACGTGGCGGTCACGGACGGGCTGGGCATCGCCGCGTCGGAGTTCTATCTCGCGGTCTACGCCGCTGTACAGCGCGACTCCACCACGGCGCTCGCGATGGCGCTGGTGCATGCCGTCCCGCCAGCTGACCGGCTCGCACGGACCGTCGCTGGCGGGGTGATCGATGAAACGCTCGTCGACGGGTTCGCGTTCGCCCCGGCGCGCGCCGCGGCCGAGGGGGCACGGGACGAAACCAGCCGGCCATCCGTCCTGATCGGTCCCCCCGATGCCCCGCTGTTCGAGGCGACGCCGATCGTGATGGAGCGCGGCGCTGCGCGGCTCGAGCTGATCGAGCGCGCCCGCCTGCGCGTGGGCGCGGCACTCGCGCTCGCGCTCGCGCTGTTCGTGGTCGCCGCCTGGCGTGCCGGCCGCTCGCTGGCCTGGCGCGCGGGCGCGCTCGCGGTCGCCCTCGGCTGTACGTCGCTCGCTCCGCTCAACGAGCTGTCCAATCTCACGCGGCTGTTCGACTCCGCGGTGTACTACACGCCGCTCGGCGGACCGCTCACGGCCAACGCGGGCGCGCTGCTGCTGACCGGCGCCATCGTGCTGCTCGGGCTCCTCGCCTTCGTGCGTCGGCACCATGGCCGCATCCGTCGCCTGCCCGCGATCGTCGCGGTGGTGCTGGTTGCCGGACTCGGGCCCTTCCTGCTCCGCGATCTCGCGCGAGGCATTCAGCTCCCGCCAACAGGGATGGACGCGGCGCTCTGGATGATCTGGGAGATTCCGCTCTTCCTCGCCGCGGTCTCCGTGCTCGTCGTCGGCGCCACGGCGGGGGGCGTCGTGCTCGGCGGCGCACGCGGGCTCTCCCCGATGGCCGGTCCGTCGCTGGCCGGCGCCGCTGCGCTGCTGGCGCCCGTGGTCTGGCAGGCGCCGGCCGGCTGGCCATGGTGGTACACGTTCCTCTGGGTCGGCGCGATCGTCGCGCTCGTACTCGCGCGGCCGTCGCATCGAACGATCCTCGCCGCATCGCTCGTCGCCGCGTTCGGTGCCACGACGCTGGTGTGGGCGAACACGGCCCGCGGCCGGGTGGCGCTCGCGGAACGCGAGCTCGCGCGGCTGGAGCGCCCCGACGCCGAAGCCGTGGAGCTGCTGACGCGATTCGCACAGGAGCTGGCCATCGCGGCGCCCATGCCCTCGCGCCAGGGGTTGTTGCAGGCGTACGTCGGATCGGATCTCGCCGATGCCGGCTACCCGACGTCGCTCGCAATGTGGACGGCGACGGGGACCGACACGGCGGCCACGTTGCAGACGGGCGTGCTCGACATCCGTTATCCCGAGCTGCAGCGCATGGTGCTCGAGGCGGCGGCCGGGCGGAGCCCCGTCATTCGCGCGTTGCCGGCATGGCCGGGTGTGCAGCTGGCGCTCGCCGCGCCCGCGGGCGGAGGAATCGTCACGACGGTCGTAGGGCCTCGCACCTCGCTCATTCCCCCCGATCCCGTCTCACGTCTCATCGGCGCCGACCGCGGTGCTGCAGCGGAGCCGCCGTACAGCATCCGCCTCGGTGGTTCCACCCGGACGTTCGCCAGGGAGGAGCGGTGGCGTCGCGATGGCTCGTCCCTCCGTGGTGTCGTGCCGGTCGAAACCGCGGCGGGAACTGCGCTGGGATTCGTCGATGTCGAGCTGCGTCCCCTCGCCGCGCTCCTGCAGCGCGGTGTCCTGCTCGTCCTCGTCGACCTGCTGCTGGTGGGGTTGTTGTGGACGCTGACCGTCGTCGCGGACGGCCGCCTGGGTCGGTGGCTCCGGACACGACGCCGGCAATGGAGCCGCAGCTACCGCGCGCGCCTCTCGCTCGCGCTCTTCCTCTTCTTCGTGGTGCCCGCGGTGGCGTTCGCCGTGTGGTCCTACCAGCAGCTGCTCGAGGACGGACGCCAGACGCGGATCCTGCTGCTCCGCGAGACGCTCCGCGCGGCCGCGCGGCCCGACGTGGCGCCGGACTGGGTGGCACGGGAGAGCCGTCGGCTGGAGACGCCGCTGCTGCTGTACGACGAGGGGGTGCTCGTCGACGCGAGCGAGCCGCTTTATGCGTCGCTCGCGCCGACGGGGCTCCTGTTGCGCCCGGACGTCACGCTGGGCTTCGCGCTCGGCGACGAGATCGTGGTGAGTCGCGCGGACGGAAAGGACGAATCGCTGCTGTTCGGCTATCGGGCGGTCGACGCGGTGGACGACGGGGAGCGGGTGATCGCGGCGCCGGCGCGGACCGGCGACGTGGCCCTCGACCGGCGCCGCCAGGATCTCGCCATCCTCGTGATGTTCGCCACGGCGGCCGGCGCGCTCGCCGCGCTTGCCCTGAGCGGCGTCGCGGCGCGCCAGCTCGCCACGCCGGTCGGGATGCTACGCCGCGCGGCGATGGCGATCGCGCGCGGTGATCGCGAGCCCCCGCTCGAGCGCGAACCCCCCGCCGAATTCCGCCCGGTGTTCAGCGCCTTCAGCCGCATGGCCGCGGACCTCAGCGCAAGCCGCAACGAGCTCGAGGAAGCGCAGCGCAGGACGGCCGCCGTCCTCCGCAACGTGGCCAGCGGCGTCATCGCGGTGGATGGCGACGGCCGCGTCACGCTCGCGAACCCCCGCGCCGAGTCCCTGCTCGGCGCGGAGCTGCTGCCGGGGGCGCGATTGGCGAAGGCCGACGAGGGCATCGCGGGGATCGCGATGCGATTCATCGCCTCGCGCCGGGAAGTCGACGACTTCGACGTCGAGCTGCGCGGCGTGCAGCTTCGCGGGCAGGTGACGCGGCTGGGCGAGGGCGCGGCGGTCCTCACGCTGGACGACATCACCGAGCTCGCGCGCGCCCAGCGGGTACTCGCCTGGGGCGAGATGGCCCGGCAGGTCGCCCACGAGATCAAGAACCCGCTCACCCCGATCCGCCTCGGGGTGCAGCACCTGCGCCGGGCCCGCCGCGATCCGCGCGTCGACTTCGACACGGTGCTCGATCAGAACGTCACGCGCATCCTGGAGGAGATCGACCGGCTGGACGAGATCGCGCGGGCCTTCAGCAAGTACGGCAGCGCCCCTGCCGAGCGTGCCCCGGCGGAGCCCGTGGACGTCGCGCGCGTGGTCCGCGGACTCGCGGCGCTCGAGACCATGGGCGACGGCGGCACGCGATTCCACGTGGAAGGAGTCGACGACCGGGTGATGGCGATGGCCCAGGCCAACGAGCTGCACGAGGTGCTCCTCAACCTCCTCGAGAACGCGCGGCTCGCCGAGGCGCGGGAGGTCCGCGTGGACGTCGCGCCGCGCCGCGGCGAAGTCTCCATCGTCGTCCGCGACGACGGCCACGGGATTCCGTCCGACGTGCTCCCGCGCATCTTCGAGCCGCATTTCTCCACGCGCACGAGCGGAAGCGGGCTCGGGCTCGCCATCAGCCGCCAGCTCGTGGAGGGCTGGGGAGGATCGATCGCGGTGAAGACCGCGGTGGGGGAGGGAACGGCGGTTACGGTGAAGCTGCGGGCCGCATCCGGATCGTCTTGACGTTCGTGAACTCCCGCAGCCCCCACGCCGCGAGCTCTCGTCCGTGGCCGGACGCCTTCACCCCGCCGAACGGGAATCGCGGGTCCGACGCCATCATGGCGTTCACGAACACCGAGCCGCTCTCGATCGCCAGGGCAACGCGTTCGGCCTCGCGCATGTCCCGCGTCCAGACGCTCGCGCCGAGCCCGTACCGGCTGCCGTTCGCGAGCGCGACCGCCGCGTCGGCGTCGGGTACGCGGAAGATGGATGCGACGGGGCCGAACACCTCTTCGTGATATGCGGGCGCATGCTGCGGCAGGTCCGACAGGACCGTCGGCGCATAATAGAAACCGGGCCGATCGAGCGGCCTGCCACCTGCCAGGAGGCGTGCACCCGCGGCCACTGATTGCTGCACCTGATGGTCGACGTCCTCCACCTGCCGGCGCGACGCGAGCGGCCCGATTGCGGATGCCGGGTCGGTAGGGTCGCCAACCGCGAGCGCGTTCACGTGCGCGACGAACTTCTCGGTGAATTCGTCGGCGACCCGCTCGTGCACGATGAAGCGCTTGGCCGCCACGCACGACTGTCCGTTGTTGATCATCCGCGCCTGGACGCCCACGCGCGCCGCGGCATCCACGTCCGCGGTCGCCAGGACGATGAATGGATCGCTGCCGCCGAGCTCCAGGACCGTCTTCTTGAGCTGTCCCCCGGCGATCGCTCCGACGCTCCGGCCCGCCCCCTCACTCCCCGTCAGCGTCGCGGCGGCGATCCGCGGATCGGTGAGCAGGCCTTCGACGGCGTCCGATCCGACGAGCAATGCCTGGAACACCCCGCGCGGTGCGCCGGCCTCTGCGAACAGCGCCTCGAGCGCCAGCGCGCACTGCGGCACGTTGGACGCGTGCTTCAGCAGACCGACGTTGCCGGCCGCGAGCGTCGGCGCGGCGAATCGCAGCACCTGCCAGAACGGGAAGTTCCACGGCATCACGGCGAGCACGACGCCGAGCGGCTGATACGCGACCCAGGCGCGCTCGCCCTCGACGTCGACGTAGTCGTTCGCGAGGAGGCGCGGCGCGTTGTCGGCGTACCAGCGGCACGTCATGGCGCACTTCGCCGCTTCGTCGCGCGCGGCCGAGAGGAGCTTCCCCATCTCGAGCGTCATCAGCGCGGCATACTCGTCGCGCCGGGCGTCGAGGATGTCCGCGACCCGGCGGATCACCGCCAGGCGCTCGTCCAGCGGGGTCGCGCGCCACACGTCGCGCGCGGCGGCCGCATTCGCGATCCGCGTCTCGACCGCCGCGGCATCGTAGGGCTCGAACCGCGCGACCGTCTCGCCGGTCGCCGGGTTGATCGTCGCGATGCTCACCTGTCACCCCTCCCGGGATCCGTCCGGCCGGCAATCAGGATGCGCGATCGTCCGTCCAGAGTTGATCACCACCCGCGGCATCGAGCCAGCGGCGCCACCAGGGCTGCCGTCGGTCGCCGGTGAACTCCGTCTCGATCGCCGCGCGCCAGGCCGCCTGCATCGTCGCCGCGTCCGGGAACCGCTCCTCCGATGCGGGACTCAGCGCGCGCCGCAGCCAGTTCGCGACCTCGCGCGGATACGGCGAGAGGTCGATCTGGCCGGAGAGCTGTCGCGCCAGGATCCGCCGGCCGTCCTGGTCACCGAAGGGCGGCTGCCCGGAGAGGGCGAACAGCACGATCGCGGCCATCGAGAAGCAGTCGGCAGACTGATCCTGCATCTCGCCGAGGAGTTGCTCCGGTGCGGCGAAGGCAGGCGTGCCCGTCGTGCTTCCCCTGTCCTCGCCCGCGACGTTCGCGATGCCGAAATCGGTGATCCGCCAGCGGCGGTAGCGATCGATGAGGATGTTCTCGGGCTTCAGGTCCCGGTGCACGATGCCGACGGAGTGCGCGGCCGCGAGCCCCCCGAGGACGAGATCCACCTGCGGCGCGATCTCCGACAGCGGGCGCGGGCCGGATCGCGCGATGAAATCCGCGACGCTGCCGTTCTCCTCGAGCTCCATCGTGTACCAGAGCAGGTCGCCCCGGCCGTCCCAATCGTAGATCGGTACGATGGCTGGATGCGCCAGCTGCGCCGCGAGGCGCGCTTCGCGGCGGAACCGTCCGACGGTGCGCTCGTCGCGCGCGACGTTCGCGTGCAACAGCTTGAGCGCGACCTCGCGACCGAGGGAGAGGTCGCGCACGCGCCACACGGCGCCGAAGGTGCCCGCACCCAGCCGGTCGAGCACTTCATAATCGTCCGCGAGCGCCCATCGCAGCCGCGCCTCTTCACTGGCGCCCTGCGGCCCCACGATCTCCGTGCCCATGGGCGTCACCCGCCCGCCGACGATGCGATCGACGGCGCGCAGCAGCGACGGCACCGCCGCATATCGATCCGCCGGATCTTCGCGCAGCGCGCGATCGATGACGTCGGCGATGGACTTCGGGCAGTCGGGCCGCATCAGCTGCAGCGGCGGCACTTCGCGCGCCGGTGGCATCTCACCCGTCAGCGCGGTGAAGCACAGGGCGCCGAGCTGCCACTGGTCGGACGCCGGGGTCGGCTGCCACCCGGCGGCGTCCCATTCCGGTGCGAGCGGCATCCACCGGAAGTCCGGCGTCATTCCCGGCGGCAGGTCCCCCTGCGGCACGGCCCACTGCCAGCCGAGCAGCCAGATGCGTCCCATCGGGAGCGCCCAGACGTTGTCGGGTGAGACGGCGCCGTGGACGCTGCCCGTGTCGTGCAGGTACGCGAGGACGGAACCGACCTCCCGCAGCAGGCGGATGACCGTGGGGACGTCGTCCGCCCCGGCGCGCCGCAGCCGCGAGCCCACCGTTTCGCCGGCGATCCAGCGCCGAAGGTACCCGGGGCCGCGCCTGCTGATGCTGTCCGCCGTCCAGTAGTGATACGTGGTCGGCACCGCGACGTGCGTCTTGTGCGCGAGGTGCCGCGCTTCCGCATGGAGCCACGCGTGATGCGCCGGATCCGGCGCGCTGACGAGCGAGAGCGACCGGCCGAGGGCGTCGATGATCTCCTGATAGTGGCGGTGCTCGCCGAGGACGCCCTCCGTTCCCCAGCTCCATCCCGGTGGCAGCTCCCACTCCGCCAGGTGGGCGGGCAGCGTGTGGGTGATCCGGTGCGGGTCGATGACCCCTGCGTACGCCGGCGAGGCTGTCGTGCGCGTCACATTCGGGACTCGGAAAGGATCGACTCGGCCTCGTGCAGGAGATCCGGGAAGAGCGAGGTGTCCGGCACCACCGATACCTCGACCGTCCGGACGGCGAGGGGTGCGCCCGTCAGCGGGGTCGACGAGTGCAGCGACGGCACGTGGACGGTGACGGCCACGACCTTCCAGAGCGTGCTCGGACCCGCGGGGCTTCCATGACCGTCGAGCGTGTCGAGCTGGATCAACTCACCGCGAGATGGCACGACGTGGCTCTGGCACTCGGCGAGCAGCTGCTCGCCCCGGTCACGCCGCACGATGCGCAAGTTGATCATCGGTCACTCGAGGCGAACATGGATGGGCGCGCCGAAGGAGGGAATGCAGCCAAGCTAATGTTCTGCATGGGGTTCAACTAGGCCGCGCCTGCTGGCGGCGCTCCCTCGGAGACGTCGACGCGCGGGCGACGAAACCAATTCGAGCCGGCGCCGTAGACATGGATGTATTCGCCGCGAGTCGGCGGACTGACCCAGGAGGAAGCCCCGTGATCCCGCTCATCGTCTCGCTCGCCGTCGCACTCGTCGTCACCACCCTCGGCCACCGCTATGCGCGGGAAATGGTGAGCCGGAAGCTGCGCTACGTTCCGGCCGCGCAGAGCACCGCCGCCCCGTTCATCGCTGGCGTCGGGGCGGCCATCCTGGCGCTCCCTGTCGTGGCGCTGGTGCCGATCATCGGCGTCGGCACGGCGCTGGTGTTCGGGCTGTCCGTCGGGCTCGGTGCCGCGGCCGGCGCCCGGGACGTGAAGGGTCGCCTCGGCGGGTTCTGAACCGGGCCTGCGGGCTCTCCAGTGGTCCGTGGTGGAGACCAGATGCGCAGTGCACTCCGCAACGGAAAGGGAGCCGGCCCCAGCGGGCCGGCTCCCTTCCTGTTCGTGCGGTACGCGGAAACCTGGATCAGTTGCCCGCCTGCCGCTTCGCCTCCTCCTTCAGCGCCGCGTTCGCGACGATCGCCACTTCGACGCGGCGGTTCTTCGCCCGGCCGTCTTCGGTGGAGTTGCTCGCGATCGGCTCGGTCTCGCCCAGGCCGCTGGCGCGGATGCGCGAGGCGGCAACCCCGCGGGAGATGAGGTAGTCCGCGGCCGCGCGGGCGCGACGCTCGGACAGCTGCTGGTTGTAATCGTAGGTGCCGACGGAGTCCGTGTGGCCGACGATGACGACGTCGGTGTTCGGGTACTCCTTCAGGCTGTTCGCCAGATTCGTCAGATTCGTGGCCGCCGTCGGCTTCACGACCGCCGAGTTGAAGTCGTAGAGCAGGCCGGACTCGAAGGTGACCGCGATCCCTTCGCCCGCCCGCTGGACGGTGGCGCCCGG
>DASTYL010000203.1:0-6029 GCA_035764975.1 Gemmatimonadaceae bacterium | reverse complement strand
TGACCATGATGCCGCGGTCGGTCGCGGCGATGATGTCGTCGAGCGAGACGTCCTTCTCGTTCGGGAGGAGCGAGATGTTGGGCATCCGCTGGAAGGGCACGTCGGCCCATGATTGCGCGAAGGAGCAGCCGTGCGACGTGCGGACGCCGGTGAGCGGCGCGATCCAGGCCGCCTGCTCGCGCGTCGTCTGGTAGTCCTTGAAAGTCCCCTTCTCGATGATCGTCCAGTCGTCCGGCGGCACGCCTTCGTCGTCCCACCCGACACGCGCCAGCGACCCTTCCTGCACGCGATCGGCGCGGATGGTCATGAGCTCCGAGCCGAACTGCAGCTTGTTGATCGTCGCCTCCGGCGGCGCCACGAAGCTCGTGCCGGCGTAGTTGGCCTCGTAGCCCATCGCGCGGTCGAGCTCCGTGGGGTGGCCCACGGACTCATGGATCGTGAGCCAGAGATTGCGCGGGTCGAGCACGAGATCGTAGCGCCCGACGTCCACCGACTTCGCGCCGAGCTTCTCGGCGGCGAGCGCCGCCCACTTCTCGCCGTTGGTCGGCATGTCGAGGCTCGTCACGTATTCCCACCCGGCACCGCGGGGCGCAAGCTCCTCGTTGTAGCTCTGGAAGTCGCCGTTGCCGATCGCCGTCGCGCTGAAGGTCGGCCAGATGCGATAGAACGTCTGCGTCACCAGCGTGCCGTCGGTCGTGGCCAGGGTCTTCACCTCCCGCAGGCTCGCGATGCCGGAGCTGGCGAAGCGGACGTTGGCGACCTTGAGCGCCGCCTCGTTGGCGGCGAGCAGCAGGGCGACCTTGTCCTCGATCGCCACGTCCATCGGGTCGAGCTTCACCGGCGTGCGCCATGTCCCCTTCACCGGGGCCACGGGCGCCAGCTCCACCGGGCGGCGCTGCGCGCGCTTCGCCGCGCGGGCCGTCCGCACCGCCTCTGCCGCGGTGCGGGCGACCGCGTCCACCGTGAGCTCGTTGGTCGCGGCGAACCCCCACGCGCCATTGACGAGGGCGCGGATCCCGATGCCGAACGACTCGGAGTCGCTGACGTTGGTGACCTGTCGCTCGCGGGTATTGACCGACTGGCGGCGGTAGCGGCCCACGCGGGCGTCGGCGTACTGCGCGCCGGCGACGCGCGCGGCGTCGATGGCCGCCAGGGCGAGGGTCTCAGGGTCGGGCGCGGCGCCCAGCTGCAGCCGGCGGCTCAGCGCCGACGCGTTGGCCGGGAGAATGGCGACGGCGGCGGCTGCCGTGCCCGCCGCTTTGAGGAAGTCTCTGCGATCGGCCATGCTGCTCGTATGTGGGGGTGGACGGGTGGGGCGATCAGGTGGCAGGAGGAACGTGTACCTTTGGAAGACCTATCCCGCAGCACGGAGCTTGGCTAGACATCGAGCCCATCCCGGGGGGAAAAAATGGCTCGCGTGGTCCTGCTCGGCGATTCGATCTTCGACAATGCGGCATACGTCCAGGGAGGGCCGGACGTTGCGGCACAGTTGCGCGAGGCGCTGGGTGGCAAGTGGAAGGTGACACTTCTCGCGCGGGATGGCGCCATCATGGATGACGTCCCGGGCCAGATCGCGCGCCTGCCCGCCGATGTCACGCACCTCGTGCTGAGCGTCGGCGGCAACGACGCCCTCAGCTACGTGGGGCTCCTGGAGCCGAGCATCGGCGTCGACGTCCTCGCCCGCCTCGCCGACGCCGCGGCGGCCTTCGCCCCCCGGTACCACGAGATCCTCGACGACGTCCACCGGCTTGGCCTGCCGCTGCTGGCCTGCACGATCTACGAAGGGAACCTCGGCGGGTCGATGCAGAAGCGGGGCATGGGCGCGATCGCCGCATTCAACGATCGGATCCAGCGCTCGGCGCTGCGGCTCGGGGTGCCCGTGCTCGAGCTCCGCGACCTGTGCAACGAGCCGGCGGATTACTCCAATCCGATCGAGCCGTCCACGCAGGGCGGGGCCAAGATCGCGCGGGCCATCGCGGAGTGGCTGAAGCGATAGACGTGTCGTCCGGCGGCGGCAGGGCCCGGGGGAGAGCGGACGGGGCCGGAATGCGGTACATTGGCCGCTCCCTCGCCGAGCCTTCGGCTGACACGACGCATCCTCCGGAGTGATCAATGGCTTACAGGAAGCACCTCCTCGCCCTCTGCCTGGTCGTCGCCTGCGGCGGCGACGCGAAGACCGGTTCCACCGACAGCGCCGCGGCGACGTCGGCGAGCGGGTCGGGGGACATGGATGAGCAGCTCGCGGACATCTCCAGCTACCGGCTCACGATGGACAAGGTCGATCGCTGGATGAACGCGCAGCGCAGCATGGCGCAGCAGGTCGCGGCGCTGTCGCCGGCGGAGCGGGAGGCGTTCAAGGCCCGGCAGGAGCAGAAGGACGATGCGACGGATGCGGACATGGACGAGATGGTGAAGCGCATCGAGTCGGAGCCGATGATGAAGGCGGCCGTCCGCGATGCCGGCCTCTCGCCGCGCGAGTTCACGCTCCTCACGATGTCGATGATCCAGACGGGGATGGCGACCGCCGTGCTCGACATGCGCCCGAACGACAATCAGGACTCGCTCGCGCGCGCGATGAAGGCGAACATGGACAACATCAGGTTCATGCGCGAGCACCAGCAGGAGCTGGCCCGCAAGCAGCAGGAGATGTCGGCGACGATGAAAGCCGCGGGGATGAACGACAACTGAAGTACGGAGTACTCCGTAGGGAGTAGGCAGACCGACATCCGGGCTCCGCTAAGGCGTCCCTGACTGCCACTGCAGTATCCGGTACGAAGTACCAGGTACGAAGTACTGCAGTAGCAGGTAGGTCCGCCTTAGCGTGGACCGGATGTCGGTCCTGGTACCACGTACTCAGTACCGGGTACTGCAGTTGCCGTGAGTTCAGCAAGTAGCTTTCGCGCGACGCTCGTCCAGTCGTATCGCTCCTGCGCCGTGCGGCTGAGGACGTCCTTGTAGCGGGTGCCGAAGCGAAGGGCGTTGTGCACGTTGGCCACGATGTCGGCGACGGTGTCGTCCACGTCGAGCTTCATCGCATCGAGGATGTGGGGCGGCAGCGTGTCCGCGATGGCGTCGATGCTGGCGCGCATCCCGGCGAAGTACGTGCCGAGCGGGAAGCAGCCCGACGCGAGCGCTTCGAGGAACACGAGCGGCCCCGCCTCCTTCACGACCGACGGGAAGATCCCGGCGTCGCAGCAGGGGAAGAGGTGCTGCAGCTCCGCGTGCGTCAGGTAGCCCATGAAGACGACGCGGTCGGCGCGGACGTGCTCGCGCGCCAGCGCGAAATAGCGATCGAGCTCCCCCCGGGCCTCGAGCTCGCGGAAGAACGCCCCGACCTGGCCGAGCTCCATGTGGCCCCCCTCGCCGTCGGGATTTCCCTCGAGCATCTGGCCGTAGTCCACGATGCGCTCCACGAGTGCGCGGTCGCCGCGCTCCAGCGCCCAGAGGAGCGCCTCCAGCGGTTCGCGGAGGGGACCGTGTCCCACGATGAGGAGGCGCACGCCGGGGTCGTCGGCGAGCAGCAGCGGCAGCGCCGCGACGCCGGACTGCACCCCCTTGGCCGAGATCAGCCGGCCCACGTAGAGCAGGACGGCGTCGTGCTCCCAGTCCAGCGCCGCGATCTTCTCCTCTACGTCCTCGTCCGGGAGCTTCGCATCGTACTTGAGGCTCCTGAAGAGGGTGCGGAGCGATTCCAGCGAGTGCTGCCGGGGAAGCCCCTCGAGCATCGTGCGCAGCTGCGAAGGCCGGCGCCCGCGCGGCTTGCCCGCGAGTGACACCAGCAGGCGGCCGATCTTCTCGCGGCGGCGCTCGCGGGGAACGGGCTCGAACTGCCAGGTATGCACGCCGAGCGGCAGGACGCTCGCCTTGCGCGCGAAGTCCGGGATGTCATGCAGGATCGACCGTACGCGCGTGCGCATCTCGTCGCCGTGCACGAAGATTCGCGAGGCGCCCGCAAAGGCGTCGCTGGCCATGCGCAGGAAGCGTTCGTCGCGCTTGAGGACATATTCCAGCGCGCTGCCGTGGGGCATGATGGCGTACGGCACGCCGGTGGCGGCGCTCACCCGCTGGGCCACGACCGACATCAGCACGGCGTGATTGGCATGCAGCGCGTGGATGGGATGGCGCTCCACGACGCCGCGGACGACGGACGTGTTCCATGCGACGTAGTCCTCGATCGTCCGGTCGTCGAGGTTGATCATCGGGATCGCGTTGGGATACTCCTCGTACTTGTCCCACACGTACACCGGGATCGTGTCCCCCAGCTGCGGCTTGTGCATGATGCACCTGCCGGGATACGGCACCTCGCGCGAGACCATCGTCTCGATGCGGCCGTCGGGATGGTACCGGTAGGCTTCCGCGATGCAGTCGTAGCGGTCGGGATGCGGCTCCTGGCAGACGAGATGCACCGTCTCACCGTCGCGGCAGAGCGCCTCCACCACGGACCGCGTCCAGAGGTTGCTCCCGGAGCCTTCCAGCAGGTAGCCGTGCAGGATGCAGATCATGATCAGAGCTCCGGCGTGCGTTCCTGAACGTTGCGATGGCCGCGGGCGACGCCCGCCTCGCCCGCGCGATGAATCCGCGCCAGCTCGTCCATGCGCTCGCGGACGTACTGGAGGGTGACGCGCGGCGTGGCCGCGTACGCCGGGTGCTCTTCCGCGATGAGCCGCTCGATGGCCGCCACATCCCCGTCGCGCATCGTTCCGAGCCACTCGGCAAGAAACGCTGCGCTGTCGCGCTCCGCGCGTGCCCGGTGCACGAGCGTGGAGGCGAACCGCTCCGACGAGGCCGCGGAGAAGGCGACGTCGTATGCGGGCCCGAGCACCTTGTTGAACACCCACGCCGCGCGGGGGATGTGGAAGTCGGACGTGACGACGCGGATGGACCACCAGTCGCGCGGGAGCATGAACCGCTTCCACACGAAGTAGGCGTTGCCGAGGGTGTCGCGCGCTTCTTCCTCGAGGAGCATCGCGGAGCGGGGGACGCCGAGCGAAGCGGCGTGCTCCGCCATCGCCGCGGCTTCGGACACCGCGGGACGCGTCTCCATGAGCAGCCCGCACAGGCCCGTGAACACGAGCCACGGCGCGACACCCTGGCGATGCAGGGCGACCGCCCGTTCGACGCGCGCACGCGCGATCAGCGGGAGCGATCCGTCCGCGCCGACGCCGCGGCCGAGGACGATGATGGCGTCAGTGGTGGACAGAAGCAGGGACCGGGTTGGAATTGCCGGCGCTGCCGGCTGGCTGTAGAGTCCGATCACGTGGCAACAGCCGCGCCGCCGCCGGACCGGGAATTCGCAGTCCGTAGTCCGCATTTCAGTCCGCATTCCGCAATCCGCATCCGGGGCGCATCCCTCCGTGTTCCTGCTCGTCATTCTCCTCGTCGCCATCGCCGCCGGCGCGACCGCGTCCGTGGTCGGATTCGGGATCGGCAGCCTGCTCACGCCGCTCGTGGCGACGCGTCTCGGGATGCCGCTCGCGGTGGCGCTGGTGGCGATCCCACATGCGCTCGCGACCGGGCTGCGATGCTGGCGGCTCCGGGCCGCCATCGATTGGCCGGTCCTCCGGAGCTTCGGCGTCGTGAGCGCGCTCGGGGGGCTTGCCGGGGCGGCGGCGTACACGGTGCTGGGGAGCCGCGCCCTGACCGTCGCGCTCGGCATCCTGCTGCTGCTGACGTCCTTCGCCACGCTGACGGGATGGGCGGCGCGGTGGACGCCACATGGCCCGGTCGTCTGGCTGCTCGGCCTCGCATCGGGGGCGTTCGGGGGCCTGGCCGGCAATCAGGGCGGGCTGCGCGCGGCGGCGCTCGGACCCTTCCGGCTGGCCCCCGCGGCATTCGTGGCGACGGCCACGGCGACCGGGCTGCTCGTGGACGCGGCCAGGCTGCCGGTCTACGCCATCGATCTCGCGCGCATGCCGCGATTGCCGGGGGAGTTCTGGCCCTACGTCGCGGTCGCCAGCGACGGAGTGCTCATCGGCACCATCCGGGGCGAGCGGATCCTCTTCGGCCTGAGCCGCGATCGATTCCGAATC
>DASTYL010000202.1:0-12874 GCA_035764975.1 Gemmatimonadaceae bacterium | reverse complement strand
CACGTCCCCGACTGTCACGCTCGAGCCCGTGGCGACACGCGGGAGCGGCACCATCACCGATGATGCGGGCAACGTGCTGCACTTCAGCTTCCACGTGACGCTCGATCCGGACGAGGGCCCGGCGCCGACCGGCATGGTCCGGTTCCGCGTCCCCGACGCCGGGTTCGCGCTCGAGAGCACGGCGTTCCACACGGCCGAGGTCCGCGGCGACACCGTCGTCATCCGCGGCATTGGACTCGAACGGGAAAGTTCAAACGCGAGATCGGATTCATCATCATTGCCGTGGACGGTGGCACCGGTGGAGTGGACGCGTTCCGGGCGCAGCTCTGGACCGACGAGTTCAACGCCCCGGAGTACGACAGCTGGACCAGGTCGTATGACCAGACGGCCACGACGCCGCTCGACAACGGGACCGTCACGATCCGGACGGATTTGAAGTGATCCGTCCGACCGGCGGAGCTTCGCGCCCGGCCGCGGTGATTCGGCCATGACGGCGCGCGCTCCGCCGGTAGCGTGTTCGTCATGCTCGCCGCCGTGAGAAGCGCCGCCGTCGTCGGCGTCGATGCCGTCGACGTCATCGTCGAAGTGGATGTCGCGCACGGGCTGCCGCAATGGACGCTCGTGGGACTCGCGGCGGGCGCGGTGAAGGAGAGTCGGGAGCGCGTCACCGCGGCGCTGGCGAACGCCGGCTATCCGCTGCCGCCCCGCCGCATCACCGTTTCGCTCGCTCCCGGCGACCTGCCCAAGTCCGGCACCGCCTTCGACCTGCCGATCGCCGCCGCGCTCCTCTCGGCGACCGGCGTCGTACCGGCAGCCGCGCTGGAGAACACCGTCCTGCTCGGGGAGCTGGGGCTCGATGGAGCGGTTCGCCCGGTGCGCGGTGTGCTGCCCGTCGCCCGTCGCCTCGCGCGCACCGGCGACGCAGGCCGGGAGCAGCGACCGCCGCGGCTGGTGATCCCCGCCGGCAACGTGGCCGAAGCGCAGCTCGTGCACGGCGCGCGCATCGCCGCGCCCGCGACGCTGCACGATCTCGTGGGATGGCTGCGCCGCGGGGAGTTCCCCGAGCCGGAGTGCAATCGCCACGGCTCGGGGGATGCCAGCAGCCATGACCCGCCGGATCTCTGCGACGTCGTCGGCCAGCCGGGGGCGCGGCGCGCACTGGAGATCGCCGCCGCCGGCGGCCACGCGCTGCTGCTCATCGGCCCTCCCGGTGCCGGCAAGACGATGCTCGCGCGCTGCATGCCAGGCATCCTGCCCGCGCTCGATCCCGACGAGGCCCTCGACGTCACCGCGATCCATTCGGTCGCCGGATTGCTCGGAAGCGCGGGCAATGGGGGGACTGCCATCGCACGGCCGTTCCGCGCGCCGCATCACTCGATCTCCGTCGCGGGCCTCGTCGGCGGCGGCTCATCGCCGCGGCCGGGGGAGGTCAGCCTCGCGCATCACGGGGTGCTCTTTCTCGACGAGCTGCTGGAGTTCCCGCGCCATACGCTGGAAGCGCTCCGGCAGCCGCTGGAGGATGGCCGCGTCGTCGTCACCCGCGCCGCCGGCACGGTCGCCTATCCCGCGCGGTTCGCGCTCGTCGGCGCCACGAACCCATGCCCCTGCGGGCGCGCGGGAGACGAGGCGCGCACGGACGCCGACATCCAGCCGGGCCCCGAGACGTTCTGCCGGTGTCCCGAGTCGGAGATCGCGCGATATCGCAGCCGGCTGTCAGGGCCCCTCGCCGACCGCATCGACATGCATGTCCACATCGGGCGCGTGTCGCTCGAGCGGCTTGCCGATGCCGAGCCGGCGGAGGGCAGTGCAGCGGTGCGAACGCGTGTGGAGCGGGCGCGCGAGATCCAGCGGACGCGATACGCCGCACTCGCAGCGGTGCGAGCCAACGCGCAGGCGCCCGGGCGCTGGCTCGACGCGCGCGGCGGCTTCACGCTCGAGGCGCGCGGGGTGCTGCGCCGGGCGGCGGAGCAGATGTCGCTCTCCGCGCGCGGGTTCCACCGGGTGTCGCGCGTCGCGCGCACCATCGCCGACCTCGAGCCCGGCGCAGGTGTCCGGGCTCCGGTCACGCCGGTGCACGTGGCGGAGGCGCTGCGCTACCGCCCGGCGGGAGCCGGACGGTAGCCGACGCCCTATCGACGATACCGGATAATGACGGTGGAGCCGTACGCGTCCTCGGCATACAGCACGATCTCGCTCCGGTCGTACTCGCCGTCCACCCAGCCGCCGGAGTCGTAGTCGAGAGTGATGTTCCCGTTGCGCGCGGTGTAGCTCCCCCACTCCTCGTCGACGACCCGGTCGGTGCCGCCGGCGTGGACCTCGTCGATGTGCGTCGTCTCGATGAACGACCCATCGCTGTTCAGGCGCAGCGTCCCGCCGACGAAGATGTCCTGCCCGTACTGCGTATCGAACGCCACGGGCACCCGCTGCCCGTCGATACTGTAGAGCTGATACGTCCCCTGGACGTTCGATGAGACGCCAGTCAGGTCGCCGCAGCCGGCGATGGCAATGACCAGAAACAGGGACAGAAATTTGCGCATGTAGTCACCTCCGGAGGACATCCGCGAACGCCCCTCCCTCTGTGAGGGGCTGCGGCTAGCTTTACCGAATGCACGCAAAGGACCACTCCGCCATCGCGCGTGCCGAAGACGCGCCGGAAGTGCCCGACATCACCCAATCGGCGCTGGCCCGTGAACGCGAGCTCGTCGCCTGGCTCCGCGAGCAGGGGTCGGTGCTCGTCGGGTTCAGCGGCGGCGTCGATTCGGCGTACCTCGCCTGCGTCGCCACGGAAACGCTGGGCCCGGACCGGGCGCTCGCCGTGATCGGCCGGAGCGCCTCGTATCCGGCCTCGCAGTGGGCGACCGCGCGGGCCGTCGCCGCGCGATTCGGCGTCGAAGTGCTCGAGATCGACACGGACGAGATGTCGGACCCGCGCTACGCGGCGAACCCGTCGAATCGCTGCTACTTCTGCAAGAGCGAGCTCTGGACGCGGCTGCTCCCGGTGGCGCAGGCCCGCGGGCTCGCGGTCGTCGTCGATGGAACGAACGCGGACGACGTCGGCGACTACCGGCCGGGCAAGCAGGCGGCGGTCGAGCGGGGCGTGCACTCGCCGCTCGCACTCGTCGGGATGACGAAGGCGGAGATCCGCGAGCGTTCGCGCGCCCGCGGCCTGCCGACGTGGGCGCAGCCCTCGTCGCCGTGCCTGTCGTCGCGGCTCCCGTACGGCACCGCCGTGACGCCCGAGCGGCTGCGCCAGGTCGAGCTCGCCGAGTCGGCGCTTCGGGAGCTCGGCATCGCCGGCGACCTGCGGGTGCGCTATCACGGGGATCTCGCCCGCATCGAGCTGGCCGGCGACGAGCTCGAGCATTGGCTCGCGCCCGCTCCGCGCCGCGAGCTCGCGCGCGCCGTCCGCGAGGCGGCCGGGTTCGCGCGCGTCGCGATCGACCTGCGCGGCTTCCGGTCTGGCTCGCTCAACGTCCTGCACGGGATCGGCGCCGCATGAGCGCGGACGCGCTCGAGGCAGCGCTTCGCGCCGCCGGCATCGCGGGGACCGTGACCGCCGACGGTGTGGTGGCCGTGCTCCGGATCGCGCCCGACGATCGCGTGCTGGATGACGCGGCGCGGCGCCGGGCGGCGATCACGCTCGCCTCGGAGCATGGCTTCCGCAGTCTCGCGCTCGAGGTGGCTGACTGACGACACGGGCGCCGACGCGGCGGCTGTTCGTCGCGATCCCCCTCGGGCCCGAGGTGCGGACGGCGCTTCACGCTGCCGCGGCGGAGCTTCGCGCCGCCGCGCCGGCGATCACATGGACGGCCGCGGAACGACTGCACCTCACGGTGAAGTTCCTGGGCGACGTTCCCGAACCGCAGGTGGCGGAGTGCGAGGCCGCGGTGCTCGCGGCCGCGCGGAACCACCGCGACGTCCCCCTCGTAGTGCGGGGAGCGGGAGTCTTTCCGACCCCGGCGCGGCCCCGCGTCGTCTGGGCCGGCGTGGAGTCCGATCCGCGTCTCGAGCTCCTGCACCACGACGTGGAGGAGGCGTTCGCGCGGCTCGGCATGCCGGTGGAGGGTCGCCCCTTTCGTCCGCACGTGACGCTGGCGCGGGTCAAGCGCCCGCTGGATGCCGGGAGCCGGCGGGCGCTTGCGAAGGCGCTGGCCGCCTTCGCCTTCGAGGATGAGGGAACCGCCTCGTCGCTGGACCTGATGCAGAGTACCTTGACGCAGAACGGCCCGAGCTATCGGTGCCTCTCGTCCGCTTCCTTACGCGCCCGCTGACGGCGCCCGCACCTCCGCTCGCATGGCATGCCTTGGTCGGTTGGTAGTGCTCGTCCTGCTGCTCGTCGCGGCGGCCGCCGCCTGGGTCACCAGGGACCGATGGTGGCCCGGGGCGCGGGACGAGCGCGCGGCCGTCCCGACGTGGGAGCGTCTCACGCCCGAGCGGGCGCAGCGGGCCCGCGTGGCGCTCGACGGGCTCCGTCGCGCCGACGGGCCGGTGTTCGCGTCGCTGACGGGTGGCGAAGCCGCCTCGTATGTGTTCCTCGATGCCGACCGGATGATTCCGGGATTTGCGGACAGCGCCGAGGCCGCGGTCATCGATGATCGCCTCGTGGTGCGCGCGACGGTGCCCCTCCGCGAGGTGCGGGGGCTGCGCGACCTCGGCCCGCTGGCGAGCATGCTCAACGACCACGAACCGGTCCAGATCGCGGGCCGCATGCACGTCCCGCAGCCGGGGAAGGGGGAGCTCACCGTCACTGAGGTCAAGGTCCGCGACTTCCGCCTGCCGAACGGCGTCGTGAACCGCCTCATCACCGGAAGTGCGCGCGCAACGCCGTCGGGCGGGCCCGACGCCGCGATCGCGGTCCCGCTCCCCCCGCACATCGGCGACATCCGCGTCGGCGATGGACGGATCACGCTCTACAAGAACGTCCCATGAACCGGCGCGTCCTCGTCGTCGACGACGAACAGGGCATCCGCGGCGCCCTTGGCCAGCTCCTCGAGTTCGAGGGCTACGAGGTCCGCACCGCCGCCAACGCGGTGGATGGTATCGCCGAGGTCGAGCGGTGGAAGCCGCACCTCGTCTTCCAGGACGTGAAGATGGCGGGGATCGACGGGATCGAGGCGCTGCGGAAGATGCGCGAGATCGACCCGACGCTGGTCGTCGTGATGATCAGCGGCCACGCGACCATCCAGACGGCGGTCGAGGCGACGCAGCTCGGGGCGTACGACATTCTCGAGAAGCCGCTGGACACCGACCGCATTCTCGTCATCCTCCGGAACGCGCTGCGGCATCTCGACCTGCACGAGGAGAACGAGCGGCTGCGCCAGAGCATCGAGACGCGCCACGAGATCGTCGGCCGCTCGTTCGCGATCCGCGCGCTGATCGACAAGATCGACAAGGTCGCTGCGACGCCGGCGCGCGTGCTGATCACCGGCGAGAACGGCACCGGCAAGGAGCTCGTCGCCCGTGCGATCCACACGGGGAGCCCGCGCGCGAAGGCGCCGTTCATCGACGTGAACTGCGCGGCGATCCCGAGTGAGCTCATCGAGTCCGAGCTGTTCGGCCACATGAAGGGGTCGTTCACGGGGGCGGTCGCGGACCGGGCGGGGAAGTTCGAGCAGGCGAATGGCGGCACGCTCTTCCTGGACGAGATCGGGGACATGAGCAGTGCCGCGCAGGCCAAGGTGCTGCGCGTGCTGCAGGACGGCGTGGTCACGCGCATCGGCGGCAACAAGCCGATCCAGGTGGACGTGCGCGTCCTCGCGGCGACGAACAAGAATCTCGAGGAGGAGATCGCGGCGGGCCGCTTCCGCGAGGACCTCTACTACCGCCTCAACGTCGTGCCGCTGCACGTGCCGCCGCTGCGTGAGCGGCGCGAGGACATCCCGCTGCTCATCGCGCACTTCCTCCACGTGCTGACCGAGCGCGAGGGGATGCCGCCGCGCGCGATCGCGCCCGAAGCCGTGGCGCGGCTTCAGGGGCTGGAGTGGTCGGGCAACGTCCGGGAGCTGCGCAACACCATCGAGCGACTGCTCATCCTCGCGACCGGCCCGCGGATCACCGCCGAAGACGTGGACCGCCTCGTCGGCCGGCGCGACACCGAGGGACTCGGCCTGGGCTCCCTGCTCGACTGCAAGACGTTCGAGGAGTTCAAGCAGGAGGCGGAGCGGGCCTTCCTGCTCGCGAAGCTTCGGGAGTTCGACTGGAACGTGAGCGAGACGGCTCGCGCCCTCGACATGCCACGCTCCAACCTGTACAAGAAGATCGAGCGCTACGCGCTGACGCGGGAGAGTGCGTGATGTCGCGCGACTGGGACCGGGAGATGGCCAAGATCGACCGGCAGCTTGCGTCGCTTTCCGACGATGCGCTGCGGGCGCGGGGCGACGCGGGCCAGCTGCCGGCCGGGCGCGGCGCCGGACCCGAGCGGGCGCTGCCTGCGGGCGGCCCCGCCGCGGGGCCGCCGGCGGCGCCAGCGTCGTCCGGGACCATCGGCGTGGTGCTGCGGCTCCTGCTGGCGACGGCCGTCGCCGTGGGCGTGGTCTTCTGGCCGTATGATGCGCGCTGCGGTCTGGGGCTGGCGGGATATCTGGGCGCCGTCGCGGGCGTCGCGCTCGCCGGCGGCTGGAGCGCGGTCTGGACCTGGCGGCACCGGTCGCCCCGTGCCCATGTGATCGCCCTGGCGCTGGTCGGGTGGGGGTTGGCGCTGGCCGCCGCGGAGGTGCTCCCCCGCGTCGGCTACGCACGGGCGGACCCGGCGCGCGCCCTGTGGGTGTGCGAATAGATTGATGGAAAGTCGAACCGATACTGAACCGTCCCGAAATGGCCAAGAAATTCCAGAACTTCATCGCGGGTAAGTGGGTCGACGCCTCCTCGGGCGAGACCTTCGAGAACCGCAATCCCGCCGACACGACGGACCTCATCGGCACCTTCCCGCTCTCGACGCTCGAGGACGTGGATCGCGCCATCGCGTCGGCGGCGCGCGGCTTCGAGGTCTGGAAGCGCACCCCGGCGCCGCTGCGTGGCGACGTCCTGCGCCGCGTCGGTGACCTCATGGCCGCGCGGAAGGAAGAGATCGCGAACCTCATGACCCGCGAGATGGGCAAGCCGCTGCGCGAGACGCGCGGCGACGTGCAGGAGGGGATCGACACGGCCTACTACGCGGCGACGATGGGCCGCCAGCTCTGGGGACACACCGTCCCCAGCGAGCTGCGCAACAAGTGGGCGATGAGCTACCGGCGCCCCATCGGCGTGTGTGGCATCATCACGCCGTTCAACTTTCCGATGGCCATCCCGACGTGGAAGATGTTCCCGGCGCTCGTCTGCGGGAACGCCTGCGTCTTCAAGCCTGCCGAGGACGTACCGCACACGGGCGCCGTGCTCGTCGAGATCATGCTCGAGGCCGGACTGCCCCCCGAGGTGATCCAGCTCGTGCATGGCAGCGGCGAGACGGCCGGCGCGGCGATCGTGCAGCACCCGCAGGTCCCCGTCGTCTCGTTCACCGGTTCGACGGAGACCGGGCGCATCGTCGGCGAGATCTGCGGCCGGATGCACAAGCGGCTCTCCCTCGAGATGGGCGGCAAGAACGCGCAGATCGTGCTGGACGATGCCAACCTCGAGCTCGCGCTCGACGGCGTGCTCTGGGGCGCGTTCGGCACGACCGGCCAGCGCTGTACGGCCACGAGCCGGCTCATCCTGCAGAGCGGCATCCATGACGAGTTCCTGGGCGAGCTGCTGGTGCGCGCCCGCGCGCTCACCCTCGGTGACGGCCGGAAGGACGGCACCGACGTCGGTCCGCTCGTCAACGAGGCGGCGCTGCGCAAGATCGAGCGCTACGTGGACATCGGCGTCGAGGGAGGGGCGGACCTCCTCTGCGGCGGCCGGCGTGCCCCGGGCAAGGGGCTGGACAAGGGGTTCTTCCACGAGCCGACCATCTTCTCCCGCGTCGAGGCGGGCATGCGCATCGAGCAGGAAGAGATCTTCGGCCCCGTCCTGTCCGTCATCCGCGTCACCAGCGCCGACGAGGCCTTCGCCATCAACAACGGCGTCAAGTACGGGCTGTCGTCGTCACTGTACACGCAGGACGTCAACCTCGCGTTCCGTGCGCTGAACGAGCTGGACAACGGCATCACGTACGTGAACGCCCCGACGATCGGCGCCGAGGCACACCTGCCGTTCGGCGGGGTAAAGCAGACCGGCAACGGCCACCGTGAGGGGGGCTGGGAGGTATACGAGTTCTACTCGGAGACGAAGGTCGGCTATGTCGACTTCTCGGGCACGCTGCAGCGGGCCCAGATCGACACCTACCTCGGCACTCCGGACTGATGCCCTGTCGGCCGGGAGGCCGGTGCGCATTGTCCGGGGAGGGGCAGGGCGCGGCGGTTTCCCGGGCGACGACGACGTCGTCCTTCGCAGGTGCGGACGATTTCCTCGAGACGAAGCTGACGCAGCAGCATGACTGAGTTCGACACCACGTTACCCCCTGTCCGGGCGACCTACCCCGAGCGGCGCTCCGACGCGCTGCGCGAGGTGAACCGCGGCCATTCCCGCCTGGCGTTCATCTGGGAATGGACGAAGATCTTCCAGGTCTCCGTGCTGCTGTTCCTCGTCGTGCGGACGTTCTTCGTCGAGGCGTTCAAGATTCCGAGCGGCAGCATGGAAGGGACGCTGCTGGTCGGTGATTTCCTGCTCGTGAACAAGCTCGTGTACGGTGCCGAGCTGCCGTTCACACATCAGCGGTTGCCGGCGCTCCGGACTCCAACGCGAGGCGAAGTTATCGTTTTCGAGTTTCCGGAGGATCGGACGAAGAACTTCGTGAAGCGGCTGGTCGGGATGGCGGGCGACACGCTCGCGATGCGCGATGGCGTGCTGTTCCGCAACGGGGAGGCAGTAGCGGAGCGTTATGCCAGGCATCAGGATACAGCGAGCGATGTGTCCACCGACGCCTTCCGCTGGCAGCGGCATCACCTGCTGGCGTCGGCGACGCCGGCGGCGACGTCCCCCTCGCGAAACAATTGGGGCCCGTTGGTCGTCCCTGAGCGGAGTTACTTCGTGCTCGGCGACAACCGGGACAACTCGCTGGACAGCCGGTACTGGGGCTTCGTCCCGGACTCGCTGGTGAAGGGAAGACCGATGGTGATCTATTACAGCTACTCGCCGGACTCGGTGGGTGGGCTGGCCTGGTTGACCCGGGTTCGCTGGTCGCGGATCGGCGAACGCGTGCATTGATACGTCGTACTGCTCGTCACGGTTTTTCCCTCCCCACCCGTGTCGTTCGTGGCCGTCGCGAGGCGCGCCACAAGAAGGAGCCGCTGTCCGTATGGCTGTCACGCATCGCAAGTCTTCGAACGAAGAAGGATCGCTCGACCAGTACCTGAAGGACATCAGCCTCTACCCGCTGATCACCCGGGAAGAGGAGGTCCGGCTTGCGCAGCGGATCCGCGAGAACGACCAGGAAGCGCTCGACAAGCTCGTGCGCTCCAACCTGCGCTTCGTCGTGTCGGTGGCGAAGAAGTATCAGAACCAGGGCGTCTCGCTCTCGGACCTGATCAACGAGGGCAACCTCGGGCTCATCCGCGCCGCCCACAAGTTCGACGAGACGAAGGGGATCAAGTTCATCTCCTACGCCGTGTGGTGGATCCGCCAGGCGATCCTGCAGGCGCTCGCGGAGCAGAGCCGCATCGTGCGGGTTCCGCTCAACCGCGCCGGCACGCTCCACCGCATCGGCCGCCGCGCCAGCGCGCTGCTCCAGGAGCTCGGCCGCGAGCCGACGCACGAGGAGATCGCGGAGGGGATGGACATCAGCGAGGAGGAAGTCGCGAAGACGATGTCGATCTCGCAGACGCACCTCTCGCTCGACGCCCCGATGACGCCCGGCGAGGACAACCGGCTGCTCGACTACCTGCCGGACAACCTCAATCCGACGCCCGACGAGCAGATCTTCGAGAAGGCGCTCACGGAGTCGATCGAGGAAGCGCTGTCGTACTTGAAGGAGCGGGAGTCGAAGATCCTCCGCCTCTACTTCGGGCTCGACGGCAGCGACCCGATGACGCTCGAGGAGATCGGATCGCTCCTCGGCATCACGCGCGAGCGGGTGCGCCAGATCAAGGAGAAGGCGCTGTCGCGGCTGCGGCATGTGTCGCGGGCGCGGGCGTTGGAGTCGTATCTCGGGTGACCTGAAGGTCGGGTGATACGAGAAGCGCCGCGGGGGAGCTCCCCGCGGCGCTTTTGCGTTTTGGGACCGCAAGCCGCACGAAAAGCGAGGATGAGGATCGGGCGGAAGGAATCGGAAACAGCCGGATCGAAATTCGAGCGACGAACTCCATCCCGCGCGATCAACGGACGTGAGGGTCGTGAAACATGCGATACACCTTCGGGCTCGGGCCGAAGTGCAGGAGCAGGCCAACCCGAAGGCGCAGGGCGCACAGGTAATTGCGCAGCTGGCGGCGGGCGAAGGGCGGCAGGAGCTCGGTCGACTTCACCTCGACGACGACCTTTCGCTCGACGAGCATGTCGATCCGATGCAGTCCGACGGGCTCGCCCTCGAAGAAGACGGTGGCCGGGTACTCCCGCTCGACTCTGAGGCCTCGCCGCTCCAGGACGACTTCCAGCGCCCGGCAGTGATTCGCTTCGATGTTGCCGAAGCCAAGCCTGTTGTAGACGTAGAAGAACGCCGCGATGATTTCTCCGGTGAGTTCCTTTTCCACCAGGTCGGGGCGTACGGCTCGTGGAACGGTCACTTGCGCGATCCGAAGGGTTTCCGGTGAATCCTCATGAGGCTTTTCCGGAACCCGGCACCGGATACATTCCCGTCACACCCGAACAATTCATCTCCCATGGCCCAGACCTACAGCTTCGACGTGACCACCGGCGTCGACCTCCAGGAAGTCGACAACGCCGTCAACCAGGCGCAGAAGGAGGTCGCGCAGCGCTACGACTTCAAGGGCAGCACCGCCGCCATCGAGTACAAGCGGGCGGAGGAGATGCTCGTCCTCACCGCCGAGGACGACTTCCGGATGAATGCGCTGTTCGACATCCTGCAGTCGAAGCTCATCAAGCGCGGCGTCCCCGTGAAGAACCTCGACATCGGGGACACGAAGGAAGCCTCGGGCGGCTCGTCGCGGAAGGAGATCAAGCTCAAGACGGCGCTCGACAAGGAGACCGCGAAGAAGGTCGCGCAGTCCATCAAGGACGCGAAGCTCAAGAAGGTCCAGGCGTCCATCCAGGAAGACCAGGTCCGCGTGACCGCGCCGGACAAGGACGAGCTGCAGACCGCGATCGCGGTGCTCCGCAAGGGAGACTTCGGCGTCGAGCTGAAGTTCGGCAACTACCGCTGACCGACACGGCTGTGGCGTCCTCCTTGCGCACTCGGGGATCGACCCCGGGAGGAGGACGCATGGCAGAGATACGTGTACAGCCGCGGAAGAGGAGCTACGGCTGGGTCTGGCTGGTCCTGTTGCTGATCGTCGTCGCAGCGGTGGTCTATTTCCTGTACGTCAGCGGAACATTCAGCACCGCTGATGCGGCGGCCGGGGCGCAGACGTGGGTTGCGTCTGCCGCGTCCGCGCTGAACGGATCGATCACCGGAGGTTCACATGGCACGGCTTGACGATCGAGGAGGCCGCGACTCGGCCGGCTTCGGCCCCTACCACCGCCCCGACGCGGAGCTCGTCCCGCTGCGCGAGCTTGGCGACTGGCAGCTCGGCGAGGGCGAACCGGACATCCGCGGGTGGGAGGTGCGCACCATCGGCGACCGCACCATCGGCACCGTGCGCGATCTGCTCGTCGATCGCGCCGCACGGGAGGTCGTGCTGCTCGACATCGACCTCGAGGGCGGCGACCGGCGCGGCCGGGCGCCGATTCGCGCCGCGCAGATCGACCGGCGCGCGCGCGTGATCCGGCTCGACAGCGCGGATCTCATCGGCGCCGCCGACATGGAGCGCGGGTTGCGGACCGAACGCGACCTCGCCACGGATCGGGACCTCAGGCCCGGCGAGCCGGCCGTCCGCGAGAGGGAAGTGGACCGCGCCATCGCCGCCCACGCCGCGGACATCCGAACCCGCGACCGCGAGCTCGAGGCCCGCCATCACGACGCCGAGGCGGCCCGCCTCCGCGACCTGGACGTCGACGAGGCTCGCCGTCGTGAGGCCGAGGCGGCCCGCCTGAGGGACGTGGACGAGGCCCGCCGTCGAGACGCCGGCGTGGCGGGCGCCGTCCCCCCGACGCGGGAAGCCATGCGGGACGATCGGGCGGAGCGCCTGGCCGACCGCGCCGCGCGCCAGGAACCGATCCCCGAGCCGGAGCGCGCGCGCGACGCCGCCTCGGGCCTCGAGGAGAAGGTCGTCGAGACCCGGCCCCTGGTCGTGGAGGAGGTCGTGGTGCGCCGTCGCGTCGTGGACGAGGAAAAGGCCGCGCCGCCCGAACCCCCGAGGGACGTTCGCCGCGAACCGTGATTTGGGCGTCCGAGATGGACGAAACGGTGGGCGACCTCAAGTCGGCCACCGTTTTTATCGGTCCTCCGAGGAATCTGTTTCACCGCGGAGAACGCGGAGAACGCGGAGGAACTGCCTGGGCTTTGCTCCGCGTTCTCCGCGTTCTCCGCGGCGAACCCTGAACACGGCTGTTCGAAAGCGCTGATCGCTTGGCGAGTGGGGAGTTGCAGACCGGGGTGGGAATCCCCCGTAATCCCCAGAAGCACCTTTTTCTCGCTCACCGGCTCGGCCTGGTGATGGTCCGACCGGCCGTGACCCGGAAATTCACACCGGGTAGCAGCAACGGTTGATCGGCGAGGACGAGATTGGCGGCACGACGAACGTGACGGCGACGCTGCCGCACCTCGCCGTCGGCCGGCATGGTACGGTGCCATGTCGGCCGCCCGCCCCCT